>JABGVH010000046.1 GCA_018646195.1 Halobacteriovoraceae bacterium
AGAGTCTCGAAATATAGGTATTAAAGAAGCTGGGACTCCGTGGATTGCTTTTTTAGATTTAGGGATTGCAGTAGACGCCAATTGGTTAACAACCATGTGGCAATTGGTTCAAAAACGGCCAGAATCAGGAGCCTTAGGGAAGTGCCTCTTTTATGGCCGGGATTCATTCACTAAGGCCCTCTGTGCCCTGACTAATGGAGTAGGACAAGCCGGAACAACTCTTCCAGGGGCTTTGATTAATAGAAAAGTTTTTTCTGAGATAGGATTCTTTCCGGAATACCTGCGCTCGGCTGAAGACCTTGTCTGGAGAGAAAAATTTACAGAAAGTTATGGAGAGCTGACTCCTGAAAAAGCGGTCATTTCATATTCGACTTATCCCGAAAATATTATTCAGGTCCTAAAGAAATGGTTTACCTATTCTAAGAATACCGTTTGGGCGGGTGTTTCCTTAAAGCAGGTAATGGTTTATATTATTTATTTTTCAGCGCTACTTCTTATCATTGCAATTAATCATAAGATCGCTATTATTATTATTTTTCTTCATTACTTAGGAAGAGGGATTATAGATCCAATCAGGCGCTCAAAAAGCCCTCTTTGGTTTAAGACAGATCTATTTGCACCGATCCTGGCACTCAATTTAGTTCTTTGGATTGACCTTACAAAGTACTTAGGTTTTCTCTACGGCTTTATAACTTTTAGGAAATCGTAATATGTGTGGTTTTGTAGGATTTATTGAATATGGAAATTACTCGGCTGACTTAGATCAGATTGTTCATAAGATGAACTCTGAACTGGCCCATAGAGGGCCTGATGGGCAAGGTGTCTGGGATCATCAAAACTTGGCCTTTGGTCACCGTCGCCTCTCGATTGTCGACCTTAGTCCCGCTGGCGCCCAGCCAATGAACTCTCATAATGAACGTTATACCATTACCTATAATGGAGAGATCTATAATTATCAAAAAATAAAAGAAGAGCTTATAAAAGACGGGCATAGCGAATTTAGAGGAAACTCCGACACGGAGGTTCTTTTAGAGGCGATAAGCAGTTGGGGCCTAGATAAAACCCTGCCAAAACTTAATGGAATGTTTGCCTTCGCCCTATTTGATAAGAAAGATAAAACTTTAACACTCGCTCGTGATCGGGCCGGTGAAAAGCCGCTTTATTATGGAACCCTCAATTCAACTTTCTTTTTTGGGTCAGAGTTAAAAGCTCTGAAGGCGCATCCGGCATTTGAAAAAAATATTGATCAAGACGCCCTCGCAAGTTTTTTTAAATACAATTGTATCCCTGCACCTTTGACAATATACCGTGGTATTAAAAAGCTAAGGCCGGGTCATACCCTAACAATTAGTACTCAAGATGGAGGCCAACAAAAAGAGAATGAATATTGGAGCCTCGATCAATGTATTGATAAATCTAAACAAGAACCTATAACAAATTACCTCGACGCTCAAAGGCTCTTTGAAGAGACTATGGACCAAGTCTTGGCCGAACAGATGGCTATGGATGTTCCCTATGGGGCCTTTCTTTCGGGAGGAATTGACTCCTCATTAATCGTAGCGTTGATGCAAAAACGCTCACAGACGGCCATCAAAACATACACCATTGGTTTCGAGCAGCCAGAGTACAACGAAGCGGTCTATGCCAAAGAAGTGGCAGCCCATCTAAAAACTCACCATACCGAACTCTATGTTTCCTCTAAAGACTGCTTGGAAGTTATTCCTAACCTGCCTACCATTTACGATGAGCCTTTTTCAGACTCTTCGCAAATACCCACTTTTCTAGTCTCTAATATGACTAGAAATCATGTCACTGTAGCTCTTAGTGGAGATGGTGGGGACGAAGTTTTTGGAGGCTACAATCGCCATTTCCTTGTTCCTCAAATATTAGGGAAAACAAAATTTTTGCCACAGCACCTCAGTCAAATTTTAGGGGGTAGTATTAAGCAATTTTCTCCTCAGGGATGGAACCGGCTGGGAAGAGTTTTAAAATTGGGGCACTCTGCATTTGGCGATAAAATATACAAGATGGCCGACGTTCTAGAGTCTAATGACCTAAGTGAAATCTATTCAAAATTAACCGGTCATTGGGATAGTGACTTAGTTATCAATAGTAATCAAGGCCAAATGGGTGAGTTATGTTTTAATTCGGTTCATACCGCTTCAGAAAAATTAATGGTGGCAGATTTTCTCAACTATCTACCGAACGATATTTTAACTAAAGTTGATCGCGCAGCGATGAGTGTCTCGCTGGAGACAAGAATACCTTTTCTCGATAGGCGCATCATTGAATTGGCCTGGCGCATGCCTCTAGAGCATAAAATAAAAAATGGAGTGGGAAAAAGAATTTTAAGAGATGTACTTCAAAAATACGTACCTACTTCATTAACAGACCGCCCTAAAACCGGCTTTGGAATTCCTCTCGACTCATGGCTACGTCATGATCTAAAGGACTGGGCGGAATCCCTCATTTCAAAGAAAAAAATTACCGAACAAGGTCATCTCTCTTACCCTATGATTAAGGCGGCGTGGGATGATCATCAAAGTGGCGCTTCAAATAAGCAGTTCCACCTTTGGGACGTCCTAATGTTCCAAAGTTGGCTGGAGGGGCAATAGATGATATTATTGCATCGTTTCCAGAGAGGAGAAGAGAAGCATGAGTTCTCGTAATGTTGCTGTTATAGGCCTAGGTTATGTTGGTCTTCCGGTAGCGGTTGAATTTTCTAAAATTAAGAAAGTAGTGGGCTTTGATATAAGTTCAGCTCGAGTAGATGAGCTGAAGTCTTTTTATGACCGTACCGGCGAAGTCTGTGAAGCGGACCTTAAAAATGATCAATTAACACTAACCTCCAGCGCAAATGATTTGAAGGACTGTGATTTTTTTATTGTCGCTGTTCCTACTCCCATCGATGACGCCAATAAACCAGACCTCGGAGCCTTACTTGGGGCCTCTAAGTCGGTAGGAAGTGTCCTCAAAAAAGGTGATATCGTAGTCTATGAATCGACGGTATTTCCAGGTGCCACCGAAGAATGTTGTGTCCCAGTACTACTGGCCGAATCGGGTCTTAGCCGTGGTGATTTTAAAGTGGGTTATAGCCCCGAACGAATCAATCCAGGTGATAAGGAACACACCTTTACTAAAATTATGAAAGTCGTTTCTGGGGAAGATGCTGAAACTTTAGAGGTTGTGGCCTCAGAGTATGGATCAGTTGTAAAAGCCGGAGTTTATAAAGCGGCCTCGATCAAAGTAGCGGAAGCTGCTAAAGTGATCGAAAACACCCAGAGAGATTTAAATATTGCTCTTATGAACGAGCTCTCTCAAATTTTTGATAAGATGGAAATTGATACCAAAGAAGTATTAGCGGCGGCGGGAACCAAGTGGAATTTTTTAAAATTCACTCCTGGCCTTGTCGGTGGTCATTGTATTGGCGTAGATCCCTATTACTTAACTTACCAAGCTGAAAAATTTGGTCATATCCCGCAGGTCATACTCGCTGGTCGGCGTATCAATGATTCCATGGGAAAATTTGTCGCCGAAAAAGCTATCAAGCTGATGGCCAAGAAAAATATCAATTTAAATTCAGCCACCGTGACGGTCTTCGGTTTAACTTTTAAAGAAAATTGTCCTGATATCAGAAATAGCAAGGTCTTTGATGTGATCAAAGAACTTCGTGATTATGGAGTCAATCTTCAGTTCCACGACCCAATGGCAGACCCTGTTGTAGTGGAGCGAGTCCACGGAATTAAGTTAGTTGAATTAGATCAGCTTAAAGAAGCAGATGTGGCAGTGATGGCCGTTTCCCACAAGCTTTATTCTAATTGGGGAAGCAGTGATATTTTAAAGTACTTAAGCAAAGAAGGAATTCTTATCGATATTAAAGGATTCTACCCGCAAGATATGCATCCCAATATGTGGAGACTATAGTTGATAGACCTTGTAGAAGAACATTTCAGAAAGGAACCCAAGACCTGGCTTTTGACAGGGGTTTCCGGATTTATTGGAACTAATATACTCAAAAGGCTACTCACTCTTGGTCAAAAAGTGGTCGGTCTCGATAATTTTTCAACAGGTGTTAAAGAAAACCTGCAGCAAGTGCAAAAACTTGTTGGAGAAGAAGCATGGAGCCTTTTTACTATGATAGAGGGTGATATTCGCGATTTTTCCACTTGCAAGAGAGCGATGGAAGGAGTGGACATCGTACTTCATCAAGCCGCTCTTGGTTCGGTCCCCCGTTCTTTTGCTAACCCTGGACTAACTAATGAAGTTAATGTTGGTGGCACCGTTAATATTTTTCAAGCGGCCAAAGAAATGGGGATCAAGAAGGTCGTTTACGCTTCAAGTTCTTCAGTTTACGGGGATAGCCAAGAACTTCCCAAGGTAGAAGAAAATCTTGGCAATGCGCTTTCGCCTTATGCTGTTTCAAAATTAACTGATGAGCTTTATGCCTCAGTTTTTTCTAATAGTACTGATATGGATTTGATAGGTCTTCGTTACTTCAATGTCTTTGGACCTTATCAATCTCCCGAGGGGCCCTATGCTGCCGTCCTTCCTCTTTGGGTTAAAGGCATGATTAAGAACCAGCCGATTACTATTTTTGGTGATGGTGAAACTAGCCGCGATTTTACTTTTGTTGAGAATGTTGTGGATATCAATCTCTTAGCGGCTCATGCCGAAAAGGGAAAGGCCAAATTACGTGCTTATAATTGCGCTTGTAGTGCCGCTTACACCCTAAATGAGCTGCACGATACCATGCAGGAAAAGCTGGCTGAAGATTATCCCCATGTAACTAAATTAGAAAAAAAATACGGTGACTTTAGAGAAGGGGACGTCCGACATTCCCATGCTGACATTTCAAATGCCAGCGAAGACTTAGGATACAAGCCCCGCTACGTTCTTGCCGAGGGAATCGATATGGCCCTCGAATGGTATAAGAATAATCTTCTATGAAAAAAATTATCTTGGTGGCCAATGTTGGCTTCACACTGACTAATTTTAGAAAGGATCTTATTGAGACCCTCTCGGTTGCCGGTCATAGTGTTTCGATCGCCATCCCCACTGAGGATGATTTTAATGATGCCCTTAAGACTTTCCCTCATCCCGTCCATTCATTCAATTTATCGAGAAAAGGACTTAGCCCCTTCAAGGACCTGCGGACTCTTTGGCAGCTCTACAAAATATTTAAACGAGAGAAGCCTGACATAGTTCTCAATTACACTATCAAACCGACTATCTATTCCAGCATCGCGGCTTTTATGGCAGGAGTTGCAGGTATTTATTCAAATATCACGGGGCTTGGTTATATCTTTACAGGAACTTCTTTAAAGAAAAAATTGATTAAGCAAATTATTAAAATTCAATACAAGATCGCTCTTAATTTAAATAATAAAGTCTTCTTTCAAAATAGGGACGATCGAAAAGAATTTCTTGATTTAAAACTTACTAGTGAAGAAAAGACTGTGATTATTAATGGCTCTGGAGTTAGTCTCGAGAAATTTAAACCCAATCATAGTATTTCAAAAGAAAAGGACTCGTTTTTATTAATTGCCCGTCTCCTAAAGGATAAGGGAATAGGCGAGTATGTTGCGGCTGCCAGAACTGTAAAGGCCAAGCATCCAGAGGCAGGTTTTTACCTTCTAGGGGGAACCGATGACAACCCTGCCGCCTATAGCTTAGATGAAGTAAAAGCTTGGCAACAAGAGGGAGTGATAACTTATATTCCTCAAACAGATGATGTTCTTTCGCATCTCTTAAGAGCGGAAGTATTTGTACTTCCCTCCTACCGAGAGGGAACTCCTCGCTCTGTTTTAGAAGCATTGGCGATGGGCTTACCTGTGATTACTACAGATGCACCAGGTTGTCGCGAGACTGTAGTAGATGGTGAGAATGGATTTCTTGTACCGGTTCGCGAAAGCGAGGTCTTAAGTCAGAGAATGCTCGACCTAATTGAGAAGCCTGAATTAAAGAGTAAGATGGGAGAGTGTAGTCTGTTAAAGGCCAAAGAAAAGTATGATGTTATTAAAGTTAATCAAAGTATTATGGATGTTATTTTAAAATGAAAAGATTATTCGATTTAACCCTTTCACTAATCCTAGCGGTCATTCTTTTGATTCCTTTTCTTCTTGTATACCTATTGGTTAAATTGACTAGTAAAGGGCCAGGAATTCACTGGTCTTCGAGAGTCGGTAAGAATAATGCTCTTTTTAAGATGCCTAAGTTTCGAACCATGTATAGCGACACTCCCCAGCTACCAACACACTTAATGAATCAAGAAACAAAAAGCTACGTAACACCAATAGGTAGTTTTCTCAGAAAAAGTAGTCTGGATGAAATTCCGCAACTCATTTCTATTCTGTCTGGGAAAATGTCTTTTGTGGGGCCTCGCCCGGCCCTCTATAACCAAGAAGATTTAATTGCCCTTCGAACTGAAAAAGGCGTCGATAAATTGGTTCCCGGTCTTACTGGTTGGGCACAAATTAATGGAAGAGATGAAATTCCGATTCCCCAGAAAGTAGACTTAGATGCCTATTACTTAGAGAACCGGACGGTATTTTTAGATCTTAAAATTATCTGTCTAACTTTTTTCAAAGTTCTTGGTGGATCCGATATTCAGCATTAATTACTGAGCTGCTCCACCACCACTCCCGTCATCTTCTTTGGGAGCTGGGCCACTGCCATCGTCAAAGGGAACTTGGTTTTTGGGCTGGAACTTTTCTTGTCCAAGCATATTGTCTTGACCAGCGTAACCATCAAAGTCTTCATGAAGCTCGTCGGTTTTTTTATAGATTCCGTCATGACACTTGGCCTTATTGCCGCCAATTTTCTTACAGCCGGAGTGAGTGGTATTGGGAAAGTAATTATTAAGTACACCCCTAGTCAGATCATCGACGGCAACTTTTGGGTCCATATTGTAGAGGATATGATCGAGAAGAGCGCCATTGGTTTTGTAATCCTTATCACAACAGAACATCTCCGCTAAGTTATTTGGCTTTTTAGGATCGTAAGACTTACAAGCGCCTTTTTTCATTATCATGGCACAATTAACTTTTGGCTTCTTGACCATAGGTTTTTTTACAATAGAATTTTTACTTGGCCCACAGCAAGGGTCTTTACCCTTAAAACAATGTTCCATATTAATTGCATTGGTACTGCCGCAATTACCACAACCATTCATATCACAGCGTTTCTTTTTGGCCTCGACATGAGAAATAATATCCAGCAAGTTGTCTTCCTGAGTACTTCCTACGCCATTACAACAAGTACTACGACATAAGCTCGGGCGTTTTTCTCTACGCCATTCCCGGCAGCGATTATCTTTGGTTTTCTCCCAGGCTTCACCAGTACAACCACATTTTTCTCGATTTGAATCGCGGTCTATATACGGCCGTTCTTGGACACCACCCTTTTCATCTAGGTACCCACCTTTTTCGTCATCGAAGTCATTGGCGAAAGAGGGGTTAATGGCGCTAAAAGTAACAAAAATTGCGGCTGCGAATAGGCAGAAAATTGTTTTTGAATTCATCTCACTTCCTCACTAGTTGGCTGGATAACTACTCGGCTAATTTACTCAGGTACTGTAGTGTAATGCCTGATAAGGCTATTTTATCAAGTACTTAGGGAATATTTGAGGAGTCTTTTGAAGAATTGAGCAATCATTTTAAAATCAGCTATTTAGCCTAAGGGAGTAGCGCTATCTTTATATAGGGGTCGCCTTGCGAGCTGGGCAGGGGTCTCTAATGGATTGATTCGCGGTCGCCGGACTTCTCTTCAGTCATCCGTTGATGCTCTTCGGGGGTCATGTATTCTGGCAGGATTTCTCCTATAATTTTTTTGTAATCTTCCAGAGCAGTGGTGGTGGTAAGCGAGATTAAGGTTTCGATTTTCTCTATAACGTCATTGTGATTATCACGGCCTTTATTGACTCTCACTTTGGGGTGAATGGTGGGCAAGGTGGATTCTTCCATCACTAGAAGTTCTTCAAATAGTTTTTCGCCAGGACGAAGACCAGTGAACTGAATGGCAATATCAACGTCGGGAGTAAGGCCTGCAATTGTAATCATCTGTTTAGCTAACTCGACAATTTTAACAGGCGTCCCCATATCGAGCATAAAAATTTCACCGCCGTTTCCGATAGAGCCGGCTTGTAAAATTAATTGAGTGGCTTCGGGAATCGACATAAAGTAGCGAGTGATATCGGGATGGGTGACCGTGATCGGTCCCCCTTGCTGAATTTGCCTTTTAAAGAGTGGAATGACACTGCCTGAAGAGCCAAGGACATTGCCAAACCGAACAGTGATAAATTTAGTCTTGCTGGTTTCTTTTTGAAAACCTTGGATAAGAATTTCTGCAATTCTTTTAGTGGCGCCCATAATATTGGTAGGATTAACTGCCTTGTCAGTAGAGACCATGACAAATTCTTCAATTCCATTTTCGAGCGCCGCCCTGGCGACGTTGGAGGTGCCACCAATATTCGTCTGTACTGCTTCATAGGGATTGGACTCCATGATTGGCACATGCTTATAAGCGGCAGCATGAAAAACCACCTGTGGGGCGAATTTCTTGAAGAGAGAATCAATCCTGTCTTTGTCCCTGACGTCTCCTACTTGTGGAATGATGTCAAAGGAGTTGGGTTTAGTATTAAAGTCGAGTTCTAATTCATAGGTATTGAATTCTGACTGGTCGACAAAAATTAATCTCTTGGGAGAGTACCTGGCGATTTGCTTACAAAGTTCTGACCCAATAGAACCACCGGCTCCAGTTACCATAACGACTTTATCTTCGATCATTTTTGAGATTGGCTTATCATCTAAGATGACACTTTCACGTCCAAGAAGGTCTTCCACATTAAGCGTTCTGAGTTGTGAGATTTCTACTTCGCCACCGATAATATCTTTGAGCTGAGGAAGAATTTTAAATTCTATATGCATGCCTTGAACGCGGTTGACGATATTTCGAACATCTTGGCTTGAAGCACTTGGCATAGCGATAAAAATTTTGGTGATGTCATAACGTTCTGCCAGGAAGGCCAGATCTGAAGTTTGTCCAAGTACTGGAGTATTATAAATAGTTTTGCCTCTGATATCCCGATTGTCGTCAATAAAACCAGTGACTCCAATTCCAAGTGATTGGTGGTCACGGATTTCTCTCAATAGCTGAACGGCTGAAGGACCGGTTCCTATAATAAAAACTTTTTCGAAACCTTCGCGAATTGCTTTAAGTCCAAAATTATCGACCCATAGACGGTAGGTAAAGCGGCCGCCACCTAGAAAAATTATTAGCAGTGCCCAATTAATGACGAAAGATGAGCGGGGAATTCCCACTAAGCGGTTGTAGAGGAAGAGGGTCACGAAAGCGGCGACTACCGCCACACTGGCGCCTTTAATTAAGCGTAAGAGATCAGGGGTACTAGTGTAGCGCCAAATTCCTTTATAGAGACCCATAAAATAAAAGGTCAAAAATTCTATTAATGGAACTGTAATAAAACTAATCAGCAATATAGCTCTGGGTACTTCTTCTAATTGAAAGGAGTCAAAACGCAGGGCCAGGGATAAGTAGAAGGCCAGGGCCGACAAGACGATGTCGTAACTCATTGCGATAAGATTTTTTTTCCAGGGACGTAGCTCCTGAAGGTTTTGTAGCATAGGGCTAGTCTAGCCCAGCAGGTAGCCATTTGTAAGTGTTTTGAGGTATTTTGAAGGTTGATTAAGGACAACTTTATGAAGTTTGGAATAGTTGGCGTAGGTGGATACATTGCGCCAAGACATTTAAAAGCAATTCAAGAATGTGGCGGAGAATTAGTAGTTGCCATGGATCCGGTGGATTCGGTTGGGATACTTGACCGGGATTTTCACGATGTTGAATTTTTTTTAAATGAAAAAGAATTTGAAAATTATATCACCCAAAATAAAATCGACTACCTGACCATTTGTTCTCCCAATTACAAACATAAAGAGCATATTTTGATGGGCCTTCGGGCCGGCGCTAATATTATCTGCGAAAAGCCTTTGGTTTTGGAATTGGCAGATCTAGAAGAAATTCGCCAGGCTGAAAAGGCCAGTGGGAAAACTGTCGCCACCATTTTACAATTGCGGGTTCATCCTTCGATTCGCGCACTTCGTGACGAAGTATTGGCAGCGGACCCTGGAAAGAAATACCAAGTGGATCTCTCTTATATAACTTCTCGCGGACCTTGGTTTCATAAATCTTGGAAAGGTGACGTAGCAAAGTCTGGTGGGCTGCCAACTAATATTGGTGTTCATTTTTTTGATATGCTCTCTTGGTTGTTTGGAGATATTCAACATAGCGAACTGCATAGTGGTGACGCTCATGTTTACGCTGGCTATATGGAATACGAACGGGCCGAAGTCCGCTGGTTCCTATCGGTGGATCGTAAGTTCCTACCAGAAAAAGCAATTAAGGAAGGTAAGCCAACCTTCCGCTCTATTACCTTAGATGGAGACGAAATTGAATTTTCGACTGGCTTTACCGATCTACATACTGTTGTTTATCAAGAATTACTTCGAGGGCGTTCTTTTGGAGTGGAAGATGTTAAAGTCGGCATTTCGGTAGTTGAGGAACTGCGAAAGCAAACTGCAACTGGACCCTGTCAAAAATCTCATCCCTTCTTAAAATAGGTTAGAACTTGAAGCTCAGCCTTAGTTATCTTCTCAATACCGATTACTTTAAAAATAGCTTAAAGTTAGTGAGTGGAACCGTGGTAGGTCAGGTCTTGACGCTGGCAGTGGCACCGATCCTTTCGCGTTTGTATGGGGCGGAAGACTTTGGAGTTTTGGCGTTGTTTAACTCCTGGGTTGGAGTTCTGATTATTCTCTCGACCTTACGTTTGGAAATGGGCCTAGTGGTGGCCAGTGATAAAGTTGAAGCGCGCAACCTATTCAGAAATATTTATAAATTAATTTTTTGTTTCTCTGGAGCGGTTTTACTGATATCAGTTGCGGCGTACCTGCTTGTCGAAACCCCTCGCTGGAGTCTCTTTCTTTTCTTAGGAATTCTCTTTCAGGCACTTTTTATGCTTCTGAGTTACGACTGTAATCGAGACAAGGCCTATCGAAATATATCCTTCTCAAAGGTAATTCAAAGCCTGTCTAACGCCGGGGTGGCGATTCTAGGTGGTTATTTGGCTTGGAAGCATTGGGGTTTATTGGCGGCCAATCTCATTGGTTTTTTAGCCGCCTTGGTTTACTTATTTCGTGGCCGGGCCGAAAAAATTGCGGGAATTAAGCTTTTTAATTTTCAAAAATTTAAAAAAGAAACGGAACCCTTTAAGGAATTTCCAAAATATAATTTACCAGCATCTTTTCTAGATACTCTTTCTCAGCACCTTCCCGTTTTTGCCCTTAGCCACTTTTTCAGCACCGCTATTACTGGTTATTACAGTCTTGCGATGAAAGTATTATTATTACCTTTGGCGTTGGTAGGAAATGCAGTGGGGCAAGTTTTTTATCAAAAGCTGACCGAGATGGAAAATACTTTTTATAAGCGGCGCTTGGTTTGCTTTACCTGGGGAGCACTTTTCTTATTGGGGATTATGCCTTTTTCTTGTCTCTATCTTTGGGGGCCGGATTTATTTGCCTTTGTCTTTGGCGAGCCTTGGCGTGAGTCAGGTAAAATCGCTGCAGCTCTCTCTCCAATGCTATTGGTAATGTTTATGAGTTCCCCAACCAGCACTGCCTTCATTGTGGTTAAGCAGCAAAAATATAATTTTATATTCGGAGTGACCGGTACTCTCTATCGATCTGCAGCTTTTTATTATGGCTGGGTGATGGGAGATTTCTATCTTGGAATTAAGGTTTGGGTGGTCTGCGAATATATCCAGATCTTCTTTTACAATGCGATACTTTGGAGAAAAATGTGAATATTTTCTTCATTCCTTCTTGGTATCCAACTGAATCAAATCCAAACTTTGGGATTTTTTGTCGCGAACAAATCAGCTGTTACGCCAATGCTTTTCCCGATGACAATATTTTTGTAAGTCTCTGGGGGCAAGAAGATTATTTTATCAGCCCTGCAGACCCATCGAGCTGGGGAAAGATTTTTTCTCGAAATGAAGAGTCGCGATCAGTTCGTAACGAAAGTAACCTTTTTGAATTGAATACGCCAGTTGCCCATTGGTCACACCGTCTGGGTGGCCTATCTCAAGTAACAAAGGCCAATCAGAAAAATTTTCTACAGACAAAAGTGATGGGCCACAAAATCGATTTAATCCACGCCCATGTTTCATTTCCTGGCGCTTACTTGGCGAGAAAATTATCTGAGCAGCATGGAATTCCCTATTTAGTGACAGAGCATATGAGTCCTTTTCCATTTTCTCATTTGGAGAAGCATGGAAAACTTATTAAGGAATTGGCCTGGGGTCTTGAAAAATCTTCCAAGATTGTTTGTGTAAGCAAGCATCTAGAAGAAGAGGTGAATAGCTACGGATTAAACGAAACTTGTGTTATTCCTAATTTTATAGACGAAGACTTTTTTGTAATCGATTCCCAAAATGTGAATAAGTCCAAAAAATATTTCCTTACTGTAGGGGGAATGGTGCCCCAGAAAGGGATAGAAGACTTGGTAAAGGTCGTCTCTTTTGTTGATGGACAAATAGACCCTGAAATTAAATTTAAAATCGTTGGCGAAGGCTCAGAGCTTGAAAACTACAAGAAATTAGCGGAAGAGATGCGTGTCGGCCATCGGATTGAATTCCTTGGTAGCAAGAACCGTGAAGAACTTTTGGAATTGTATCAGAATTGCTTAGCCTTTATTCTTACCAGCCAGCATGAATCTTTTGGGTTGGTATACCTTGAGGCAATGGCCTGTGGTCGTCCAGTGCTTGCCACTCGCTGTGGTGGACCGGAGACTTTTATCAATGAAAAGAATGGACTTCTTTTTGACGTGGGAGATGCCCCGGGGATTTCGAGGGGGCTCTTAACTTTCTTAGAAAAACTCGAGCAGTACGATCCCCAAGTCATTCGAAAAACATTTAGTGATAAATTTTCAAAGGAGGTCGTGACAAAAGAAGTCCGGTCGCTCTATGGGAGTATTTGCTAATGTGTGGAATAGTAGGAATTATCTCTCCCCGAAATATCGATGCTGTGCAATTGGAAGCAGCTAATCAGTTGGCCTCTCATCGCGGGCCTGATGGCGAAGGTCTTTTTGATAGTAATGGTAATTCTCAAAAACTAAAAGTCGGCCTGGGAC
>JABGVH010000218.1 GCA_018646195.1 Halobacteriovoraceae bacterium
CTTTTTTCTTAGTCGCTTTCTTACGAGTTGCTTTTTTCTTAGCGGCTTTTTTCTTAGTCGCTTTCTTACGAGTTGCTTTTTTCTTAGCGGCTTTTTTCTTAGTCGCTTTCTTACGAGTTGCTTTCTTAGCTACCTTTTTCTTAGTAGCTTTCTTGCGTGTCGCTTTTTTCTTTACAACCTTTTTCTTGGTTGCTTTTTTCTTACGAACTGCCATTTGACATCCTCCTAGTTTTCAATACTTATTTAAAGGATAATCAGATTTTTTTTTTAATGCAAACAAAAAAGGTCTTTTTTTATACATCAGACCGCTACTTTGCTTTCATTTTGCTCCCAAATTCCTCTTTCATCATAACATTCACAGTTCAGACCACGAAGACTAAAAGACTGCGACGCCTACCTATACGCAGTCTCAGAAGTTACCGCGACTTTTTTTTAATTATTGAGTTACTCGAAATCGGAAATAAAAAAAAATTAAAAAAATTAAAAAAAAATGCAAACTTATCCTAAAAAAGACTGTAATTATGTGCTCAGGAAGACAATATTTTCCCAATTATCGGCAATAATTTGTGGCATTTAAAAATTTTTAGCTTTTTGAGATTCTAAATTGAAGGCTGCTCTCACCATCACTTTCTTCTTTTACAAAAATAGTTACCTTGCCACCTTTCTCAAGACGACCGAATAAGAGCTCTTGGGACATTAATTTTTTTATCTCAGTATCGATAAGACGGCCAAGTGGTCTGGCACCCATTTTTGGATCATAACCTTTTTTGGCCAACCAGGCCTTGGCCTCATCCTCAACAACAAAATCAACGTTCTTTGCCGCCAACTTATTCTCAAGCTGATAAAGAAACTTATCGACAATCTTCAGGATCTGTTGATCTTGGAGCTTATTAAAGTGCACGATAGCATCTAGTCGGTTACGAAACTCAGGAGAGAATCCATTCTTTATCGCCTGATCTCGCTTATTGATATTGACTTCACCTGCTCCTAAATTTGAAAGCCCAATCGAGCCGGCTTCCAGGTCTTTCGCCCCAGCATTTGTCGTCATTATAAGGATTACATTTTTGAAGTCAGTCTTGCGGCCATGGGAGTCGGTCAAAACGCCATGATCCATGACTTGAAGGAGGATATTGAAAATATCGGGATGGGCCTTTTCAATTTCATCTAAGAGAAGTACACAATGGGGATGCTTTTTAATAGCGTCAGTCAGTATACCTCCTCGATCATGTCCAACATAACCTGGAGGCGCTCCAATCAATTTAGAAACCGAGTGCTTCTCCATAAATTCCGACATATCGAAGCGTTCTAATTGAGAGCCTAATTGTAGCGCCAGCTGTTTTGCCAGCTCGGTCTTACCGACACCTGTAGGTCCAGCAAATAGGAAGGCCCCCATCGGGCGGTTCTCATCTCCTAGTCCTGAACGGGCCAATAAAATCGCATCAGATACTTTTTCGACCGCCTTGTCCTGGCCGAAGATCGCCAGCTTTATATTGGGTTCCAATTGTTGCAATTTTTCTTTCTCACTTCCAACAACCGTTACCTGTGGTATTTTCGCCAATTGGGCAACCACCTGCTCAATGTCTTTCTTGCTGATATTTTGGCGCCTTTTGGCAGCTGGCAGTAATTGTATTTTTGCCCCCGCCTCATCGATAACATCAATTGATTTATCGGGGTTCTTCCTATCAGTAATATATTTTTCAGAAAGATCCACCGCTAATTTCAATACTCCCTTCGAGTATTTCACCGAATGGTGCTTTTCAAAGCGAGACCGCAGACCCTGGAGAATTTTAAGTGTATCCTCTGGATTGGGTTCATCGACATCTATCTTTTGAAAACGCCGGCTGAAGGCGGGATCTTTTTCTATAAACTTGCGGTACTCTTCATAAGTTGTACTACCAAGGCAACGAATCTTGCCACCTGACAGTGCTGGCTTTAAAAGGTTGGAGGCATCCATACTGCCGCCGGCAGTTGCCCCTGCTCCCATTACGGTATGCAGTTCATCTATAAAAAGAACCGTATCTTTGCCGTTATCGGCCATTTTTCCCAACTCTTTTAAAACACCTTTTAAGCGCTGTTCAAAATCTCCACGGTATTTGGCACCGGCCAATAAGGAGGCCATATCGAGGCTGAAAATAACCGTCTCGGCCAAAACCTCTGGAACATTGCCCTCGACGATTCGAATCGCCAGCCCTTCCGCTAGGGCGGTTTTTCCGACACCGGCATCCCCCACTAATAAGGGATTATTTTTGCGACGGCGGCAGAGAGTTTGGACAATCCGCTCGATTTCATTATCTCTTCCTATTATGGGATCGATCCTGCCTTTTTTTGCCAGATCATTTAAAGGCAAGCAGAACTGCTCGAGATAGCTCTTATTGCGCTTTTTTCCTTTCTTAGGCTTGCCCTGGTTCTCGCCGTTATCTAGTAATTCCTCATCCTCATTAGACCCAGCACTATCTTTGTCATCGGTTAATGGCCCATCCACTCCATGGGAGATTTTCTTTACTAAGTCGAAGCGCTCAACGCCTTGCTTAGTCAGAGTAAAAAGTGCGAAGCTCTCTTTTTCTTGAAACATCGCCACTAGTAAATTAATTCCATGTATCTGCTTTTTTCCACTCGATTGAACATGTATGGCGGCCCTTTGAATAACCCGCTGTAGTGACATGCTAATTTCCGGCTGGTAATTAATTCCACTCTCTGCCGCTAGTTTTCGCAGCTCTTCGTCGACGAATTGCTCTTGGCCCAGAGCTTCGATTTGCTCAGGATCAAGCACACTGAAATTTTCGTCATCTTTTAAAAACTCGACTAAGTCTTCTTTTATCTGGGGAACTACAGCACCACATTCTTGTAAAAGCTCACAGACATGCTGATCATCCAGCATTGCAAAAAGCAAGGCTTCTAGAGTTAGGTACTCATGCTTTAACTCATTGGCCTGCACAATCGCGGCATTAATTATAACTTCTATTTTTTGACTCATCATAATTTATCTCTTTTACAGCTTTTACTATTCAGGCTCTATAGTGCAAAGAAGGGGATGACCGTTTTCCTTAGCGGACTTTCCAACTGACGCAGACTTTGATTCTGCGATTTCATAAGTGTAGACACCACAAATACCAACACCTTCTTTATGGACTTTGAGCATTATAGCTTGCGCTTCTTCTAGAGTTTTCCTAAAAAATTTCTGGAGTACGTAGATAACAAATTCCATTGTGGTGTAATCGTCGTTGTGAAGAACGACTTTATAGCGCGGTGGTCGCTTAACTTTGGCGCGATCAATTGTGGCAACACCGGACTGCTCGTCTTCGTCGCTGTCACCATCGCCGCTCATGCTTGGAAATACTAAATGCTTTTTCTGACCCATAGTTTTTCACTAATACTTGAATACACGACTGGTTTAATCGTAATATTAATTAGTTATCTTATCTTCTTGTCGTCCCCCTACAACATTTATTAAGATTATTAGGCTGACTCTACAATTACAAGCCTAGGAAATCACATGGGACTATTCGATATTTTTAAATTTAGCGACAATAATGAGCAAGAGAAGGCGGTTTCAAGCCGTTTAGAGCATAAATTGCGACAATTACTACCCAATTCCTCCGATTCTGAGCTGCTGAAAAATGCCTGCATTGCCGGACTTTTGGCCAGAGTCGCCTATGCCGACATGAAAATTGACCCTCAAGAAATAATTGGAATGCAAAAGGCACTTACCCAATGGAGCGAGCTCGATCCGGCGCAGGTAGAAGTGGTGACAACTGTTGCTGTTGAAGAGATGGTTGAGCTAGCTGGAATAGAGAATCATCGCTACTGTCCCTCGCTTAACGAGTTAATGAATAATGATCAGAAGTATAATCTTCTCAAATCACTTTTTAATATAGCCGCCAGTGATGGCAGTGTTGAATCTGTTGAAGCTGAGGAAATTCGTCTAATTTGTCAGGGCCTGTTGTTAGAACATAAGCACTTTATCTCGGCCCAAGCGACGGTTATTGAATTTCTAGCGGCACTAAAATAAACAGGACTGTTCAACTAGTTGCTCGAAATAAGAATCGGGAATCTTCCAGCCATTTTTATGAGAGCACATTAAGTTTTGGCTTTCGGCTTCTAGTTCGTAATAGATAATCTCTTTTTTCGACCTTTGATAATACTCTATATAACAATCGGGGAAACCCAAGACATGTCCAAATTCATGGGAGACTGTTTTTAATAGTGCTGTTCCCGCTAGTTGGGCATTTAAATTAATAGTGGTGGGACTCTCATCACTCACGGAAGATGTAATTCCATTTTGGAAATTCAAATTAATCATATTTGTGGAATCTCCAGAAGCAGCAATATTAAACTTCATTTTAAATTTAGAATTACTCCATATTTTTTCAGCATAGAGTAGACCATGAGCAAGACCGCCCCTGAAAAACTTATCCTCTGCTCCGGTCTTTAAAAAAGGAATCGTCATTTCAACAACGCCATTATTTCCACGATTACATTTAAACTTCCTTGGTCCCGCTGCTAAGCTAAAAAAAGTATTGTACTTTTCCTTGCGGTAAGATTCTTTTAAAGCATGGTAGTATTCGGTTAAATTGCCTTTCTGGACATGTTTTAAAAATTGCCTTTGACAGGTCTCTGTACTATTAAAATGACCACACATACTGGTCATTAGGCCCTCAATTGGAAGTCTTTCAGCGGCCGAAATAAAGTCGCCTCTAGAGCTCCAATTTTTCAGCATAAATTCCAAACATTGAGGATTATAATTGGCATCTTTACTATTTTCCTGACAGTCCTTCTTGTCCAATTGATAAAATACAGAGACATCATCGGAAGTTTTTAAGGCCAACTCTCCTAGTGAGCATTGGTAATTATTCCAGCGCTCGGACTTACCTTGCAATAAGCTGACGGAGGAAACCATTTCTTGAAGTGCCACTCGATCGAGCTCGTCTTCCTCAAACTCGCTGACGCTTCCGTGCAAAAGCCAATTCTGTATTTTTGGCGGAAAGTTTTTTACAATCTTGGCATTTATTTCTTGCAACTCACGATTGATTGCAGCCTCGCTGAGGACCAAAGGGTTAATAGGTGTGTACTGTGGCTCTACAATTACAAAACTGACTAAACCAAATTTTCGCTTATTGAGATATGCTACAAGGCCATTGGTATTCGCCACAAGACCTTTTACTTTCTTAGTTGAGGAGGTGGGATTTTCGAGAGGATTCCTGCAGGTGGTGCGAATGCGACTGCGTTTACCACAGCTAACTAGCAGTAGTGCGATTATAAGAAGTAATAGTTTTGAGCCTTTTAGCAATTTTCCTATCCCTGTCTAAACATTGGACACTTTTCATCCCTGTTTCCCTCGTAACCGAGGGAAATAATGGACTCTTTTTAGTTGATAGGAATTAGATATTCAAAGATCGCGCCAACTTTCTTAAAGGTCGCTTGGTTTGTACCAGCAAAGTGGCCGAGCGCCTCTCTCTTCTCCGTTAGAGCGCATACAGAAGCCTTTTGAGGCATCTGTATTTGAAAGTCTTTGGTAGTAGTCATGGGTGCAAAGGGCCGCTCTAACAAAGGTATCGAGGCGGCATTGAGGCATAGGATGACCGTCATAAGTTCGTGAAACGATTTCTTTAGATGGAGTCTCGTAACCTGGAGCTTGGCTTAGGTTTCTCAGTGAAGTAAAGAGGTTTCCAACCGATTTTCCGGCCAATAATCCTCGAATACAAACTTTAATATCTTCGCTATTGCTCCAGCTCTTGCGGCAGAGTCGAGTTTGTTGTTCAAACTTCCTGCCAAAATAGGACTGGCCATTAGAGTAACTATTAAAATATTTACGCAGGCATCTCTGCAGACCGTATTGGTCTGACTGGCCTTCGTTTGAGGCCCAGTAAAGTGGTGTATTTGATTTGATCTTTTTGGGAGCGCCTCCAATATGGTGGCCTAGCTCATGGCAAACAACTAAAGCGAAGCCGTCCTCAGTAATATCTGGATGTCTTGCAAGACCTCCAAACATCGCCAATATCCATTTGCCATTTTTTTGTTTGGCGTAGGCATTAACAGTCCCGTCGCTCCACTTGCGTTCAACCATTAGCTCTCCGCCTGCGTCTGTCACTTCATCGCGATGAAGTTCGGAAACTCGGTCGATCACGCGGTTAAACTGGGCCTCTGTGATGCCTCCAGCGGCCTTGTCCCCAACCGGAATAGAGAGTTGGTTTTCCTCTACAAAGCCAGCGCTTTGGTGCTCGCTATGGGCACGTGCTCCCCCTACAAACGCAATTAAAATTGCTAAAATCAAAATCCCTTTGATCATTTTACTGACTCCCTCTTCCCTTCTAATTTTGTTGAAGTAAAATCCTAGGAATTATGTCGGGTAATTACAAGGGCCGTAAGTTTTTGTATGAAAAGCTATTGTGATTGGTCAAAACAAGTTCAATTTAGAAATTGAAAATACGAAAAAGCCCTCGCAAAAACGAGGGCTTTGTTTTGTGTCATTTGATAATTTTGGAGACTCACAACTCAGTGAACTAGGCGCTATGCAGCGTCTTCGTCATAGTCCAGCCATGCCTGCTCTGGATCCACGATTTCAATTTCGCTATTCTTGCGGTGCATTTTGTTCTTCCACTTTTCTTTTCTTTTACTAATCTGCTTTTCTAGCTTTCCTACAACCTGATCGATTGTCTTGTAGAGACTGTCGGTAGAGGCGGTAGCATGGTACTCATAATGAGGCCCAATAAGATCCACTTCTGCATAGTGCTGGTTTTCTTTTACATAACAATGCCATTTAACATGGCCTTTTCCGCCTAGGAATTTCTCCAGCTTCTTAGACTTATCTTGAATTCTTTCGTCAAGAGAAGGAGTGTGTTCTAAGTGAATAAAGGAAATGGTTACTTTCATAAAATGCCTCGTGGTTAGGTCTGCTATCCCGTCATTTCGGTTAACTATTACTTAGCCTTTAAACTTTCTTTTTGAAGATGAGAGTATTCCCATCATTTCTCGATACTTGGCGACAGTTCTCCGTGCCACTTCCACATCATCCCGACTCAACAGCTCTGCAATCTTTTGGTCGGACAATGGCTTTTTGGGATTTTCTCCCTTTACCAGCTCTTTTATCTTTAGCTTGAGCACTTCGCTGGAGACATCCACTCCCCCGTTCTTTCCACCAACTCCAGAGTTAAAGAAGTACTTCAACTCAAAAGTTCCGATAGGGGTATGCATGTATTTATTAGTGGTAACTCTAGAAACGGTAGATTCGTGCATACCAATTTCATTAGCAATATTTTTGAGAACCATTGGTTTTAAAAATTTAGGTCCTTTCTTGAAAAACTCTTGTTGCTGGCGAACGATAGCGATTGCAACCTTCACAATGGTTCTCTGTCTATTCTGGATAGACTTAATCAGCCACATGGCCGAGCGCAATTTTTCCTGCACATATTCTTTAGCTTCTTTATTGTCTTGTTTAAGCATTTCTTGATAGAGGTTTGAAATTCGCAGTCGAGGAACTCCCTCATCGTTTACTCTCACTACAAACTCGGTTCCCATCTGGACAACAAAAATATCGGGAACTACATAATGGGTATCCTGATTGGAAACCAGACGCCCTGGTTTAGGGTGAAAGTTTTGTAACAGCATGGCGGTATCTTTGATCTGATTGGTAGAGACGCCTGTTACTTTTGCAATTTTATCGAAATCCCTATTCTGTAGGTCTTTTAAATGATTACAAATTATTTTTTCCAGCAGTGGAGAGCGCTCTTCCGCGATTCTAGCTTGCGCCAATAAGCATTCAGTTAAACTTTCAGCGGCACAACCCACCGGGTCCATTCGCATAATCACTTCGCGAATATCAATAACATCTTGTCTCTCTCTTCCAGACTCAGCGATAATTTCTTCAAAAGCTGTCGCTAAATAACCATCGTCGTTAATACTATGAATGATCAGAAGAGCTACTTTTGTATCTTCCTCAGAAAAATACTCCATCGCCATTTGCCATTCCAAATGTTCAGCTAGCGATTTTCCTTTTGAAACGATGTTTTCGTAATTAGGCAGGTCGTCGAGATCTCGAGTCGCCATATTCGGCGGGGCACTTGAAGAGCTATTAAATGAGTCTACATAGCTCGACCAATCAAATTCATCATGACTGGTTTTAAAAGCCGATTCGTCCATATTGTCGGACGACGATTCTTTATTCTGCATTTCAAGGCGTTCAACATTATAATCTTCTTCACGATTTTTGCTATCGTCGATATCAAATTCTTCTAACACTGGGTTTTCAACCATCTCTTCGGCGATGACGTTAGTCATCTCAAGATGAGTTAAGGTCAGGAGTTTGATCGCCTGTTGCAACTGAGGCGTCATCATCAAACTTTGAGATTGCTTTAGGCTTTGCGAGAGCTTTATTGCCATTACTGAACCTTTGTTTAAGCGAATTACATCCTGAATTCTTCTCCTAAGTAGAACTTCCTTGCTCTCTCGTTGTTAATAATTTCATCAGGAGTTCCACTAACCAGCAGTTCCCCACTATTCATAATATAAGCACGATCGACAATTCCCAGGGTTTCCCGAACATTGTGATCTGTAATTAACACACCAATATTTCTCTTCTTTAATCCTTTGATGATATTTTGTATGTCGCTCACCGCAAGCGGGTCAACTCCAGCAAAGGGCTCATCTAAAAGAATAAATCTTGGCTCTAAGGCCAGTGAGCGAGCAATTTCTACTCGTCTCCGCTCGCCACCAGATAGCGCCGAGCCTTTGGAGTTCCGGATATGATCCAGACCAAAATCTCTAATCAATGCATTCAATAACGTCTTCTTCTTTGTGTTCGGAAGGTGACGATTTTCTAGTACTGAAAAAATATTGGCCTCAACCGAGAGGTCTCTAAAGATTGAAGCCTCTTGAGGCAGGTAACCAACTCCCTCGAGGGCCCGCACGTGGATAGGAAATGTCGTTAAATCATTGCCATCCATTTCGATGCTTCCCTCGTCGGCCTTTACTAGCCCTACCATCATATAAAATGAAGTTGTTTTACCGGCACCATTCGGTCCCAATAGCCCTACAATCTCCCCTTGGCTGACTTTAAGACTGACGTCTTTTACAACTGCTCTGCCAGAGTAGACTTTTCTTAAATTCTTGGCCTCTAAGTAACAACTCGTTTCCATAATTTTTTATTTTCCTTTCTTTTTGCGATTCCTATCAAAGATGGTTATCGCTTCCTCTACCTCAATCACTTCATTGTTCTTGCGCAGGACAATTCTATTTCCTTTAATAATATCCTTTTGCTGAAAAACTTTTGGACGGCCAGTTAGGATCACTTTATTTTCAGAGATCAGGCCTTCTAGTTTTTCTGCAAAAGCTTCGCGGGTATAACCCTTTCGTGATCCCTTTGGAACCACCTGTTCTATCACCTTCACATCGTCATAAAGGACGAAATACTTGAGCTTTTTATTATAGTTTTCTAAAAAGACTTCCCCTCTCCTCGACCTGGCGCTAAGTTCCTGTTTTAAAAAGGAAACATTGTCATAAAGCTCCATCTTGTGGCGGCCCAGGTCGAGGCGTAAGCGGTCGGATTTAAATGAAACATTCTCCTCATAAACCTTGCCTCTTTTAACCTCACCCTGGACATTTCCAAGGTATTTAGACTTGCTACTCTTTGGCCAAAAGATCGCCTTATCGGACAGGATTTGAATGACGTCTCCGGTTCTTTCCGATCGACTGGAGGACTCTACTCCACCAGTTGAAATTATCTGATCACTTGAAAATTTATAGACCATTTTGTCGGAGGCGATCGTTGAGTTCTTCATCTTTACAGTGACCTCCTTTTCCAAAAATAATTCTTCCTTATTTTTAAAAAATATCCCCTGTTGCCCTTGGTAATTTATAGGCACACCCTTATTGGTAAAAACCATTCCTTTAGGGTTTAGGAAAATTGTCTTCTTAGTAAGTGTACTAATATTTAACTCAAAGGCTTGAAGATGAAGAAACGGAATTCCTTTGCGGAACTTGAAGTAATTAACCTTGCTGAAATAACTCTCTCGATTAATCAGGTCTCCACTATTGGAATCACCGGAACTCTGAAACTCAACGGTATTCCAATTTCCAACCTGGGAGAAGACCACGACTGCCACGCAGAAGAATGCAAAGAGTCCGGCAATTATAGAATGTTGAAGACTTACCATAGGGGATATATTCCTTCTGTCCCCCATTATAGCACCCACTATTCGTGATAGAAATGCTGTATTTTCAAGGGCTTATTTTTATCGCACAGCTTTACGCCTCAATTCCACCCATGCTATTCTTGAGCTTAAGTCTCAACTTTAATAAGGATCTCTCTTGTCTAGCGTCACACTGAAAGATGTTCTCGATAGCGGTATTAAATTAACTCCCATGATGCGCCAATACTCGGCCATCAAAAAGGACTACGAAGAACATATCTTGCTATTTAGAATGGGCGATTTTTACGAAGTTTTCTTCGAAGACGCCTGCCGTGCCGCAAAGCTTTTAAATATTACCCAAACGACTAGAGGAAAAATAGGCGAATTTGCTATTCCAATGGCGGGGATCCCTCACCATGCTGCTTCAACTTATATTGATCGACTGACCGGCCAGGGTCTAAAGGTCGCAATTTGCGAACAAGTTGAAGACCCTAAAGATGCTATCGGAATAGTAAAGCGAGCGGTCACTCAAGTGGTCAGTCCTAGTCTTCCCTATGACCTCAATAAAACCGAGGCCAGAGAAAATCGCTATATCTGTGCTGGTAGCTATTTTGAAGGCGCCTACTTTTTACTGGCGATGGATTTTACCACCGGCTCTTTTACTGGCCATAGATTTTCCAGCTCTGAACTCTTTTTAGAAAAGTTACGACTACTGGCCCCTAGAGAATTTATTTCGTATATGGGTCAATGGGAAGAACTCGATTTATTAGAACCCCTTCTTGAACATATGGGAACTCTCAAAACACTTTTAAGTAGCGAGTATTTTGATAAGAAACATAATAAAATTTACATTGAAAAACTTATTCCCGGTTATAAGAGAGATCGTATTATAAAATTAAACGAACCTATCTTATGCCCCATCGGTGCTATTTCCTATTATATTACCTCCACCCAAAATGGAGAAGACTATTGCCATATTCGTCCCTTTCAAATGATTAATGAGGAAGACCGGCTCAAAGTTAGCCTACCTACACTAGTGGGTCTTGAAATTCTTGCGAATCATCGAGAACGCTATCATGATTCTCTGCTGGGCTTTATGGACAGTACTAAAACCGCAATGGGTGCCCGCGCTCTTCGAAGCCTCTTTCTCTCTCCACTTACGGACCAAATGGCAATCTTAGAAAGGCAGGCAATGGTAAGCTTCCTAATCGAAAATTCAACTTGTTTAGAAGAAACAAGGGATGAGCTGGCCGAAGTCAGAGATTTAGAGCGAATCTTGGCCAAGATTGGAACAGGCAAGGCCACCGCCTCAGATCTACTCAATCTGGCAGCAGGAGTCGAGGTTTTTAGTAAGCTGAAAAATTTATTAAAGAAGGCGCCAAAGATTTTCGGTAAGAATCTAAGAAGCTCTGAACTCAGTTTCTTACTAGAACTGGCGACAGAAATTCGAGACACTATAAATGATGAATTGGGGGCCTCCCTCGACAAAGGTAATCTGATCAAGCCAGGACATAGTAAGAAAAGAGACCGCCTGGCCAAACTCAATGGAAATGCCTGCGATGAACTTGTTTTACTGGAAGAAAAATACCGCAAGAAATCGGGAATACCAAAACTCCGAGTGAAGTCCAATAATGTTGCCGGCTACTTTATCGAAATTTCAAAAGTACACTCAGCAAAAGTTCCAGCGAATTTCGAAAGAAGGCAGACCCTAGTTAATAGTGAACGCTATACCACTCCCGAACTTAATGATTTTGAAAAAGATATTATAAGTGCCAAAGAAAAATTAGAACGCCTCGAAAGAGAACTTTTTAAAAGCTTATTGGCCAAAATTGCTGACAATGGAAAAGCGGTACTTAATTTGGCGGGTGACCTGGCGCAGGCCGATTGTTTTCAAAGCCTCGGCCATATCGCCCTGAGAGAAAATTTCTGTAAACCATCTCTCTCGAGCGAAAATAATGATTGTCAGATAAAAGGTGCTTGGCACCCATTGATAAAAGCGATGCTTAAAGATCAATTCGTTTGCCATGACTTAAAGCTCGATAGTGAGACTTATTTTGGACTCATCACCGGTCCCAACATGGCCGGTAAAACCACCGTCATGCGAGAAATCGCCATCATCACTTTGCTGGCGCAAATAGGTTCCTATGTTCCAGCTGCAACTGCCCATATTAGTCTCTGTGATTACCTCTTTAGCCGGCTTGGTGCCAGCGATGATATTCTCAAAGGACAATCAACTTTTATGGTTGAAATGAGTGAGACGGCAGAAATTCTAAGGCATGCCACTCCTCGTTCATTGATAATTCTGGATGAAGTAGGGCGCGGTACTTCTACCTATGACGGCCTCAGCATTGCCTGGGGATTGGTTGAATACTTGGTACAGAAAACCAAGGCCACCACACTTTTCGCCACTCACTACCACGAACTAATCGAGGTGGTTGAAAATTTGCCAGGCGCCAAGAACTTTACCGTGGAGACCATGTCAAACGGAGGAGAAGTACAATTTCTTTACCGCCTTATCGAAAAAGGAGCCAGTCAGAGCTTTGGTATCTATGTCGCCAAACTTGCAGGCCTGCCTAAAAGTATACTGACCCGCTCTCAGGCATTACTCAATAATATGGAAGAACAAAATCCTAAGGCTCGGCCAAAAGGTGCGCTTAAAAAGTCCAATCAGTTGAGCTTTTTTGAAGAACCGCAAATTGAGGAAGTTCCGCAATACCTTAGAGAATTAGAAGGTCAAATCGACCAGCTAGACCCCCATAATCTGACTCCAATAGAGGCATTAGTTAAGTTGAGCACACTCAAACAAAAAATGGTTGAGCAAAAAAGTTTGCAATAGCTCACTCTTTTCAAGCTGTGCGATAAAAAGCCGATAAGTCTTTGATGGAATCAGAGAAAAAAGAAAACCCATTTTCCTTAGTTGTTATCTCAGCACCTCAAGCTGAAAATGCCAGGGATCCCTTCTGTATAAAAGATCTAGGTACCTCACGACAACATATAAGAAAACGAGTCTGGGCCTTTGCAATTGATCTTAGTCTAGTATTAGTCACTCATAAATTAATTCAATTATGCTACGTATACTATGTTGGCAATTACTTAATGGCCTTTGATGGGCCGCTTAAGTCGCTTCTTGCCGGCAACCTTGGAAAGATTGAAACCTTCTCAACTTTCATTGTTTTTTGGTGCTACTTCCTAGGCTCTTACTATCTTTACGGGGGACGGTCAGTTGGCAAAATCCTATTTGGTCTAAAAGTACAATCTATGACCAACCCAAAGCAGGAGCATTTATCCTTTCAAGAGGTAATGATGCGGAGTTGGGGTTATTTTTTCTGCCTACAATTCTTCTATCTTCCCTTCTTGGCCTGTTTTTTACGGCGAGACCAGCGCGGTCTTCAGGACTGGATGTCTAAAACCCATATTGTTAACGAAGCAGAGTGGGAGAAATTTGCGGCCGAAGACACCGCCATCCCAATGCCTATGCCAATACAATCGAAAAATTTTGAGAATGAGTCCTATGCCCCTAAAGAAAACGAGCAATCACAAATGGAACTCTTCGAAATGACTGGCTCCTGACTGAAGTTTAGACAGCTCTGTAAAGCTTTCACAATTTTCCACAAGACCTTCTATAAAGACTAGACTTGAGATTATGTATTTCTATCTAGCCGCTCTATTCCTATTTTCTAGCGTTTCCTTCGGGCAATCTGTACAGGCCTTATTCCCTACTTCTGGTCAAACAAAAATTAAGGCGGCCAAGAATCCAGTGACGTTACAAAGACAGTTCTCCAATCTAACGACATCTCAAAGGCTAGAGGCCCAGAACAATCAAGAAGTGACAGATCTGCAAACTGAAATTACCACCCTAAAGAGTGAAAAATCTGAAAATCTGAATTTAATCAATACCTTTAAAGGTGGCATCGATTCCTATCGACTGAATGAAAGCAACGCTGAGGCGGCTCGAAAACTAGAGACAGAAAGAGCGCTTAAGGGCCAGGCCGAGAGCTTCCAGGCCAAAATCAATGAACTAGAAAGTAAGCTGCAGCAGAGCCAATCAGAGTTTCAAGAGTATATTTCTACCCAACATAAATCCCGTAAGTTAGAATATGTTGGCGGAGATGGCCTTCGTAAATGGAATGTATCTAAGCCTAAGGGTAAGAAGATCTAATGCTAATTAAAATTTATTTCTTTTTAGCTCTATTTGGCCTTTTCGCCTGCCAACCAGATGCCTTAGTCGAATTCAAAAAAAATCCTACTGACGCTTATAGCGATATTCGCTATGGCAAAATTGAACTGCCAAATGGAAAAAAGCTGGCGGTAAAGCTTGCAATCACAGGTGAAGAACAGAATCGTGGTCTAAGCGGAGTCAAGGCCGATCAATTCAAAAATTCTCAGGCGCTACTTTTTTTCTACAGCAAAAAATCAGCCAAACGCTTCTGGATGCCCGATACCTATTTCAACCTGGACATTATTTTCCTTGATAAGCACTTAAAAATCTTAGCTATTGAAAAAAATGTTCCGGCCCATCCTGGTAATAGTGGTGTACCAAAGATTGCTATGACTGGGACTTATTTTGCCCAACACGTCTTGGAAATAAAATCTTCTGGGGGTTATGGCAAAGGATTAAAAAAGGGCTCCATACTTAAATGGACTTCTTCCCCTTCCCTTTCGGAAATAGAATCAAAAATTCATCTGAAGCAATAAATCCAAGATGATCCCTCACTAGCTTTTTCTGAAAACGCTTATTATGTCTAATTTTCTCATTTTCAATTACCAGTTCTTGATTTTCTATACCAATAGATGTGAAATCTCCCAGCTTTTCTTGATATGCCTTTTGCTGATGATAGTAATCTAATACTCCACCGCCAGAGAATATTAATCTTAAAATTAGAATGAAAGCAAAAATCCAAATTCCTTTAATCAGAAAATCGATACTTTTACTGGCAGCATTTGTAGCTGCGGCACTATAGCGCTTTCGAGCAGGGGGACTAGAAGCTGTTTGATAACTGACATTGCCAGTTGCGCGGGCCCTTGATCTCAAGGCCGGTCTAGAAGTATCTTCGAATTCAACATCTCCAGCTCTTGCGACAGATTTTCGAGTAGGCCGTTTTGGTAGGCTCCAGGATTTTTTCGGGGGCGCAGGAGAAGTACTGCCTCTCCTCGCCTGTTTGGCGCGATTTCGCTCTACAGCTTTTTGAAGGCGGCTTTTTGGGGCCGATGATTCGAATGAGGCATCCATGAAAACATCCTGTTTTTCAGTGTAATACCATTTTAACGTGGACCTGAAATGGTCTCAAGTAGAAAAGCTTTTTAGTCAGCCAATTTGTGGCCAGTCAATGAGGCTTCGATCTCGAGCCAGAAACTGCGAACTAGCGCCATTTCTTTTAGAAAAAAGAAAAGAGTTTGATCACGGGATTCATTCGAAAACTCACTTCTTTGAAATAAGAATTCCCCGTCAATAAATAATTTTTTTAATCGAGAGAATTTTTCTTCTGATCCCTCTGAGACTGCCATTGAGACACATACATCGCTACTCGAGAACTCAACGATATTCATTTGAGATCTCAGCCAGTTTTCGAGCTGGCCCATTCGAGCATTGGCGATTCTTCTATCTCCAAGCGGTCCCAATTGAAGTAAATTCTGTCTGCGTTCAATGCCATGGGATTTAAAGTGGAGCAATAGATGATCCGCTCCTGCATCCAACCACCAGGAAAAGCCGGGATCAGAAAGGTTGCAGAGCATATCTTCTTCAATCGGAAAACGCTTATTTATTAATTGGTCTACCAGTACTTCGGCAGCGTCTTTATCAGAGGTCTCAAAGAAAGAAACTTGCTCACCAAGGTCTTCTGATAGACGAAGAGTTTTCTCCCATCCAGCGTTACCTGATTCGATTTCTTCCATCACATCAGCAATACTCTCGACAGCTCTGCCCCTGATACAGAAGGTGCTTGTCCCACTCTCAAGCCGGTAGACAATTCCAGCGGCTTCTGGAAACTGCTGATCCTGCTCGCAAGATGCCACTGGCGCTTCGCTAGCTCTATCGTGCTGAGGGTCTCTAAAATCAAATCCTAATTGGTTTTGAGCAAAATTTCTCTTAAAACTTTTACTAAGCTCAAAGGTAGCTTGCGCCAATTGATCCAATTCCGAGTGGTCCATTTTGTCTTCCCTAACAAAAGTTGCTCACTTATTGTAACGCAATAATTCTAAAAATGACAAATTGAGTTGAAATTAATTTTGGCCAGGATTTTTTGTTTTCGGTAGGACCAGTGGATTTTTTTGAAGCTCGTGGCAAAGGCAAGCACCAAAAAAGAAGAAGCTCATCACTAAGTAAATCCAAATCAGACCCACAATAAAGGTGTAATAATCTCCATAATTCTTGATCAGAGATTTCCGTACATAGAAAAAATAAATCCAAAAGAGATTTTTTCCTGCAATTAGAGAGACGACAAATGAGACCGAGCCAAGCAGGGCCTCCCTAAAAGCAATTTTCCATTGAAAAAAGTAGCGATAAAGGAAAGCAAAATAAACCGTAAAACAAATTAGGTAGAAAAAGTTGGATTGATAAAGAAAGTTACTATCGAGTTTTAAATTTTGGAAATATTCTAGAATAGGTCGAATACTTTCTAAATTATCCCAAAGAAACGAAATTAAGAAATTATTTTGCAAAACATTAAATATTAATAAGAAAAAAGGCGGTAAAATTAAAGAAAGACAGAGAATACAAATTGTAACCCCTATAATTCCTACTCCTTTTATATAGCGAATTAGCGAAACATGCGATCTGTCTTCGGTCATCAGGTAGAGACCATTCCAGATTGAATTAAAAAACGAAAGAGATGAGGCAGTTAAGATTATCGAGTTTAATACGGTAAAAGGAGCTCCCCCATACAGTGGGCCATGAACCAGTTTTTTCACGACCATTAATATATCAACAGTTGCTTTAGGAAAGATATTCAGGGCAAAAGAGAAAAGCTGCTCTTGAGATTCACTAATATCTCCTATAAAAAAACCGACCATCCTTATGATCAGCAAAATTAGTGGGACAATCGTAATCAAAACATAGAAGGAGCTCGCGGCCGCAAGCATCGTGCCTTTTTTCTTATTAAATAATTGAAAGGCGTGATAAAAACGGATGGCCACTTGCTTTAGAAAAATGCGCCAGCGTACAATAAAACTCTGTGTTTCAATCAGATCATTCATAAGAATTTATCATCCGCTTAAGTATTGAAGTCAAAGACACCTCTTCGAGTAAATTTAATCTTTTACAGTTATCTAAATTCATCCACCAATCACTTGGTATTCCATAAGGAGAATTCTGTTCCTCCCCTTCTTCTGAGGCAGGTATAAACTCTCCATCTTTTATGCTGACTACCAATTCAAGGAAAGATTTTAATTTTATTTCTCCTGTCGCTACATTGATAGGTCCGCTATGAGAAATTTTTCCTAATTTATAAAGTCCCTCTGCCGCATGCTCGGCGGTAACCATCGAGAGACTGGCCTCAATATTTGGAAAGAAGAGAGGCCTTTTATTAATAATTCTATCGAGATGAAATTGGAAACGGCCTGTTTGGTCAGCCGGGTCAATGACTATGGGTAAACGAACACTGGAAATTTTGCATTTATCACTTTTTAAATAAGCGACTTCTGCCAGTAATTTACAGGTACCGTAATCCAGTCCAGTTGAATTAGAGAGACGCGGATCATCTGTCGAGGGGTATTCCAACTGCTCTTCCTTTAAATTATTTCCTGGAGCATAGACTGATTGACTGGAGGTGAAAATAATCCGCGGGGCCTTAATAACTTCCAGCAGCGCGGTAGCTGCTTCAGGAGTAAAACAAATTTGGTCATATACTAAGTCAAATTCGAGGTCTTTTAGTTCATCTTTTAAGTCATTTCGATCCAATACTATTCGAGAAACCGAGTCTCCGAAACTGTCTTTGGAAAGGCCACGAGTGGCCAAGGTTACCAGCTCACCGCTCTCAATTAATTTGGAAACCAAAATTTTGCCAAAATAATTGGTTCCTCCTAATACTAAAACCTTTCTTTTACCCATTGCACAATAAGCCTTTTCTTTTCACTTTCCGATTGAAGCCTTATCATCACTTTATTCCCTTTTAATGGCAAACCTAAGCTGCCTTTTATCCGACTTTTAGCGGAGGATATTTATGATGAAACTAGTAACAATACTGATACAGCTTGCACTTTTTATTTTTTCTGCAAAGGTCTTAGCTGAAGAGGCAAAAATTATTCTCTTAAAAGGCGAAGTTACCAGTAGTGGGAAGCGCCTTTCAAAGAATGATTGGATAAAAGAGGGCCAAGAAGTTGTGGCAGTAGGAAAGAAAAGCTTTGCCCAGCTAAAATTTAAAAGTGGTAGTACTGTTCTCATAAAGGACGGGAAAATTATCCTCAAGGTAATGAAATCAAAACAGAATTTGGTCTACCTCATAAAAGGAACATTATTTGCCAATAAAGAAAGTGATGCAAAGAATAAATTTAATGTGAAAACAAAAAGTGCGTCTATGGCAGTTCGAGGAACTAAGTTTTACCTCTTTGAAGATGCCAAAACTTATCTCTGTGTTTGTAGTGGAACAGTTGCAATAAAAAATAAAAATGGAGTACTCAACGTTCATAAGTATGAAGACATCCATGTCAGTAAAAAGGGAGCCCTTAAGAAGACCAGAGCTCCTGAAAAAATGTGGAAGATGGCGCAAGAAGGCTTTGCCTTAATGAATATAAAAATCGATAACCAAAAATAGGAATTTTAACGATGAGTTATACCTTTATATTTTTCCTTCTTTTATTACCGAGCATTCTTTTAGCTCAAGGGGCTGATCAAGATAGACCGGCTCCACAGCTTCGTTATGGCAGTAAAATGAGTCCAGCGGCGATGAAAAAGTTACGTCATGGAACGGCTACCTATGAAAAATGGGACCCCTCTATAAAAGCTAGTCAAGAAAGTGAACTTAAGAAAAAGTTAGAGGCAGAACAATTGGCAAAAATACCGATAGACCTACGCAATGACCCGCAACCTCCAGCCCCTGACTATTATGAAAGTACCAAAAGCGTCGACGGAATTGATTCCGACTCAGACGGGGTTCGGGATGATGTCGAAGTGTGGATTAATGAAAACGGGAAGACAGTCGCCATCCGAACTGCCTTAAAACTCTATACAAAGGCCAGGATGAAAGCAATTATCCACAGCCATGATTCTAAAATTTCAAATCAAGCGATGAAGGAATCAATTAACCTTTCACGATGTTTCTTCTTTTTAACAACTGAGTTGATCAAAGGTGGAAAACTTCAACGACAAATTAATGGTCTCATCATTAATAATAATGAGAGAAGCATTGCGGATAATCTGGTGGCAACGGAATGGGCGAAAATTAATAAGGCCAGGGAAGCTAAGCCAGAGTTTTACACTTGGGGAAAATACTGTCCCTTTGAAGTTGAAAATAAAGCCGACCTAGAGGCCCGTATAGACTGGTTGGCCAAACAAAAAAAGAAAAAGAAAAAGAAAAAATAGCACGAAAGCTAGCCTTTTTTAGTAATAACAAAAATTCCATCGCGAATCGGAACAAGTGTTCCATAGAGACCTTCTTGGTCTCTAACCCAATCATTTACTTCCTGAATACTTAAGGTTGAGCTATCTTTTTCAGGGTCTAGCTCAGAAGCTGACTTGAGGACTTCACCGCTCCAAAGAACATTGTCGAGTGCGATGATCCCACCAGGCGCTAATTTTTCAAGGCTTATTTTTAAGTAATTTAAATAATTTGTTTTATCAGCATCTATAAAAACTAAGTCAAAAAGGCCTTCAGTCTTCATAACAGTTTCGAGAGCGGGACCAAATAAGCATTTTATCTTTGCCCCGTGAGGAGATTTATTCCAAAATTCCTTATGAGTCGCCTCTAGTTGTTGATCGAGATCCATAGTGACGACTTCTCCATCGGCGGGCAATTGCTCGGCCATCGCCAAAGCGGAATAACCGGTAAAAGTACCAAACTCAAGGACTCGTTTGGCCGAAATCGAGTTGATCAAAAATCCAAGAAAGGAAGCCTCCATTTCTCCAATAAGCATTACCGACATTTCCTTGGTCTCAACGGTATGCCCGGCCAATTGGGCGCAAAGTGCACTTGGCCGATTACTTTTTGATAGGGCATAAGATTCAATTTCTTGTGAGATAAATTTTTTCACGGGTCAGCTCCTTAGTTTTTTTCTAGTGCTAATTTACTTTTCTGGCAGCTAGAGTTCAAGGGCCTGGCCGAAAGTAGCGCTTATGACTGCAATAGAAACAATTGTGCAGAAATGGCCCCATTTTTAGGCTAAGCTTGTCTAAACTTTAGGCAAACGGACACCGATGCCATTTCGCCAGCTCTTAAACAAAGGGAAAAGAGGGCTTTTGGACCTAATTCGAGGTACTTGGCCAGGATGATTTTTGGGGCAATAGGCACTTATCTTGCAGTTAAAGCCCCGAAAGAGACCACCAAACAGACGAGGCAAAAATGCAAATCACAGCACTATCAAAATGGATTCCAAACTTAAAAAGACCATTGATTATTTCTGGTCCCTGCTCAGCGGAAAGTGAAGAGCAAATGCTCACTACAGCGCGAGAGCTAGTTCAAATTGAAGACGTGCGTATTTTTAGGGCCGGTATTTGGAAACCAAGAACTCGACCCGGATCGTTTGAAGGCAATGGCGAGAAAGCTCTTCCTTGGCTCGAAAAAGTAAAGAAAGAAACAGGACTTTTAACTTCTTGTGAAGTGGCCAATGCCCAACATGTTGAGCTGGCACTTAAATATAATGTTGACGTGCTTTGGATTGGCGCTAGGACCTCGGCAAATCCTTTTGCCGTACAAGAAATTGCCGATGCCTTAAAAGGCACAAATATACCAGTGATGGTCAAAAATCCAATTAATGCCGACCTGGCACTTTGGATCGGAGCAATAGAAAGGATGTCGCAAGCTGGAATTACTAAGCTAGCAGCAATTCATAGAGGTTTTTCGACTTACGAGAAAATTAAATATCGAAATAACCCGATTTGGAAAATTCCAATTGAGCTTAAACAGAGAATGCCAGAACTTCCCATTATATGTGACCCAAGCCATATTGCCGGACGCCGCAACCTAGTGGCCGAGCTATGCCAAAAAGCGATGGACTTAGATATGGACGGACTAATGATTGAAAGTCACATCAATCCAAAGGAAGCCTGGAGCGACGCTGCTCAACAGGTTACTCCAGAATACTTAGCGGGACTCTTAAAAGGACTCTCACTGCGCTCTGAATTTTCCCCCAATAGAACCTTCGACGCTGAATTAGAAGAGCTTAGGGGACAAATTGATCGTGTTGATACCGAAATTATCGAGTCGCTTAAATCGCGAATGGATATAGTGGAAAAGATTGGACTTAAGAAAGCTCTCAATAAGGTAACCCCTCTTCAAATGAAAAGAATGGACGAATTAATGGATAAGAGGCAAGCTTCTGCAGAGGCATTAGGTCTCGATACTAATTATATTAAAGAGCTTTATAAACTTGTTCATGTTGAGTCTATTCGAAAACAGACTCATATTATGAATGATTTTAAAGAGCAAGAAGACAAATAGGTCGACCATGCCTTTTTCAGATAGAATTAAAGAGGTTGAAGAATCAAAATCAGTCCGCATGGCCGGACTGGTTGCACACCTTCGTTCTGAAGGTAAGCAAATAATTGGACTGAATGTGGGCGAACCCGACTTCCCAACTCCAGGTCCCATCATAGAAGCTACTCAAAAGGCCCTGGCAGAAAATAAAACTCGCTATCACCTAGTACCTGGTCTTGTAGAGTTACGAGAAGCTATCTGTAAAAAATTAAGCAAAGAAAACCAGATCCAGGCCAAAAAAGAAAATATTTTGATTTCAAATGGCTCTAAACAGATTATCTATAGCCTTTTTCAAGTTCTTTTAAATCAAGATGATGAAGTTTTAATACCTGTTCCCTATTGGGTGACCTTCCCAGAGGCCGTTAAGTTAGCTGGCGGGGTGCCAGTATTTGTAGACTGTAAAAATCTACAGCTCGATTTAGAAAAAATTGAAGCCGCCATTACACCAAAAACCAAGGCAATAATATTTAATACACCCAATAATCCAAGTGGGGCCGTCTATCCTAAAGAGGACTTACTTAAGCTGGCCCAACTGGCACTTAAAAATGATATTGTACTCATTTCTGATGAGGCTTATGAAGGCCTGGTCTACGATGGAGTAGAACATTTTAGTGTCGCTTCTCATTCAAAAGAAATTTTTGAAAATACCATAACTGTTCAAACATTTTCAAAAAGTTACTGCATGACCGGTTTTAGAATCGGCTATATGGTAGCTCCAGCAAAATTTACAGCTGCAGTGGCAAAGCTCCAAAGCCATGTCCACGGCAATAATTGTACCTTTGCTCAATATGGAGCATTGGCCGCACTTGAAATGGATCAGAAAGTTTTTAAAGAAATGGCCATTTCTTTTGAGAGAAGGCGAGACCTCTGTCACAAGTTATTTTCACAACTATTTGCCTGCGACAAGCCACAAGGGGCATTCTACCTCTTCCCCAATATAGAAGACCGGCTGGGAGACAAGTTTAAAAGCTGCGAAGATTTTGCTGAATTTATTCTAGAGAAGGCACATGTTGCAATACTTCCAGGGACATTTTTCGGTCATCCCGGGCACCTCCGAATTTCATATGCCTATAGTGATGAAGAGATCATTGAGGCCCATAGACGAATTGCGGAGATATTATGAAAATTGGAATTATCGGTTTTGGCCGCTTAGGTAAACTCATAACAAGATATCTGGCACAAGATGCTACCGTCCTGGTTTATGACAAAATTGATTACTCTAAAGATATAACCGAGGCCGGTGGCATCAGCAGTTCATTACAAGAAGTATGTGATTGCACAGTGGTTATTCCATTTGTCCCTATAAGTTCTTTTGAAGAATGTATCTTAGAAATAAAAGACTTACTAAAGCCCGGCTGCTTGGTTGCCGATGTCTGTTCGGTTAAACTTATCCCAACTGAAATCATGCAAAAACACCTTCCTGAGTCAGTTCAAATTTTAGGAACTCATCCAATGTTTGGTCCAGACTCCGCCAAGGAAACCTTATTTGGCTCCAAATTAGTAATTAGTAAAATTAGAATTGAAGATAAGCTATATTCCGATATTAAGATCTATTTTGAAAAACATGGGCTCAAAGTAATTGAGGCCACCCCAGATCAACATGACAGACAAATTAGTCACTCTTTACTACTTGCGCATTATATTGGAAGAGGCTTGATTGAACTCAACGCCTCTCCCCTCGAGATAGATACTTTAGGTTACCGGCGTTTATTAAAAATATTGGGAACTGTTGAGAATGACTCTTGGCAACTATTTGAAGATATGAATCATTACAATCCTTATGCTCGAGAAACTCGAAAAGAGTTTTTAGCCGCCATGGGCGCTCTCGATGAAAAGGTAAGCCAATGAAAATTGCCTTCCAGGGAAATCGTGGAGCCTATAGCGAAGAGGCGCTCTATAAATACATGCAAAGAAGGGACGTTGAGGCCTTAGGTTTTGAGCTTTCCGAGCAAGTAGTGGAAGCAGTAGAGGCAGATGAAGCTGTAATGGGAATCCTACCGGTTGAAAACTCTATTGTTGGCAATGTTGCCGTTAATACAGATCTCTTTTTCTCACACGATATTTTTGCCATAGGAGAGGTTTTTCTACCCATTCATCATTGTTTACTGGCCCGGCCAGGGGTAAAGATTGAAGATATTAAAAGTGTCCACAGTCACCCAATAGCTCTTGCCCAATGTCGTGATTTCATCAACCGCCATAATATGCGCTCTATTCCCGATTTTGATACCGCTGGAGCCTGCAAACTTTTAATTGATCGGAATAGTTTAGATCAAGGAACTATCGCTTCAAAGTTATGTAAAGAATATTACGATGTTGAAATACTAGATGATGATGTTCAAAAAGTTCAGCATAATATTACTCGCTTCCTAATTTTCGTAAAAAGCTCGGAAGTTCCAAGCACTCTTAACAAAGAGAAAACATCCCTCGCCTTCACGACTAAACACCATCCAGGCGCCTTGTTAAATAGTCTTCAGAAATTTGCAAAAAATGATATTAATTTAACTAAATTAGAATCGAGACCTATTCCTGAGAATCCCTTTGCTTACACTTTCTTTGTAGATTTTTTGGGCTCAACAGAGAGTCAGTCAGTTATTCAATGCCTTGATGACCTCTCTCAAGATGCCAAAGACATTAAAATATTAGGCTGCTATCCCGCCGGTGAAAAAGCTCATTAATCATTGAAAATAAAACTCTGAACTTTTACGGGCCGTTTTTTAGTCACCGTAAAATAAATGCCCGCAACATATTCTCCGACCGAACCATTGTAATCTGCATCTTCATTTGTATGATAGTAGTGATAATTGAGAGTCGGTGTAATATACCAACCCTTTTTAGAAATCCTTATCGGAAATCCTAACTCAACTCCGACATGGTAATCTCTTCTGCCACCATCTAGGTAGAAAGCGTTATCAAAGAGTAAGTTTAATTGAGCGACTGGGTTTCCCGTTGCTCGGTAGCGCCCGATTCCTACACCTAGGCGAGTATTGACCGCGACATGACTTTCATCTCTAAAGCGAGAACTTGGATTTAATGTGACTTCCCCCATTAGACTCACTTTGAAGTACTTGCCTTTATGTAAGCTTAATTCACGCCCTACTCCGAATATTCCGTTGATCCAAAATTCGCTAATCCCGCGCTCTGTATTGGTGTAATCACTCGAGCCGGTCACTTGATGAATTATATCTTGAGCGGCCCCCATGGTAACACCAGAGTCAGTTTGATAAGTTAATTGAGTTCCTAAAATAAGATAAA
>JABGVH010000135.1 GCA_018646195.1 Halobacteriovoraceae bacterium
AAATATATTTAAGGTTATCCCGGTCAATATCACAGTGATTTGCAGTAGTCATGTAGACCGTGCCCCTAAGGTTTAAACTCTTCAGGTTAGTTAACCCCTCTAACGACTTCAGCGAGCCGACGAATTTATTAAAACGAATTGTCAGGTGCTCGAGGTTTTTAAAATTTCGAAGGGGGTTGAGGTCCATTTCAATATTGTTATTAACATTTGTCCCTAACTGAATTGATTTAACAGCATTAAATTTTTCTTTTAAGCCGGGACAATCACTGGGACGATAGTCATCTTTGACTGTCACCCCGGCCCAGCCATTTCTGATCACGTCCTTGGGCACCTCTACTCCCGCCTGTCGCGACATAAGAACCAGCGCCATATTCTCAGTTTCAGTAGGGGCCTGGCAGATGGCATCCCAGCTACGTTTATCATATTTGACGCCGGAACAAGCCGACAGTATGCAGACGATGCAAAGCAATATAATTTTTTTCATTTAGGAAGTATATAAAGGGAAAGTTGAAAAAGAAAGAGTTTGCCTTGAGTTAAACCTAGTCCCGAAGGATTTTGGCTTAACTCAAGTCAAACCTTAAATTTGGATCCGTACGTTGAGTTTTCCTCAGTACGGTTGCCAGAGCCGATTATCCTGAACAGATATTCCCTAATCTCTTTTTTGGCTTAAGTGACACTCCACATACACCATCTAAAAAACCAAGTTGATCTGCTCTCTCGTATCGCACCACAGTCAGAACGATACCATCGCTAAAATGATCACAAAGGCTGTATTGTAATCACCCTACTCCAGAGGTCCTCGCGACCCTTAGGTTATGTTGCCTAAGAGACATAGCTTAATCGACCTCATCCGCCCGACTTAAAAGACACCTATTAAACTTTTAATCATACGACCAAAACTTTAATAAATTTTTCAAGGGTTAGTATTCCCTCTCAATCCTCAAGCCGTTCCGCGCTTTCACTAATAACCTTTCCTAACATGTCGCCCTCTACCGATCCTCGTGAAAAGTTTAACAGCTGCAAATTCCTAGTTCTTCGCTGTTAACTTTGTCCTTCGCCTAGTTTGCCGATAGGCTCGGAACTTTTCTTTAAGAGACTTGGATTCCGTAATTCCTAATCTCTTGAGGTCAATAAGGTTCGTATTCACTACAACCTGTCAGTACGCAGACTTCCCAATTCGGATTATTGGAAAGTCATACCAGATCAGCTTACAAAGGTTCGATCACTCTTGCCCTTGTTGATCCTGGCTTCGATGGTAACTAGGAGTTCCATCGGTAGGATTTACACCTACATGGTTCTTAGCTAGCGTCGCCGCTCGCAAACTCAAATTTACTATAACCCGAAAAAATTTTTTTTCCAATATCATGTTGAGCTCTCATCCATCTAAAAATTAAATCGGGTTTTTTACTCTGGAAAGTAAGTGCTTGAATTTTTGTTAAATTTTTTTTATTACCAAATTCAAATCAGCAACTTAGAACTTCAGAGGTAAAGTATAATAAAATTTTATACATAAAGTTATTACTATAACTTTAAAAACCTTTTCCACAGCTTAGATTACAACTGTTTGGAATCTCACAAAGGCCAAGGTTGACCTAAAAAAAGTTATTAGTTTAATTAACGGAAGTGCTCAAGCAATCCGATAAGCAGCGGAGATGAGATACCTTTACACCAGCCTATTAATATTTTGCCTAATTGAGGCCAGTGCCTGGAGTCGCTTAACAGAAGAGCCGCCTATAAAAATCGATCTCAATGATTACCGCTACTCTTCACGAGTAAAGAAAAGTACATCGGGACTAGACCTCTCGATTAACCCTTACCGGTCGACCGACTTTACTATTGGTTCAGTTAACTTGCTCGGGCTAGCTGAAGACGACTTGTTTAAAAAGCTAGCAGAGAAGCGCCGAGAACCGTGTGGAGAGAGAAAAAAAGAAGAGGACCGAAACATTTTTGACTATCCAGAAGACAGTTTTTTAAGCGCCTTTAAAAAGAGTACCCTTGGGACCTGTCGTTGTAACTTTACAGTTGAAAATGAGAAACTGGCCCGTCGAATTTCTTTGACTAGCGAGCGAGAAAAAGAACTGAATTGCAATTTAGAGGACGAAAAGCTAACTGACCGCGGCTTATTGACCTGTCAGCTAAGTGTCAAAACGCATAAGCTCGATCTGCAATCCCGCGGCGCTTGTCAATGTTTTGTAAGTAGCACCTCGTTTGAAACAGAGTATTTAGAAGAGCTAAGAGACAACGGGAAATTTTTTAAAATATTTGAGAGGGCACAAGATGTGGCCGAACAGAAAGAGCAATTCATTGGCCTTTTGGACATCTCTCTGGATAAAGAAAAAACCAAAAAAATTGGAATAGTCACCGATCTCTCTAGCGATTGGTTTGATCAGAAAAAAATTCGAGTTGGAGTCAACGTAGGGGGAACCGTCGCTGTCAAAGTGGCCAACCGACTAGATCTTCGTTTTGTTGCCGGTTCAAGAGTTGGTACAGAAGACGAGGAAGATCCAATCGGAAGTATTCTGAGAGGAAAAATCGGGCAAACAGGAGTTTTAGCAGTCGAGATTGGATTAAAGTTCTAGCGTAAATTATTTCTTGGGTCTCTTCTTCTTGGAGCTATCTCGGAGTTTGCGCTCTTTAGAAAATCGACAAGCAAGAGGATTTCGGCCGGCACAGACATCATCCTCAATTTGATAGATTGATTTTTCAGCTTTTAGGGCACAGTACTTTAGGCGACTCTTGGTCTCATCCATACCATCTGCAAAAAATTCTTGTATTGTTGCTTTACATTCCATTTCCAGGTCATCCATTTCAGTGGCCGCGAAGATTCTTAACCTGGCCTTCTCAAGGCTTTCCTCAGGACCGAGGATTTCATCGGCTATGCCATTGGCCATTCCGACTAAGCGATCGGCTATAGCGGTGGTCTTGCTCACAAGTAGGTTTTGACTTTTAATTAGCAGTAGTGTTTCTAATGAATCTAAGCAATTTTCTTGATCGATAAACTTCATCGGTTGATCATTATCTTTACCGGCCAGTTTAAGAATATACTTCTCCGTAAAAACCTTAGGGTTTGAAAAATCAACTGACAACACCGCGAGATTGGCGAGGTCTTTTTGCGAAAATCTTTTGATCATCCGATTACTGGCAACTGGCCTATTTTTTTATGGTATAAACTCAAGGCCTTTTCACGGTAAGGACAAAT
>JABGVH010000104.1 GCA_018646195.1 Halobacteriovoraceae bacterium
TTGGGTCCTGACAAAATACGCCTCCGTCCCACTCCCGGAAGGCTCAATCATTGAAGATGAAATTCAAAAAGAAGAAGAGATTGTCGATGCAATCGACCGGGCAATTAAAGAGGCCGGCATTACTGCTAAGATTGCCAGTATTGGTTTAGCTGGTCCGAATACCGTGGCCAGAAAACTGCAGCTTGCTGGTGGTAGTGAAGAAGAGATCGAGGATCAAGTGGTATGGGAAGCTGAACAGTACCTACCTTTTGAAATTGAGCAATCAACAGTTTCCTTTCACGTGGTTGGAGAAAATGAAGGGGGCGGTGTTGATGTAATCGTAGCTGCCGCAAGAAACGACATCATCAGCTCTTTTAAGAACCTAGTTGAACAGGTCAATCTAAAAGTAAAAGTTGTTGACCTAGGCTTAGTCGCCGTAACCAATGTTTTTGAATTGGTAATGGAAGAAAAGATCGAAGATATTTCGCAATCCTGGTTACTAATTGACCTTGGCGCCCAGAAAACGGAATTTATAATCTATAAGAATGGGATGATTGCCTTCACTAAAGAAATGAATGTCGGTGGAGTCATGATCACTGAAGAAATTCAACGTCAAATGGGTGTCAATTACGATGAGGCAGAAGACCTCAAGATAACTGGAGATGGCCAAGGAAATTTACCGGAAGAGATCCTTGAGATTATAGATGATGTGGTAGAGGCATTCTTTTCTGAAATTAAAAAGACAATAGATTTTTATATTAGCTCAACTTCAGATGAGTCTATGATGGGTTGCTTGGTTACAGGTGGCTCTGCTCTTATTCCTGGAATAATTGAAGGGCTAGAGGCCTTATTAGGAGTTGAAGTAAGTGTCCTCAATCCATTTGATATATTTGGTATTGAAATAGAAGATTTGTCGGAAGAAAAAAAGAAAGAAATCCAATACCGCGGATGTTCGGTTATCGGATTAGCAATGAGGCAGGTGTAGTTTGATAGAAATCAATCTACTTGAACAAAAAAAGCCATTTAAATTGCCTACTATTTTAGGTGTGGATATCTCCACCCTAAATTTTAAAATGATATTTATCGCCTTGCTTCTCTTAAAAGTCCCAGATTGGTTTCTAATAGAACAATGGGCAGCAGAGAGAAAAGAAATTGAAGGTCAGGTGGCTTCATTGAGAATTCGCTATAAGAAAATTAAAAAAGAACTCAATAAGAATAAGGGAAAGAAAGAGCTACTAAAAGTATTCAATACTCAGATTAAAAAACTTCAGCGAAGAACTCTTCAGGTTGATAAAATTATCAAGTCTAGAACTAATCCCAGAAGAGTGCTTGAAAAGATGGCGCGGATAGTTCCAGAAGATGTTTGGTTCACTAGTCTTGTCATTTCAGAGAAGGACGAATTTTCGGTAGATGGGCTGGCCCTTTCTTATAAGAGTATTGGCAATTTAATTACACTTACAAAAGAATCATCCTATTTTGGAAAAAATATAACTCTAGGAGAAACAACCACTAAAATGATTCCGGTTGGCTCGAAAGAAGTAAGAGTTGAAAAGTTTAAAATAAAAGGAGTCGTGGAAAACTATAATCCGCGTTCTAATTAATAGATGGGAAGTTTACTTAGAAATATTCATTGGTTTATAATTTTCTACGCTGGGTTTCAGGGGTGGACGGCTTGGGATGATCACCAAGGGAAAATTTCCAGCGTCAGGGATGAAATACCTGTTCTCCAGAAAAATATTAAAAAAGGTAGAAAAGAAAAGAAGCAATTAACTTCACTTTTCAAAGACATTGAAGCGGCCAAAGAGCGAATTAAAGAAGTCGCACTGGAAGTGGAAAAAATTCAAAAACAACTACCTACTGAAGTGGCCGATCCTGAAATTTTAGAATTTATTAGGGTAGTAGCAGAAAATATTAATATCCGTAATATTTTTCAAACTCCTTTAACAGAGGAAAATAAAGGCTTCTATTACGCTAAAAGGTATGAATTCAAAGGGACTGGAACTTTTTTACAATTTTTAATTTTCTTAGAAAAAATCGAAGAGGCTGAAAGAATATTAAATATTAGAAATGTAAATATTAGTAATTCTACTCAGAAACAGAGAGGCCGCTTTCAATTAGTAAATGCTACAATTGTTGTCGAGGCTTACCGCTACAATGCCGGTTATCGCGAGGCCACTGGTATTGGAGATATTGAAAAGCAATTTGAGGCCGATCAAAAAAAGAAGAAACGCAGGAAACGTAAGAAAAAGAAGAAAAAATGATTAAATTAGCCCAACTATTACTTATTTTTGTCTTTTGCCTTGGAAGCTCCTACGGCCAGGCTGCCCCTACCACTAAACTGGGGGGCGAAAAAGAAGCAAAAAGTGGGAAATATAAATTTTTTAAAGGCCAGAAGACCAAAATTAAGCGGCCCTTTGAAATGCGGGACCCTTTTAAAAGAAAAAGGCTGAGGAAAAAACGAACCACTCGATTTGGTAATTTCTCACAGAGTGGAATTTTCTCTAACTTACCCAGCATCGATGGCGTGCCCTTAGACCAAATAAAAATTGTGGGAATATTACTGGGTAAAAACCGTCGGGCTATTGCTAAGATTGGCGATAGCTCTTCTGGCGCGGCTGTAGGAGGTTCGGCGGAAGCCGCCGCCGCATCCCGTAAGGCAAAAAGGAAAGCCGGAGGTAGTTCTGGTGATGCCACTTATATTTTAAAAGAAGGCATGAAGATTGGCGAAAACGAAGCAGAGATAAAAGCAATCCTTCCGGGCGGAATAGTTCTAGTAGAAAAAATTACGAATGTTTATGATCAAGACGAGTATCTCGAAACGATCATTCCTCTGACCTCAGAATAATCAAACAGTTTATTTAAAAAGCTGCAATTTTTGCCGCAATTAATGCTATAATTAAAAGGTAGAATTGTTTCCTTATCGGAAGAGGATTTATGAAAAAAGGATTTTTTCTATCCCTAGTTTTTCTTTGTACAGTTACTTGGTCATCTAAAGGCCTTGCTGCTGAGTTAAAGTCCATTAACTTTTTTCAAAAAGGCGAATTGAGCCAGCTCGAAATGGTTTTTGATAGCAACGAAGTGCAGGCAAAAAAGTTCCATGTCACCGAAGACAAGCAGATCATTGTTGATTTAAAAGATATTGCCGCCACAGAGAGAGTGATGAGGGCCTTTGATACCTCAGAATTTTCAGGAAGTATTGTTTTTGTATCCGCCTATAAGAAACCCAATTCTAAGAACGATATAAGAATTGCATTGCAGTTGCGCGATAATGTCCGATCGGTTCTAAAAAGAAAAAAGGACCGGTTAGTTTTAGAAGTGGAAAATCGCTTTGGAGTTTTTACTCAAAATACAGTTGAAGAAAACCAGTCGTTTGAAGAAAAAGTTTCTCAAGCTAAAGCTGAAGTAGGCAGACTAAATATTCCAAAATCAGAAGCGATAGAAGACATCCTAGAGAACTTAACTCTCTCTGGACGTAAAAAGTATATCGGTAAAAGAGTATCTTTTAATGTGAAAGCTGTGAGCGTCGAAGATATTTTAAAAATGATTGCAGAAGTTTCAGGCTTTAATATTATTCTAACTTCGGAAGTTAAAGAATTGGATCCCCTCTCTTTGAGCCTTACTAATGTTCCATGGGATCAGGCCCTCGATACTATTCTGGGTCTCTATCGATTAGTTGCCAAGAAAAACGGCATCATTTTAATGATCGAAACACTAGAGAAGGCGACTGCCGACAAGAAAAAAGAAGTTGAAGCAAAACGCCTTACAGAAAAAGAAGAGCCATTAGTAACTAAAGTTTTTCCAATTAGTTATGCAGACGTTCGCTCATTAGCAACTTTACTTAAAGAGTACTCAACTAAGGAAAGAGGTTCGATTGGAACTGATAAGAGAACCAACTCGATCATCATTAAAGATACTTCTGATGTAATTGAGAAAGTTAAAAAAATTGTTGAAGTCCTCGATACTCAAACTCCCCAAGTACAGATTGCAGCTAAGATCGTCGAAGTTAATGAGGCCTATCTAGGTCGATTTGGTTTAACTAATGGTCTGCAGTTTCAATACGACCCAATTGGCTCGCTAGGTGAAGACCTGCCAGGAGGAATTGGAAATGGGACTCCAGGCGGAACAGCAGATTCAGGTCCTGGTTTTCGATTTAGCTCGGCGCCAACCAATGGGAATGGCTTAATTTTTGGAGTTGATATCGGGCGATTCGGGAGAGTATTTGCTCTAAACTTAGCACTTGAGTTAATGGAATCTGAATCTAAAGGTAGAGTTATTTCTAGTCCAAAAGTGGTCACTCAAAATAAACAAAAGGCTTCAATAACCTCAGAACGAACTGTCGGTATTGCTGAGTCAACCTCAGTCCAGGCCGACGGAAGTATTCAGGTCCAGTTTGCCTCAGTTAAGGCGCAAATAACCTTAGAAGTAACTCCCCAGGTTACCAATGAAGGATCAATCTCGCTGGAAGTTAATATTATCCGAGAGGGCTTTGAAACTCAGGTTGGACTGGCCCCTCCGGTGCTTTTTAAAAGAAATGTGAAAACAAATGTATTAGTTGATAACGGTTCGACCGTCGTGCTTGGTGGGCTCTACCAGTACACGACAAGTGAATCTCACTCAGGGATACCTTTTCTTAAGGATATTCCTCTTATCGGTTGGTTGTTTCGAACACCTTTTAATCCTGAAAAAACCAAAGATGAACTGATTATTTTTGTTACGCCAAGAATTATCAACCAAGAAGAAGCCGGAATTTCCCGGGCAATTTAGGTTAATTTAATGGCAGACGATGATTTTAATTCCCCTATTCTTAGAAAATATTTAAAGACCTACGAAGAGGATCCCCGCTCTAGAGTTTTCGCTCCATTGGCCGAGTCCTTTAGAAAGATGGGGATGGTTGAGAAGGCCCTTGCCATTTTACGAGACGGAATCCGCTATCACCCAACTTATACTATGGGCTACCTCGGCTTGGCCTTTTGCTATAAAGATTTGGCCCAATTCAATTTAGCCTATACTACCTTACGTCCCTTAGTGAGCGATAATCGGGATAATTTTAGGCTCCAGAAATTATTCTCTGAAGTTTGCCTTGAGCTCGGCAACGAGCCAGAGGCGCTTGATACCTTAAAATACCTATTATTTATTAATCCAAGGGATCAAGAAACTGCAGAAAAAGTTAAATCCCTTGAAAAAGGTCAGGTCATTTCGGAACCCGAGGTCCCTGAATTAGAAAGTTTTTCAATCGAGACCATGACAACTGGCCCGGTCTTCGGTGAAGAAAAGATAGATGAATGGATTCAGCTCGACCTTTCTGGGCCAGAAGCCGCGGCTGAAAGTACCCTTACTGATCAGCAAACTGAAGAGCAATCAAATTGGGACATGGTCGATTTAAAAAGCAAAGGAAGACCTGAACCAATTGCCACTACGGCACCTGAAGCTGAGGGGCCGGTGATCACTCACACTCTAGTTGATCTCTACTACTCACAAGGTTATGTGGATAAAGCGATTGAAATCTTAGAGAAAATATTGGCATTGAATCCCGGTGACGAGCGCTCGAGTAAACGATTAGAAGAACTCCAAGCAACTCAAAGAGAGCACGATAGCGCTTGGGATGTGGAGCCGGTTGCTGCGGCGGAAGAATCCAATGAGGGCCGGGATAAATTAATGCAGCACTTAGACCAGAGTTTGGCAGCTGGGGGACCTCCGCTGCATGCCATAGAAGATGCACTCTGGGAGTTTCACCGCGCTCTGTCAGCAAGATCAAAAGAATTCAAAAATTAGCCTTTTCAAGGCCTAGCTTGCATCCTATTCTTTACAACCTGGTAGCCTATTGGTATTTTGACGCGCTTAACATAGCGTTAGTTACCAAACCACCCAGGAGTGGAAAATAGAAATTCTTATTATTAATGGACCAAATTTAAACCTTCTAGGGACTCGTGAACCCGAAATTTATGGTGCTACTACTTTAGACCAGATAATTTCTCTGACAGAAAGTGAATTTAAGGGTCAGGACATTTCTCTCAATTGGTTTCAATCCAATATTGAAGGAGAGATTGTTAATAAAATCCAAGAAGCCACTGGCCAAAAAACTGATGCGATCGTTATTAATCCAGCGGCATATTCACATACTAGCGTGGCGATTCTTGATGCCCTTAAAATGTTTAGCGGGATTAAGATTGAGGTCCATCTCTCAAATACAAATCTTAGAGAAGAATTTAGAAAAATAAAAATAACTGCACAAGGCTCAGATGCTGTTCTAGAAGGGCTTGGTAAATTCGCCTACATCATGGGTGTTCGTGCAGCGATAGCAAGAAAGGAATTATAAATGTTACAGACCACTGATTTTCGCAAGGGCCTTAATCTTGAAATAGATGGAAAGGTTTATAGGATTGTTAAATCTGACCATACTAATCCAGGGAAAGGGTCTGCTTTTGTTAAATGCAGAATGAAAAACCTTGAGACTGGAGCAGTTACTGAAAAGACCTTCAAGTCTGGTGTTTCGACAGGCGCGACTGTACCTGATCTGGACGATAAAAAGGTGGAGTATATGTACGCCGATGTAGATGGCTTTCACTTCATGTGCCAAGAAACTTTTGAGACTCTTCATGTTTCTAATGAATCCGTTGGAGACTCTAAGGATTATCTTCAAGAGGGTATTAAAGTAGGCCTTCTTTACTATAAAGGAAATCCCATTTCTCTTGAGCTTCCAAATTTTGTTTCCTTGGTTGTTACAGAAACGGACCCTGGATTAAAAGGCGATACAGCAGCAGGTGGCTTGAAGAAGGCCATTATGGACACTGGCCTACAAGTTAATGTCCCGCTCTTCATCAAAGAGGGCGAAAAATTAAAAATTGACACCAGAACTGGTGAATATGTTGAAAGAGATAAAGGTTAAGTTATGAAACTGGAAAAGCTAGAAAAATTTATCGAACTTGCTAAAGAAGCTGGAGTAAGCCAGTTGAAATACGAGAATGATAATGAAAAATACTCTGTAACATTGCCTGTCGCTGGTGCCCAATTGGTACAGCAAGTAGCACAACCAGCGAATGCCATTGGAAACTCGAGTCCTACTGCCACCGTGAGTGATCCAAATGTTATTGAAATAACCTCTCCTTTTGTAGGAACTTTTTATAGATCTTCGTCTCCAGAAGCGGCGTCCTATGCCAAAGTAGGAGACAGGGTTTCTACAGGACAAGTTCTGTGCATTGTTGAAGCCATGAAGATTATGAATGAAATTGAGGCCGATGCTTCTGGCGAAGTTGTAGAGATTTGTGTCGAAAATGAAACCTATGTTGAGTTTGGACAGGTCTTATTTCGCTTAAAGGCTTAGTGGATAAGTGAAGAAAATAAAAAAAATTCTAATAGCCAATAGAGGCGAGATTGCAGTTCGAATACTTAGAACTTGTAAAGAAATGGGTATTCAAACGGTTTCAGTTCATTCAGTCGCCGATGAGAATTCGCTTCATGTAAAACTTGCAGATGAATCTGTCTGTGTCGGCGCTGCTAAATCCGCGCTCAGTTATCTTAACATTCCGGCCATTTTATCAGCTGCTGAAATTACTGAAGCTGAGGCGATACATCCTGGCTTTGGATTTTTGTCAGAAAATAAAGATTTCGCAAGTATGTGCAAGAAGTGGAATATCGAATTCATTGGACCTTCAGTTAAGTGTATTGAGGAATTAGGTGATAAAATTTTCTCAAAAGAAATAGCTGTAGCTGCGGGCCTGCCTGTTCTCGCGCCAATTAAAGTTAATGAGTTATCTGACAATGTGATTATAGAGAATGTTCATCAGATGGGTTACCCAGTGCTTATCAAAGCATCAGCAGGTGGCGGCGGACGAGGAATGCAAAGAATTGATTGTGATGAAGACCTGCTTCCGGCGATCTCAAGACTTAAGACTGAAGCCAAGGCCGGTTTTGGTGATGATACCCTCTTTATCGAAAAATATATTACCAGTCCAAGACATATAGAAGTTCAGATTTTGGGTGACCGCCATGGGAATATTGTTCATTTAGGCGAAAGGGACTGCACCGTTCAAAGGCGCTTTCAAAAAGTGATTGAAGAATCTCCCTGTCCTATTTTAGATGAAGCTGGGCGAGAAGAAATTTGCCAGGCAGCTGTAAAGTTGGCGAAATTTGTCAACTATGACTCTGTTGGAACAGTTGAATTTCTCTACGATCAGGATGCTAAAAAGTTTTATTTTATGGAAATGAATACCCGGATTCAAGTCGAGCACCCAGTTTCAGAACTTCGAACAGGAATCGACTTAATTGCTCAACAAATAAAGTCGGCTGAGGGTGGTATTCTTGAATACCAACAAGAAGATATTACCTTTAGAGACCACGCTCTCGAGTGCCGAATCAATGCAGAAGACCCTATTACTCAAAGACCCAGCCCTGGAAGAATTGACCACTACCACCGACCGGCCGGTATTGGGGTGCGAGTGGATGATTTTATCTATTCTGGCTATGACGTTCCGCCATTTTATGATTCCATGCTAGCTAAAATTATTGTTCAAGCGCCAACTAGAGAGCTTTGCTTGGATAGAATGAAAAGGGCACTAGAAGAGACGGTTATTGAAGGAATAACTACCAATAAAACACTCCATTTACGTATTCTCGACGACCCCGATTTCAGGGGAAATAATTACTCCACTAATTTTTTAGCCAGCAAATTGAAGTAAAATTAGTCTATAAGTATTTAAAAACAATAAGCTTTTCGGTTACCTGACAAAGACCTGCCAGTTTTAGAAGGACAAACTATGAACCCTTTCGAAAAGGCAAAAAAGCTTTTTTCCAAAAATCAATTTGCCGCGGCCGCCAACTCTTATTACGAAGCGTTAAGTGAAGACGTATTGAGTTATCAATTGAAAGTTGATTGCTATCAAAAGATATTAAAAATCTGCCAGTTCACAAAAACTAAATTTGATCCCATTGAAATAAAAAAAGAGCTAGCAGCTTTCTATATGCAAAATAAGCAATGGTCACGGGCAGTCGACGAATATTCAAAAATTATTCCCGCCAGTAGAAATGGAGCGACACTGGAAAATTATTGGACCTGTCTTCATCAAGATGGGCAAATTAAAATGGCCAACGAATGCTTGGTAGATTTACTTGAATACCTACTTAAAAGAAAAAATATTAGATTTTGCCTAGAGGTATTAAAAAGTGCGGAAGAGAGGGAGGCACCAACCAAAATAATTTCGACTTACAAAGTAAAGGCCTTCGTCATACAAGGGAATAAGGCGCAAGTGGATACTGAGCTCGAAGGGGTTCTTTCCGATTCGATGCTTGGGATAAAAAATCATAGCGGAGCAATCTATCGCCACTTAGAAGAAGTCGTTTTACTGGAAAGGAACTATTGGAAAACGACGCGAGCCATTCAAGAAGTTAAATTACAAGGACTAGTGAATGATTTTAAAAGAGGAAACGTTTCGAAGAGCAAGAGCCTCCAAAATAGAAAGGAGTTTATTAAATCTATTTATGATTATATTTTAAATTTTGATGAGAATGTAGGAACTCTGGGGCTTATCGTTAAGTACGCCCAATTCTTCGAAAGAAAAGAACTAGGGGAAAAGGCATTGGCCCTCCTGGAAGAGGGACATAAGCTAAGAGATTTTAGGAATAAAAGTTTTAATATCATCAAGATTAAAGAATATCTATCAACCCTAGAAGAATCTAAGAGATTTGAAACTGAAGATTTTGACTTGGGAACAGACTTATTTTCCGACTTAAGTGACGAGTCTGAAGAAGATTTAAAAATTAGAAAACTTGAAAGAGATATTGCATTTCTACTTGAGCATGATCAAAAAGATAAGGCCTTTAATGTCATGCAAGAGCTAAATGAGCTAAAACCTCACCATAAATTTGAGAAAGAGTACCATGATATGTTGAATAGGGAGTCTGGGTCAGCATTCTCTCCTAAGAACCAAACCAAAGAAGAGATCGAGGAAAATTTACTAAGAGAAATCAATCTGTATTCTAGTAACCTTGGAGGAGGAGCTGAACTGGATCCTGCCTACGATGAAATGAATATTCTCAAAATGCTCGAATACCTTGGCCCAGACGTATTAGAAAAAAATTATAACGATTTAGTTGTATCAATGATTACTATGCAATTTTATAAACCAGCAAAGCTAATTATAGATATTATCAACCGGAAATCGAGTTTAAAAAAAGTTAAAGAAAGAGTGAATATACTTTACCTAAAAGCAGTGGTGGCATTTGAAGAGGAAGATTTCTTCAAAGTAATTGAGGAAGTAGACAATGCCCTAGCGGACCTCCCATTACTGCTAGAAGAAAAAAAATGCCTAATTTATTTAAAAGGCGAGGCTTACTTAAAAAAGAAAAACATTAGGGAAGCGCTTATTTGTTTTAGGGCTGTAGAAGAAGTCGATCCCAATTACCGTTTAGTTAAGTATAAATTGAGGAATATTGAACAAAGTAAATAAGATACTTATATTATTTTTTGTGGTGCTCGGGGTTTTATTCACTGCCGGGTGGCAATTTATCCAAACTGAGAAGTTTGCGGGATTCGTTAATAAAAAAATAGCCAAGATTATAAAGAAAAAATTTCAGGTCTCTCTCTCTTTTAAACGCCTAAAGGTGGGTATATTTCCACCCGCTACAATCCTTGAGAAAGTGTCACTAGTAGATAGAAGCGACGATCCAAAGTTCTCATTGTCGGTACATTCTTTGGGGGCTTACTTTAGTATCTTTGATTTCTTTTCAAGTAAGTTAACAATTGAAAAGATCTCCTTCTCAGATGGAGAAATTAACTTAGCCTCAAAGATAACAAGCGAGAAAGGAAAAAAATTAAATACGAAAGAGCTTTTCAAAATTTACGAAAATGAAATAATTTTAAATGCCCCCGTAAGGATAAGAAATGTCGAATTGAACAAGATTGACTTGACCACAAACGAAGGGCTAGTGGAGATAGAATCTTTAGCAAGTACTTTTAGAAGGCGAGATTTCCGTTTAGTAGGTGAAATAGGCGAGATTAATTGGCCAATGGTAAATGAGCCTAAAGAGCAGTTGGGATACAATGGGCTGCAGTTTGATTTAGATGTTAATAGAGAGAAAGTAAATATAAGGAAATTGAAGCTTTATTCAACCATTAATTCGCTATCATATGCTGGAACGGTACACGACTATCTCGACTCACCTCTTTTTAATGGCAATATTAACTTTGTAGGGGACTTGGCCTATCTTTGTGAGCAAATTGGAACACGTGCTCCTAAGATAATGGGCTACCAAGCCTCTGGTTATATTTCAACCAAGATACATGTCGAAGGTAAAAGAGATTCCCTAAAGTTTAATTTCGACTTAACGGGTTTCGGTCTCAAAAGTAAAGTTGCCAATATTGATTTCATAAAATTATCGGGTAAAAAAGAAAAAGAAAGACTTTTAATTTCTACTCTCAGTGCAAAACAAAATCAAGGCACGGTAGAGCTCTTGGGCGAGGTTCCCTTATTTAATATGAAAACTGGAACCTTCCTCAACGGAGCGGCAAAAATAAAGTTAAATGAGCTTCATTCCAATGACGCCCTCTATATTCTTAAAGATACTCTAGAAATCTTAAAAGCAAGAATGACAGGGGAGGTTGATATTGATTGGAGTCCGAAAGGTATTTTCTTTAAACCGCAAAAGGGCTTTAAAGTTAAAGGATTGCGGCTTGAAAACCCATCTCCTGGCAAAGTACCTCTGCTGGTAAACCCTAGTATTAAAATTAATGATGGGTACTTCCATTTGACGGAAAATTTAACTTTAAAGCTCGACCTAGATTTAGCATTTAAAAATTCAAACCTCAAAGGTTACGGGCTCATCAACAGCGAGCAAGTAGACATTAAAATACTCGATAGCACGGTTGATCTTGTTTCTTTCGGGGCAATTGCCGGTGTCAAAATCGAAGGGCGTGGTGCAATTGAGGCAGATATTATCGGTCCCTTAGATGATGTAAAGATTGATATTAAAGGCAAGATTGCAAACTTCTCAGTTGTTGACCTCTATCTTGGAACAATAGATACCAATTTAGTTTTCAGTTTTAAGAAACTAGGGATAGATGTGAAGTCACTTAGTGCAGTGTATGGCTCAACTCAGTACACAGGCAATGGAGAGTTAAGATTTAGTGAAAAACCAGGATTAGACCTATCTCTGAATATTGCTAAATCAAATTATAGCGACAGCAAGGAAATGTATAAACTGGTGGTAGATCAAATTCCCTACTTGCCCAATTTTTTAAATTTTGGTTATTCGGCCAATTATCGTGTCACTGGAGGCTTTAGTGCCGATGATATTATAGTAAGTGGGCGAATGAGAGGAAAGAACCTACGGATTGTTGGAGAGGATATTGAAAAATTCTTAGTCGACTTTGAGTTTAGAGATAAAAAGTTTCTTTCCAAAAGGTTCTTGTTTAATAAAGGCTCGGGTTTCTTTAAAGGAAAATTTGCGGCCGACACTGTAAAAGGGTCTTTTTCCTATGATGCCGAATTGGCGGGGATAAAACTAAAGGAAATTACTCTCTATCGTCTCCTTAATCTTGGATATAATGGTGATCTCTACGGAGAAATGTATGGCAATGGCACTAAAGATGATTTTTCATCTCGTTCCCATTTCCGAGTAAGGAATGGCAATATCGGAATTAGTAATGTTAACGATTCAGTATTAACGGTCTATAATAATGGAACAGACCTTTTTGCTAGCGGTAATTTCTTGGGTAAGGTTATTGAACTCGATTCTTTTTTTAATTTAAATAAGAAAGATAATTCAAAGAACTCTTACTTCAAGGCCAAGGCGCATACCAATAACGCTCGATTGATTTCAAGTGTTTTTTCGGAGCATAATGCTAGCGACGAAAGAATAAAGGGCGGCTTTGACGCTGTTTTCGAGTCAACTTTCAATCCCTATAATCCCTATGACATAAACTTATTTTTTAAATTAAACGACTTTTACTTTGAACGAGGTGATTTGGAATACTCTCTTGATTCTGGAAAGAACAAGATTGAAATCGTAAATGGTCTTGTTAAGCGTTGGGATATATTTATCGGTGATAATGTAAATCAATTTTCATCTAAGGGAAGTGGAAGCCTGCTTAAGAAAATTAAGATAGAGCAAGATTTTCGTGTCGATTCTTCGATTTTAGAAATAGTGTCTGATAAAATCACAAAGTCATTCGGAAGAATAAGTGGGAGGAATATTATTATTGGAGAGAAAGGAAATTTCTCAAACTTTTTGGAAGTGTTTGGAGATGACCTTTTCATCTCTACAAATTTAATACCACAGTCATTTTCTGATCTTTCTTTCAAGGTGATTCTCGAAGGCAAGGACCTACTCCTCCAGGAACTTAAAGCTAAGTATGGCAAAGGTACTCTGGTCGCCGATGGAAATGTATCCCTTGTTCTTCCTTTTCCAAAAATAAATATTAATGCAAAAGCTGAAAACGTTTTCTTCCCTTTATTGAAAAAATCTAATTTAGTTTTCTCAGGAGAAGTAAATTTAAAAGGAGAAAAGCTCCCTTATATACTAGGAGGGAATATTAATATTTTGCATGGGGAGATACTAGATGAAGTTTCAGAATTTACAGCAGGCTCCTCTGCAGCAACTGATTTTGATCGCTTTATTCCTGTCGAAAAACTTGAAGATAAACTGGATTTCGTGCAATACAAACTAGGTCTAGACATACTAACTCCTATACCTATTAAAAATGGACTTGCTGATATTAGGATTGATGGAACCACTCAAGTTAGAGGTATTCTCTTGAACCCTCGTTTAGTAGGTGAATTTAAAATTGTCCCTGCATTGAGTAAGTTTGTATTCAAAGGGCATGAGTTTATTCTTAGTGAAGGTAAAATTATATTTGATGGCGATGGGCCTAAGATAAATCCAATAGTAGGCTTTACAGGGATAGCAAAAGTTAAAGACTGGGATATCAAACTTGCCGTCAACGGACGGGCAGATAAAGTCTCAATTGATTTCGCTTCCGACCCTCCAACTCTTTCCCAAAATGATATCTTATCTTTACTGACTATTGGAATTACCCAAGATATATCAAAAGATATTGGAGAGGGGGATCGTCAAAATGTCGCGGCAGTTGGGCTGGGTTCACTAATTTTAGGACAATGGGGTATTAAACAAGGGTTGGAGTCTTCGATTGGATTTGATATTAATATATCACCTGAATTTTCTGAAAGCGAGTCAAGTTTACTAGAAGGCAGAACAGGTGATTCTTCCGGTGGCGCAAAGAAACTAAAATCAGGAACGAAAATCAAATTAAAAAAGAAGTTGCGAAAAAATGTCGATATTTCGGTATCGAGTGTCCTAGGGGAATCAATTGATCAAAAACAAGAAATGGAGTTAATCTATAATATTAATAAGAAAATGTCCGTCGACCTCATCTATGAAGTGAAGTCAACGGATGATGAAACTGCGGAATCTCCCGAATCTTTTGGAGTTGATGTAAAATTTAGGATCCCATTTAGATGAAATTGATGTTTTGCATTTTATTCTCGACAGTATTTTTCTGGAGCTCTCCAGTAGAGGCTCAGATCTTCCGAATTTCTAATATTAAAATAAGTTGTGGAAATGAGAAATGCCTTTCGGTCACCGAAAAAGTCCAAGCCTTACTGGGAACTCAGACCACTTTAAAATCATTAAAAGATAAACTTCGATTATTCACCTTAGATAGTTCTATAGGCCGTCTCTCTTACCGAGTGTTTAGAGTTCAAACAGGTATCGAAATTGAAATCGATTACTTGCAACGGCAAATAATTTCGGATGTTAAGTTTGAATCCAATCAAAAGATTGACTTTGAAGGTATTCGGAAATTCCTACCCTTCAAAGATGGTCAATATTACAACCGTCACGACAAGGGAAAAGTGACCGAACTAATAAATAAATTTCTACTAGATAGAGGACTTGGAAGAAATAAAATTTCTATCTTTGAATATCCTGAGGATAAAAATATTTCTCTAAAGATTGTCGTCAATGTAGGAAAAGTCGTTAAGGTTACAAAGATTCAAATTTATTCTTCTAATTCTAGCTTAACTAACACCGAGTTAAGGGGTATCTCAAAATTTAAAAATAAGGCATGGCAGTCATTGCAATTCAAAGTATTCGTTGACCAGCTAGCAAAAAACCTATTCAACCAAGGATATTTTTTCTCCAAGGTAAACTTCAGTACCGAAGTCGCAAATTTGGAAACGGGAGATCTTGAGCTAATTGTAAATGTAGTATTTGGTGAGAAATTTCATTTTTATTTTAGAGGGTTAAAGAGGTTTGATCGCCAAGAACTTCTCGAGATCGTTCACCAAAAATATAAAAACAATTTAGGGACTGTCAGCAATGATGATATAGCGAAGGGTATAAATGATGCCTATGAAGAGTTGGGAATGTATGGCAGTAAAGTGTCGATTGAAGCCAGAGTAGGCAAAAATAAACGAGAAGTGACCTACAAAAATTATTTTGTGAATATAGAGGAAGGTCAGAAAATACCCCTTAATGAAATACCTTATTCCGGAAATATCTTTTTTAACTTACAGCAATTAGAAGAACTCTATTATGAGAAGGCTTCTACCCTGGCCGCTCGATCCTATCTAGATAAAAAATACTTGGCTGAATTTTCGAAAATTCTAAAACAAGAATATTTAAAAAGGGGATTTGTATTTTCAAAGGTCCCTCAGCCACAAGTGATAATTGCCCCAGATTTCAAATCAGCTAAGGCAGTTTTTTTAATTAAAGAAAGGCAACAAACGATCTTGAAGAGTATAAATTTTCAAAATATATCATCAGAATTGGTTGAGAAAATAAAACCTCAATTAATAAATAAAATAGGGAAACCATTAAATGTCGTCAAGATTCAGGATGATTTGAACAAGGTCTTGAGGCTGGTTCGGGAAGAAGGCTTTTATTTTGCAAGGATAACTAATCTTTCAGATAAAAATATTATTCAATATAGTTCAAATTACAATTCAGCTGATATTAATTTAGTTTTTAAGCCTGGAAAAAAGGCCCTCTTTGATAATCTTTATGTTCTTGGAAATGCTAAAACGAAAGGTTTTGTAGTTGAAAGAGAAGTCAGAATTAAAAAAAGAGGCACTATTACTCCGAAGAAATTGGAAGACTCTCGGGATAGATTAAGCGAGCTCGGTCTATTTAGTCGAATTAAGATCATTCCCAAAATTAAATCTGAAACCGCTGATAATTACCTTATCGATATATTTGTACGAGTTAAAGAAAAGCGCTTTGGATTATTAGAGTTAGCGCCAGGCTATAGGACCGACTTAGGAGCGAAGCTCTCTGTTTCGGTCGCCTGGAATAATCTTTGGCGAAGAAATCACTCTGCCTCGGTGAAGGCGCAGACCAATTATCGTTTTCAGCTTTCAAATTTAGATGCTAGGCGGAAAGGCGAAGGAAATAAGTTCTTGGAGGGATTATTTCGAACCAGTTATCGCTATCCCTATTTCCTCTTGCAAGATTTGGAATTTGGAATGACGGCAGAATTTAGACGGAAAAGATTTTTTGGCTTCGATGCCGATATTTACGAGTTTTCTCCAAAGCTTAGTTATGAAGTAAGTGATCGCCTTTCCTTTGGCCTAAAGTATCAGTTTGAAACAATTCGCCAATTTGATGCCACCGAGGAAAAAGATGAGGGGCGCTTCGAGATTGGAGGTATAACTCCTTCAGTTGCCTATGATCGCCGGAATAACCCGATAAACCCCAGCAAGGGCTTTTTCTTAGGAGTTTCCTGGGAATTCGCCAATCCGACTTTTTTCGCTCAGGACGATAAAGTGGCGAAATTTAATTTTTACCGTCTGATCTCCCGCAATAAGTTCTACTACCCAATAAAAAATCACACTGTCCTTGCGCTGTCGCTCTCGTTTGGTCAGGAGAAGAACTTTTCCCGTGAGCTAGCGATTGCCGACGATGGCTCGATTATTCAGAATACCGATGGAGGGAATCGGACGATCGGGTTTATTCCCAGTATTAAAGTTTTCCGTCTCGATGGGGTGGATGTTGTCAGGGGTTTTGCTGATAGTGAAATTAACCGCTTAGAGTCAGGAGTCGATATAAGTTCGGTTAGGATTCAAAATACTGCTTACTTTGCCAATATTAAATTTGAGCCGCGCTACTATATTGATGACACCAAAGTGATTTCACTGTTTTTGGATGCAGGGCGGGTCTATGTCGACAAGTTTCAGCCGACTAGTTTACGCAGTGCGTTCGGAACTAGCCTGAAATTTTTGACTCCAGTCGGGACCCTCAATTTTGACTACGGCATAAAAACTCACCGGGAAAAACTCAACACCGGCGGGCAGGAAAGTTTTGGCCGTTTTCACCTCTCAATTGGCTACTTCTAGTACGTAAACGGGGTTGACGAGGGGCCGCATAAACCTATATAAGGGTCTTCAATTATATACCGACGTTTTTTAAGTCACTAGTGTAAATATTATTTGTTTGGATGGTTAGTTATGTATACACAGAAAACATTCGTTCTAAAGCCCGCGGACGCAGTGAAAAAATGGCATTTAATCGATGGAAAAGACCAAGTGGTAGGTCGTCTAGCAACTCAAATTGCTGACTTACTCCGCGGCAAAAATAATCCTAAGTACACCCCTAATACTGACTCAGGTGATTACGTTGTAATCGTAAATGCTGAGAAGGTTAAATTTACGGGGGCTAAATGGACCGACAAAATTTATTACCGACATACAAACCATATGGGTGGAATTAAGCAAAGAACTGCTAAAGAACAATTGGCAAGACAGCCAGAGCAAATTCTTATGAGTGCCGTTAAGGGGATGCTTCCAAAAAATTCTCTTGGTCGTAAGCAACTTACAAAATGCAAGATTTTCGCAGGGGAAACCCATGAGCACGAAGCCCAAAACCCTCAAACTTTTAAACTCGCATAAGGATAGATAATGGCAGCTACTAAAGGTAAAACATACGACGCATACGCGCTTGGAAGAAGAAAAAGATCAGTTGCAAGAATCTATCTTGCTGAAGGCGCTGGGAAAATTACAGTCAATAAGAGAGATCTTAAAGAATATTTTCCAAAAGCAACTGACCGCTATGTTGTTAACCAACCTATGAACTTAATGAAACTTTCTGATAAGTACGACTTAAACATCAATGTTTTTGGTGGCGGTACTTCTGGACAGGCCGGAGCTATTCGACTTGGAATTTCAAGAATACTTTTGAAGCTTGACCCGACTGTTCGTGGTGAGCTTAAGAAGGCTGGCTTCCTTACTCGTGATAGTAGAGAAGTTGAACGGAAAAAAGCTGGATTGGCCGGTGCCCGTCGTAAATTTCAATTTTCAAAACGTTAATATTGCAAATTTTTTGCTCTTATATAAGGCCCTTCTTCGGAAGGGCTTTTTTTTGGTCTTTTGACCATTTAATGAGTCAATGATATTTATTCAAATCCCCTCTCGGGACCCTCCCCGCTTCCATTCAGTATAAAATCAAGGGGTTAGCTTCATTTTTCTGTCTAGATTAAATCATTAAAAAGGCCTAGGGGAATTTCCAAGTACCCGATAAAATTAGTTAAGTATTGCCCTCTAAAGACCGATAAGTATTGGAACCCATGAGGATGTCTATGAGATCGATGATTTACGCAATTTGGATAACCACGGTTTTTAGCCTATCTGCAGCCGCCACTACCTTTAATCCGGTACCGGTTGAGGACCAGGTGAAAAGTGCCTATGGAGCTGTTCTTGGCACCTATGTCGGCAAATCCTATAAAAAATTGGCCTCGGGCCAGGTTGTTACTGAGTTTACTTTTAAAATTGCCGAGGGTTCAGGGATCAAATATTCAGAAATAGTTAATAAAAATAACTTCAAAATCTTGGCCCCTGGTGGAAGGTGGCAAGGTGTTTCCTATCGCATTGATGGCACGCCAAAATTTAGTGAAGGCGAAAAGACTTTTCTCTTACTAAATAAAGTCCCAGAGGGCTTTATGGTGAGCGACCACGCCATGGGAAAATATAATATCAAAGAAGAAAATGGAGAAGTCTATTTAAGTAATAGCGTCTTTCCAAAACACTCAAGCCTTGGGCGAATTTCACTGAAGGAAATGAACCTGGTGCTAGAAGATCGATTTGGTGCTCCCCTTGAGAAAATAAATCACGACCGTTACGTCTTTAAGCGAATAAAAAAGAAAAGAGTAAAGCGTGGTGGAAGGATGCCAGCATCTGAACCCTTGATAGACAGTGAAGAACCAGCTTCTGAATCTACAAATAGTATTTGGCTCGTCCTCTTGCTGGGAGTATTGGGCGCAATCTCTACAATTTACTTATCAAAGAAAAGTAACTCATAGGAAAAACTGAGTGTTAAATAAAAGAAAGTTTTTTATTTTATTGGTGCTTTTCTTCGCGATACAAAATATCGCCCAGGGCTTTATCGTCAATAGAGGGACTTTTGGAGATAATATTATTTGGTTCAATTTGAATCAGAGTCTTATTCTCAACACCTCAAATATTTTTGGTTTTAGTGATGCTTCAGTATCGTCGATCACCAGCTCCTCGGTCACCGCCTGGAATGCAGAATCTCCTATGTCAGTCAGTTTGCAAACAACAAGCGGTGGTTCTGGTCCCGGACAAAATGACATCTATTTTAGCAGCAATGCTTTTTTATTTGGTGGTAGTAATGTCCTTGCGGTCACCCAGGTTTCATTTATTGAAAATACCGGAGAAATTATCGAAGCTGATATCATGCTAAATGAATCCGCCAGTGGTGGACTTTCAAATTCAGTCGCGGGAACAAATTATATAGGGGATATTATTACCCATGAAGTGGGTCATTTCTTAGGCCTTGGCCATGGGCAAACACATTTTTCAAGTATGTTTTTTGAATTAACGAAAGGACAACGGACCCTGCATGCCGATGACATTTTTGGTCTGAGGTCAATATATGCCAACCTTGCGGGGACCGGAAGTATCGTGGGTACAGTTGCCGGCAGCCAAGCTAAGATTGGTGTCTTTGGTTCGAATGTTCAATTCATAAGCCAAAAGACAGGTAAAGTTGTCGGCTCGGTAACAACCGATAGCAACGGACGATTCGAAGCCTCAGGCTTTGCCCTGGACGATACTTATTTTATTTACGTTGAGCCTTTAAAAAATCTTGAGGCCTTGCCAGAATTTTTTTCTGAAACAAGAAAAGATTTTTGTTCGAGCGGCAATCATTATCGAGGTGGATTTTTTCAACCCTGTAATTCTTCTGAAAGAGGTCACCCAACAGGAGTTAGTTTAAGCAGCTCAGTACCGGGAGTTGACGTAGGAACGGTTTCCATTCGTTGCAGCCTGGATGTTCCTATTGATTACCTACCTAACAAAGGGTCAGTTATTGGACTTGATATATTAGATGATAATGGAGTTGCAGGAGATACCATAGTTGGTTTTATGTCGGAGTCAGATATAGCTCAAGGTACTGAAGATATTTTTAATGTCGATCTCTCCACTTATAATGTTCCCGCACCGATTGCAGGGGGAGCAGTGTACCTAGAGGTAAAAACCTTTTCTCAAGCTCTTTATTCAAGTACCAGTATCGATCTTGATATCAACTCTCTGGCCTTTCCGGCCAGCCCTGCGACTGTTCAATTAGATAGTGACGGAAATCCAAGCCTTAATATAATCGCCCAGGTGCCTATGACTACTGGTCTATCAGCCGCCAATAATTACACCATCACGGTAAAACCCAAATCTTTTGATGCCTTTCAGGCAGGCAGTGGCTTTTCTAAGTCACGCTTCTTTCCATCGAGCTCAAATTATGCTGATCCACTAAATTTTTATGTCTTAAGTATTAGCGTGATAGAAAAGGATCTTTTTGGAACAGATAGAGTTATTTCGACTAGAAACTATGGAACTCTCTCAGATAATAGTGAGTGCATGGATGCGGTCAATACTTTTGCCGTGAAGGGCAATACACCTTTTAGGAAGCCTAGTTCTGTGGTCAAGAAAGATAATGACGCCGCAGCCCTGGCCTGTGGTTCGGTCGGAACGGGAGGTCCCCCTTCTGGAGGTCCACTTACAATAGCATTAGGTTTTATGCTGGCGTGTTTGTTAGGTCGCGCCCGGCAATACCACTTTTAAAAGTCCTTGGATTACTGTCCCCCTCATATCATAATAGAGAGAGTGAAAACTTTGCTTTAACGCAATGCTTTTAAGAGAGGTATCCATGAAGCTTCTGGGTTTAATTTTGGCCGTGTTTTGTTTAATTCAAAACGCCTATTCCCAAGACTTACTTGAAGAGAGAATACGAAGAATTTCTCCTCGCAAGAAATCAATCTTTTTAAGTCGTGGAATTTTTCATAACGGTGGGCCCAAAGTGAAGTCTATTCTTGGAGCTGTTCGTCACTCTTACTCGAAGCGCCAAGGTTTTGAGCGAGTTGTTTTTGATTTTAAAACCAAAAAGATCCCCCGAGTCTACGGGCATATTGCAGGAAAGGGTAGAAAGTTGTATTTAGACTTATTTGATACCCGTATGAAAAGCAGTATTGCTTCGTTTGGAAATAGCAAATATGTAGATGCTATTAATTTTTATCCGATTAGCGATGATTCCCTTTCGGTGGAGCTCAATTTTAAAGAAGGTGTCAACGTAGACATGTTCTATTTAGAGAATCCTGGAAGGTTTGTCATCGATATAAAAGGGTAGCATAAGTTGGAGACCCTATGTCTGACATCGAAGATGAATATCAAGTTCAAATTAAAAGCCCTGAGCCAAATGGAGAAGACAATTTTCCGGAACAGGTAGTAATCATTCCTATAATGAATAGCCCGATCTTCCCAGGGATGATCGCGCCAATTATTTTATCAGAAGATAAGTTCACAAGAGAGCTTGAGGACTACTTAATCAAGACCGGCTACGTCGCCTTGAACTTAGTAAAATCTGAATTAAAAGATGGGGACGGTAACCTCATCTCCGATGATGAGATTGATCTAGAGAATAGAGAAATTAAGCCAAGCGATATTTATAAGGTAGGAGTTCTCTGTAAAGTTGTTAAAAAGCTTAAGCTCCCAGATGGCTCGGTCAACATTCTTGTTCATGGGATTAAACGATACCGTGTATCAGGCTTCCTTAGTGAAACTCCATTAATCAAGGCCAATATAGATGTCTTCAACGATATTTTAGAAAGTGATGAAGAGCTTGATGCCTACACTCGTTCAGTCATTAATCAAGTTAAGAGATTGAGTGAGATAAATCCTTATTTAAATGAAGAAATGAAATTGGCGATGATTAACTCGCCTTCTCCGGGAGCGCTAGCCGATTTAGTGGCCTTCGCAATTTCTCTTGATATACCTGAAGCTCAAGATTTCTTAGAGACATTGGTTGTAAAAAAGAGGTTTGCAAAATTATTAGTGTATTTAAAAAGAGAAAAAGATGTCGCTGATATTCAGAAGAAAATATCTGATGAAGTAAATGATAAAGTTAATAAGTATCAACGAGAATATTTTCTAAGAGAGCAGATGAAAGTTATTCGTACCGAGCTTGGTATGGATGAAGATGATAAGTCTCGGGATCTCAAAAAAATGAGCGACCAACTTGAAGATGTCGATATGCCTGAAGATGCCTTAAGGGCAGTCCGAGAAGAAATGGAGAGACTGGAAGTTATTCCAGATAGTAGTCCTGAATACAATGTTGCGAGAACTTATATTAATTGGATGCTTGATCTCCCTTGGAGTAAGTACAGCCAGGATAAAGTTGATATTAAATTGGCTCGTAAAATTTTAGAAAAAGATCATTATGGACTAGAAAAGCCGAAAGAAAGAATTCTTGAATTTCTTGCCGTTAGAAAATTAAAACCAAAATATGACGGAACGATTCTTTGCTTAGCAGGGCCTCCTGGAGTTGGTAAAACTTCTCTTGGGAAAAGTATTGCTGATTCACTGGGGCGAAAATTTTATCGATTTAGCTTAGGTGGAATGAGAGATGAGGCTGAAATAAAGGGTCACCGTAGGACTTATGTTGGCGCTATGCCTGGCAGAATTTTACATGCTCTAAAAAGAGTCGAAGTTAATAATCCTGTTATTATGCTCGATGAAATTGATAAACTTGGTTCTTCTTATCAAGGTGATCCTTCATCGGCATTGCTAGAAGTACTCGATCCAGAACAGAACTCATCTTTTATTGATAATTATCTGGATGTCCCTTTTGACCTTTCAAAAGTTCTTTTCATTGCCACCGCTAATTACATTGGCAATATTCCAGCTCCACTACTTGATCGTATGGAGGTAATCGAACTAAGTGGTTACACCATCGAAGAAAAGGTCTCAATTGCAGCAAAATGGGTGATTCCAAAACAGCTTGAAAAACACGGTCTTAAGAAATCAGAGTTCTCGCTTTCAACAGCTGTTTTAAAAAAATTAGTTACTGACTATGCACGAGAGCCAGGTGTTCGAGTGATGGAGCAATATGTTGCCAAGCTTTGTCGAAAAGCGGCACTTGAAAAAGTGAGTTCTAAACGCTCCAAGAAATTTGCGCCAAAAGCTACCGACATAGAAAAATTATTAGGAAGCCCCGTATTCCAGTCGGAGATGGCACAGAAAAAGATGCGCCCAGGTGTTGTAACAGGTTTGGCCTGGACTGCTTATGGTGGGGAAATTCTCTTAATTGAAACTCTTCCCTTAAAAGGTAAAGGTGGTTTAAAGCTCACCGGGCAGCTTGGAAATGTGATGAATGAATCCGCCAATATTGCTTACAGTTTTGTTAAGAAAATCTTGGAAGGTGAATTGAGTTTAAAAGCTAAAAAGCCAACCAGGAAAAGAACTAGAGGTGTAATTGAGCAACCTGTTTCATTAGTTAAAGAAGATGCACCGATGGAGGATTTCTTATCCAAGCACGAAGTTCATTTGCACTTGCCAGCTGGGGCCACTCCCAAAGATGGACCAAGCGCAGGCATAACTATGGCACTTGCACTTTATAGCTTGGCGACTAATAAGAGAGTAAAATCCGGATTGGCGATGACTGGAGAGTTGAGCCTGACAGGTAAAGTATTACCCGTAGGTGGAATCAAAGAAAAAGTCCTGGCCGCTAAGCGAGCTGGGATAAAAACTATAATTCTTCCGCAAGAAAATGCAAAAGACCTTAAAGAGGTCCCTGAAAGGCATCGCAAAGGGTTGAAGTTTTTTCCGGTTGAAACATTTGATCAAGTCTTAAAGATAGCGCTTCAAAGGTAGGGCAAGGGCCCTACCGAAGTAGCGAAACTAAATTTTTTTTGGAATTATACTGGGTAAAATTTCTTCTAGAATTCGTCTGAATCGTACTCACTCATAGGAGCATGCTTTACTTTACCGGCTGCGATTTCGCGCAAGGTAGTAACAACTTCTTTATTTCTAGACTTGATTAGAACATCAGCGCCATCACGTAATTGCTTAACTCTTTTAACGGCCAAGTGAACTAGTTCGTAACGGTTTTCTACTTTTTCTAAACAATCCTCAATGGTTATGCGTGCCATTAGGAGGCTCCTCTTTTGTAAGTGAACCTCAATGTATATTCAAGGAAGAAGGGAATGTCAAAAGAACAAAGAATTTTAAGCAATTAGCATTTTTAATACCCGTAATATCAATTAGTTACCTTTTGGTACTAAGGCCTGCCGTTGAATAGAGTACGGGGGGTTTTATGAAAAAAACGATCTTGGTGGCCAGGGCAGAGAGTGTCACGGCCTTTATTGAAAAGCAGCTAATTTGGATTCGTTTTGGCTTTGTGGGAGTTTGTGCCGGGCATAATATCTCGGCGGTAGAGGTAGAGGCCTCAATTGAATTCTTGCCGCAGGTGGTGGAGGGACAAGAATACATCCTATGCTTTGAATCTGACTTGCGGCCAATCGGGCAAATTTTAAAAGGGAGATTGATAAAAATTAAGAATCTTGAGCACCAGCACGGCTTTCTTTGAGGGCGACTTATGGTAAGATTAATTATGACTGAAAAA
>JABGVH010000045.1 GCA_018646195.1 Halobacteriovoraceae bacterium
AAACCCAAAAGGCCGCCAAGGGGCTGCAAGATGTTCTAAAGTCTGACCCTCAACTTTTGATTGCCCTCTTTGACCATGAAGATAGCGACTGTGAAGCCGATCTTTTTTTAAAGTCGGCGCTTAAGGGCTCAACCCTAGCGATAAAGTTTGCAGAAGCTCTCAAAATGCCTCAGCAAACCATAAATGATATTGGCACAGCTGCACTCTTGAGAGATATAGGCGCCAAAGAAGAGCTTAAAATTTACCAGAGTAAAGTATCGGAACTTTCTAAAGAAGACCTTCTTACTTATCGCCAGCATCCTGCAGCAAGCGAAAAGCTTTTACTGGGTAAGGAATTTGTCAGCAAAAAAGTATTAGCACTTATTAAACGCCACGAAGAAAAAATTTCGGGAACAGGCTTCCCAGACAAAGTTAGCGATCTTTCTAAAGAAGAACAGTTATTAAGTTTAGTTTGTGCCTATGACCGTCTGATAACCGTCGAAGCACTTCCCTGCGATGATGCCCTAAAGAGTCTAAAAATAGATGAAATGGGTAATTATGATCTCAAATTAATTACCCAATTAGGAGAGCTGTTAAAGCGCGAAATGCTGGTCTAGACCTGGTCGCAAAAATAATCAAAGGCGTCTTTCATGGAGACTATTCCGGTCAATTTATTTTCCTTGTCAGTAACAATAAGGTGACGGAATTTCCCAATACGCATAAGCCCTAGGCCTAAGTTTAGTTTTGTATCACAGCTGACACATTTAGGAGAGGGTACCATGTACTTGGAGATGCTTTCGCTTGCTAAATCAAGATTTTGGTTGAGTGCTATCTTTTGGATATAATCTCTTTCAGTAAAAATTCCCTGTACTAGATTTTGTTGGTTAATCACTACCAGCGCGCCAATATTATTATCCTTAAGCATTGTTAAGGCATCGAGAAGATTTGTTTCGGGGAAGACGGTATGGACTTTTTTTGTAAAACTTAAATCTGAAAAATTATTTTTAAAGACTGAGTTTAGCATGGCAAGAACCTCTCTTTTTTTATTAATTTATTTTAGCCAATTTTTATCTTATAATAAATATTATTTTTAAGGAGCAAGAATGTCCGCAACAGATCCCATGGTAGACGAATTTTTTATAGAAGCATTAAGTCTATTAGATGAGGCTGAAGACGGCCTTATCTGCTATGAGAAAGGTGAGGCAACTGAAGAGAGTTATAATTGTATCTACCGCGCCTTCCACAGTGTCAAAGGTGGTGCCGGAATGTTTGAGGTGACTGATCTTCAGGGGCATCTGCATCATCTTGAAAACCTCTTTGGTAAAGTTAAAGAGCTAGGTGAAATTCCCACCGACCTGATTGACTATTTTTTAAAAGGAGTCGATGCTGCAAGAGATAGAATGAAAACGGGAGAACTGAATTTTAGCAATAAAACCTTTGCTGAATTAATGGGGCAAGAGGATGATTCAACGACAGCTCAGAAGTCCCCTGACGCCCCTGTAAAGGGACGTCCGACCTTGGTGCTAGTTGATGATGAGGTTGAAATTCTCGACGGCCTATCCACTATCCTAAGAGACGAGAGCTATAATGTCGTTACCTTTAATCAGGCAAGTACCTTTATTGAAAAGCTAAGCTCGATGGAAATCGATCTCTTACTAACTGACTTTAAGATGCCGGGAATAAATGGTCTAGAGTTGGTTCAAATAGTTCATAAAGCGAAACCTCAACTGCCAATCGTTATGATTAGCGGATTTTTGGATCCGAATATTATCATAGAGGGGCTTTCGGTGGGAATCAGCGGTTTTATACAAAAACCTATAAAGTTTAATTACCTTTTACCAATGATTTCTAATTTCATTAAAAAATATCGTTCTTATACTTTACTAGAAGAAAGCGTAAAGGCATTATTATTCCAATACACCGACTTAGATAATTATCTAAAGGATAATGGAGAAGATGATATTCGTAACTCTCTTAAACAAAAAATAGTAAAAATCATAGAGCATCAGAAAAATTTAGCGCTCTAGTAATTCAACCTTTTAATATTTTTTCGATATCAAGTAAAATGAGAAGCTTGTTTTCAAGCTTAAAGACGCCCTTGATATATTGCTTTAGATTTGGATCTAGGGTCTCAGGGGGTCCTTCAAATCGGTCTGGTTTTAAGTCCATTACATCGAGAATCTCATCGGCAACGAGGGCGAAAAGAGAGTCATTTGACCTAACAATGACATTCATGTGATCTGCCGCAAGGTCATTTTCCAGCCCAAAGAGAGTTCGAAGAGAAATCGAGGTGACTATCTGTCCCCTTAGATTTATTAGACCGCGGACATGTTTGTCGGCCAGTGGAATAGGGGTAACATTTTGTGGCTTAATGACCTCTTGAACATCAAGTACTGATACTCCATAAAAATCATCTCCGATTCTAAAACCGCAGACCTGCTTCGGAATTTCAAGACTGGCCTCATTTATTGAGTGTACATTTTCTGTTTCTGATTCTGTTTGCATTAGACTACCTCTCTTTTGTCGGTGTAAATACAGCTTTGAACTGCCTCAAGAACTTGCTCTTTTTTAAATTTTTCCAATTGGTAATCAAAACCAGCTGCCTTACCTTTCTTAAGGTCGATTTCAGCAATTTTGGTGGTAAGTGCGATTAATTTTGAATTACTATATGTGGGGTGTTCGCGAACACTGGAAGCGAAATCATAACCATTCATATTAGGCATTTCAATATCTGATATTATTAAATCGTACTCGACACGGTCACCAAGAAAAGACAGCGCCTCCTGGCCGTCACAAGCAGTTTTAGTGGAGTAGCCATACTCTTGCAGGACTTGAGAAACCATCTTTCGATAGAGGGGAGAATCATCAACCACCAAGATATGCCCAGCGCCTTTCAAGTTCTGGACTTCTTTTTTGGCACCGGTTTGACCAAATTTCTGAAATCCAATAATATCAAAAATATCGACAACACTTACAGTTTTGTCGTTGACAAAAACTGTTCCTAGAATTCCATCCCGGTCGACCACTGCGCTATCAACATCGGTGTCACTTATGGCAATGTCTTGAATTTCTTTGACGACAAAACCAAATTGCTTGCCTTGGTTTTCTACCACTATACATGAAAGGGGGGTGTCCTGGTCTAGTGTACTTTGCTCATCTGGTGAGGAGCTCAGTTTTGCTAATTGGTCTAATACCGAGGGGCAATCATCCATTTTTAACGTTTTCTCCAAATTGAGAAGTGGCATAGGATGGTTGCGGTACTGTACAATCGGTTGCCGCCCAGTAAATTCAACTTTGCTCATTTCAAATTCTTCAAGTCTATTGACTAAGATAAGTGGAATGCCATACTTCCGGTCGTCCCCTAAGGTGAAGACGATCAGTTCTTGTGCCTCACCTTGTAATAGGCCATCTGGTTTTTCTTGCGTCAATTTTGTTTGGTCGTAGCTCTGTGAATCGTGCTTTTCATTGATCATATTGAGAAAACCTAGTGCATCGAGAATCAAGGCGGCCTTGCCGTCTCCCATTATTGTTGCACCAGCGTAGGTGTGTAGCTCTTTTAAGGTATGATCAAGTGGCTTAACCACGATTTCTTCAGTATCTAGTATTTCGTCAATGATTAATCCATAGACATGCCCTTCAGCATTAAGAATAATCACATTTTCTTCGTCACTATTAGGTTTCTCATTCTCAAGGTTCTCTTCTGGAGTGGATTCTGTTGCGGTGGCGTCAGTGTCGAGGTTTTCTTCTTCCTCAGGACTTTTCTCAACCGCTACCACCTCGCCAGCATCTTCTAGCATACTGCTTGCCATCAATTTGGCCTTCTCATGGACATCTTTCAGCTTTAACACTTTAGATAACCTTAAAATAGGGATAAGCTCCCCACGTAATCTTAAAAAATCCGAGTCTTTAATAGTTTCTAATTTGGTATGAGTACTTCCGCTAAGACTAACTCTTACTAGCTCTACTAAATTAATTTGTGGGATAGCGAAAAATTCTTCCTCACTTTTAAAGATCAGCGCTGGAATAATCGCAAGGGTCAGGGGAATTCTCAGTTTTAATGTTGTTCCTTTGCCAGGGACCGAAGTGAGCATAACACTGCCGCCAATCTTTTCGATATTGGTCCTTACGACATCCATTCCTACTCCACGGCCTGAGATATTTGTCACCTTATCTGCGGTTGAAAAGCCTGGGGCAAAAAGAAGATTATAAACTTCATTGTCGCTCATTATTTTTGATTTTTCTTCGGAAATTAAATCTTTTTCGATTGCCTTGCTTACAATTTTATCGCGAACGATCCCTCGGCCATCGTCCTTTATCTCTAAGGCAACCTGGCCGCCTTCGTGATAAGCGCGAATAAAAAGTACGCTCGATTCGGGCTTTCCGTTCTTGATTCTTTCATCAGGAGTTTCTATTCCGTGATCAATACAATTTCTTATAATATGGGTAAGTGGGTCTTTGATGGCCTCGAGAAGGGTTTTGTCGAGCTCGGTATCTTGACCTGATAATTCAAGAGAAATAGACTTTTTCTGCGCTCTGGCGAGATCTCTCACTATTCTCTCATACTTACTAAGCACGCTACCTACCGGCTGCATTCTGGTATTCATAATTTCATTTTGTAATTCACTGGTAATAACATTTAATCCATGGCTCAATTTATTGAGTATAGGATCACCTGAGTAGTTTCCTGTATATTGCACTATTTGGTTTCTAGTAAGAACTAATTCTCCGACTACGTTCATTATCCTATCAAGTAGATTTACATTAACTCTTACAAAGGAGTCCGATATATTTGAGGAAGATAACCCTGTCTTTCCTTTCACCTGGGTTACTTCATCTTTTTGAACTTCTTTATCAATTGGAAGTTTTTCATCATTAGCTTCTTGAGTTACGGTAGAAGGTTGAGGTTCTTCTTCTGTAACGACTGAAGCTTCTTCAGGAACTACTGCACTTGCAGCTACTTTGGCTTCAGGAATTTCTTCTGCATCATTCTTAACCACAGAAAGAGGTTGTAGCTTCTCTTCTTGCAGGACTTCATCTTTTTTAAGGGCGCTAAAATCATCAGAGGTAAATTTTTCAAGTGCTCCTAGCAGAGAAAGGTAGATTCCGTCATAATTGCCATCTCCCTCATCGCCTTTTTCTTCGACTACTTTTAAAATACTCTGACAAATATCAAAGGCCTCAAGTAAGACATCCATCATCTTTGGGTCTATCTTAACCTTACCTTCTCTAACTAAGTCCAGTATGTTTTCACTTGTATGCGTTATCTTCTGGAGCGATTTAAAACCTAAGAAGCTGGAAGAACCTTTGAGTGTATGGACCTTTCGGTAAATATTATTTAGCAATTCTGTATTGCTTGAGTCGTTCTCAAATTGAGTAAGTTCCTCTTCAATATTCGAAAGATTATCGAAAGATTCAATTAAGAAATCATCGAGTAGGGCCTTGTTGTCCATAGTTACCTCTTTTTTATGACAGAACTAGTATAAACATGCTTTCGGTACAAAACTAAGGATTGCTTACTTAAGATTTACAAAGGGGAGGACTACGATCAGCTTAAATAAGATTAAGGGAAAATGTCTTTAAACAATTTTTATAATTGTCGACACTAATTTACCAGGAAAAATAAAATGAAAGTATTAGTTGTTGATGATTCTATAGTATACCGGTCAGCCATCTCTAAGGCCTTAGAGGAAGTTGAGGGTTTAACTGAGTTAAAGACAGCTTCAAACGGAAAAATTGCATTGGACCTTATAAAGCAAGGTGATTATGACTTGGCCACAATTGATATAGAGATGCCTGTAATGGACGGCATCACTGCGATCCAAGAAATTAGAAAGTTCAATAAGCAAATCAAAATTATCTGTTTTTCATCTTTGACTATGAATGGGGCTCAGAAAACAATAGAGGCCTTAAATGCCGGCGCCAATGATTTTGCCGCCAAGGTGACTGATGCTGAAAATATAGAAGAGGGCATAGAGCTCGTTCGAAGGGAGTTGGTTCAAAAAGTCCTCTCTTTAACGGAATTAAAGAGAGTGGGCCCGGCCACTAGTAGGAAGGCAAAGAAATCTTATGCAGGCGGCGCCTTGCCTGGAAATCTCTGCTCCTTTAAACCCCGCGTGCTCTGCATTGGTGTCTCTACTGGCGGACCTGAAACATTAAAGACAATTTTAAAAGATATTAGCCCCTCTATAAAGATACCAATTGTTATCGTCCAGCATATGCCTGAGTTTTTCACGGCAAAGTTAGCGGAACACTTAACGACAATTTGCCCACTTCCGGTTTTTGAAAGCTTTGAGGGGCAGATTCTTGAGGGTGGGAAGATCTACTTGGCCAAAGGCAATTATCACACCACATTAAAAAGAGAGAGTGGAGAGGTTGTCATCCATTTAGATCAAGGTGATAAAGTTTGCTATGTAAGGCCGGCGGTTGATCTAATGTTTAAGTCAATAGGAGAGGTCTACGGTCAGTTGGCCTTCCCTATTATATTAACAGGTATGGGCTCCGATGGTCTGAACGGCTGTCGCTTCTTAAAAGAAGTGGGTTGTCCAATCGTTATCCAAGATGAAGAGAGCTCGGTAGTCTGGGGAATGCCAGGGGCAGTTGCTGAGGCAGAGATTCAAACTAATGTAGTGACACTAGATAATATGGCAGAAATCATAAATAAGGTCTGTGCCTAAACATAAAAGAAGGTAAACGATGTATTTCGGAGATTATTTAGTCAAACAAGAAGTTATTAATTCTGAGCAATTGATAGACGGACTTGTGACCCAATTAGAGGACATGCCTTCACTATTGTCGATACTGAAAGGCAGTTTAAAAATTGAAAACCAAACACTCTTAAAAATCATTGCCGCCCAAGTAAGTGGCAGGAAAGATATCCTGTCAGTACTTAGAGACGGTCAGTTCATCGAAGAGAGTTTAGTAGAGCAGGCCCTACAGCAACAAGTTGATAAAAAAACTCCCCTGGGTAAAATTTTAGTTTCTAAGAATGTTATTTCGGCTGAAGAGCTGAATGAGCATTTAAATAACTTCCTACAGGTAATTGAAGAAGCGCCTGAACCTGAAGCCGCAACCGAACTGGAAGTCAAAGCTGCATCAGAACCAGAAGAGTCCTGCCCCCAAAGTGATAGTGGGGATTGTATGATTAGCTCAGCAGCATTGGACTCCATGCGAGAGCAAGTTGAATCTGGAATGCTTGATGCCTCGGTCTTAGAGGAATTAGAGGCCGAGCTTAAGGCCAGTGCACCAGCTAGTGAGGTTAAAGCGCCAGCTGAAGAAGAGGTTTTAGAAATTGATACAAGTTTCATTGGAAAATTATCCGAATCCTTAAGTGCCAAATTCCTAGTGGAAACATCGCAGGAAATTAAAGACTTAACTACAGAGAATGTAACTCCATTATTTGAAAAGATACATGAGCTAAAAGGGGTGGCCAGGCTGTTAAACGCAACATTATTAGAAACTGCCCTCGATAATTTTGAAAAACTTTTAGGTAGTGAGCAACTTGGACCAACTGAAGAAGAAAAAGAACGACTCTACAAATTATTCGAATTTGTAAATGAAGTTAAGGTAAATCTTGAGATGAATAAGTCGGAAAAAGAAGTAAAGGATAATAAGGCAGCAATGAATAAATACAATAAATTAATTAAGGATGTCGCCTAAATGCTGAAATATAAATTATTCATAATAGATGATAGTGGAACCACACGAAAAGTGATCGAGTCATACTTAAGAGAACTAGATATTGAAATCCACCAATATGAAAACCCACTTACGGCACTAGAAGAAGTTGATCTACATGATCCAAAGGTTATTCTTCTGGACTATAGGATGCCTGAAATTAATGGTGATGAGTTTATGATAAAGCTGTCTGAAAAATTAAAGATAGGTGAGAGCACAACTCTTCTTATTTCAGGTGAAGATTTTAGTGATGATCAAAAAATAGGACTCCGGACCTTAGGAGTTCATAAAGTAATAGCAAAACCAATAGTAAAAGATGAACTTCTTGAGGAAGTCAAGGCCCTACTCGCTGCATGAGAGGGATGGAGATTATATGCGCGTATTAGTAGTAGATGATTCAAAACACATTTTGGCGATGGTCAGAGAAATGCTGCCCGATGAGGGCTACACCACCCTTGATGCCCTTAATGGTCAAGAGGCAGTTGATCTGCTTAAAAGTGGAGAGAAAGTTGACGTGGTACTACTCGACTGGAATATGCCAGTGATGGACGGCCCAACTTTTTTGGAAGCAGTACGGGACGAAAAGTTAACCGACGCACCAATTCTGATGATGACGACGGAAAATAAAATTGAAAAAATAACTAAGGCGATCTCCTTAGGAGCTTCAGAGTATATTATGAAGCCTTTTACCGAAGATATTTTGGTATCAAAAATTGATTTTGCACTTAAACAGGCGGCGTAGTCATGGAAAATAAAGATAAAGGAATTTACAAGTATTTTTCAAATTATATTTTTGAAAATATTGGGATCGTCTACGAAGAAAAAGATTATTACAGACTCGAATCGCGGCTACTACAAATGTGCAGGCGGTTTGATGTTGAAAATATCCAAGCCTTGTACTCGATGTACCTACAGAAAATTACTGGCGAGATGCACCAGACTGTCTTGGATATTGCCACTAATAACGAAACTTATTTTTTTAGAGACACTAAACCCTTTGTGGCGCTTTCCGAAGACCTTCTTCCGCGAATTTTAAAGGATAGACCAGGTTCTGGACCCATAAATATTTGGTGTGGGGGCTGCAGTTCAGGCCAAGAGCCCTATAGCATTTTGATGGCGCTTTCAGAAAGACTTAGCGCCAGCGAAATTGAGAGGATAAATATAACTGCTACAGATATAAGTTCAGAAATATTGACCAAGGCAAAGTCAGGTACATATACCAATTTAGAAATTCAAAGAGGACTTCCTATTACCCATTTGGTGAAGTACTTTTCTGATAATTCAAATGAAAGCTGGACCGTTAAAAAAGAAATAAGGGACCGTATCAGTTTTTCTGAATTTAATTTGCTAACGGGCACCTTCCCAAGAGGGAAGTACGATATTATTTTCTGCAGAAATGTAATTATTTATCAAAATAGAGAAAACAAAAACAAAATATTAAGTAGTTTATTTGAATCCTTGACACCAGATGGAAACCTTTTCTTAGGAAGTGGAGAGAGTCTTATTGGAACTGATATCTCCTATTTACAAGAAAACCTTCAGGGAAGCATGACTTTTAAGAAAAAACACAAACAGGCGGCCTAGGAATAAGTCCAATTAGAATTGAGAACTATTTCAGGAATGGCACTTTTGTTTACTCTTATTAGGAATAGTGATTTTAGCTCATTAAGCGCGAAGACAATCTTGACTGGTGCTAGCCCACTGCTTTGCTGCAGACCAGTTAGGGTTGAAAAAACAGAATTTGATTGAGCCTCTTTTGCAATTTTCCAAAGGTGGAGATAAAAAATTCTAACAGTATCACTTGATAAGAGAGGAAGTACTTTATCAAAAATGTGGCTAGGTAGAATAATTTCACCAGAGCAGGCAAAGGCCAGTTGTTTTAAATCGCCGAATGATACCTGTGGTCCCTTCGAAGTAATGGAAGGAATAGACCCGAGATGAAATTTTAAAATAGTATGAGATACAAGCATGATTACCTTTAACTTAAATACTCCTTAGCTATTTTAAAGTATTTTAGTTGCTAAAAAGAAGTGGAAAAATTATTCCAGGCGAGGTTTAGATGAGTGATAGATTTCAGATAATTTTAGTGGACGACGAAGCAGACGTGCTTGAATCTATTGCATTACAACTAGAGGACAGTGAATACCAGGTTGTTACCTTCACATCTCCACAAAAGGCCCTTGAGTATATCCCTGCAAAACAACAATCAATTCTTATGATTTTTTCAGATTTCAAAATGCCGGAGATGAATGGTCTGGAATTTCGACAAGGCTTAATTGACGCCGGGGTATCTATTCCTTTTTCAATAGTGACTGCCTTTTTTGATAAGGAGATGGCCGAGAAAGGCATGGAACTGTCAGTTTCTTCCTTTATAAAGAAGCCTCAAGGCGCTCGCGAGTTAGAAGAAGCAGTTGAAAAATTCGCGGCTTCTAGAAAGGGCATGCTTGAAGACGATAAGGAGATGATCGCTAATTTTATGGAAGAAGCGGACTCAATGATTGAAGAGATTGAAGGGCTTATTTTAGAGTTAGAAGAAGACCCGACAAATATGGACTGCATAAATACCTACTTTAGGCTCTTGCATACCATTAAAGGAACCGCTGCCTGCCTCGGCTTGATGCAGGTTTCGGGCTTCACTCATAAGTATGAGGATTTTGTCACTCTTTTGAAAAATGGCGAGCTTCCCGTAACAAAAACGGTTACTAATATCTTACTTTCTGGTTTTGACCAGCTCAAATTAATGATTGAAGAAGTTAAGAGTGAATTTTCCGATCTAGGGCTAAACATAGAGGGTAAAGAGGCACTTTTTATTTTTGATAGGGAAGAAATCTTAGCAGAAGTAAAAGGTACCTCTGGCCAGGATGTTAAAGAAGATAAGGTCGCCAAGAAAAATAATGGCAACGCCGCCCCTGCCGAGAAAATGTCGGTTTCATTAGACCTACTAGATAATTTCATGGAGCTAAGTGGAGAAGTCACCGTTTTGCGTAATACAATATTAAAATCTGTAAAAGTTATTGAGGAATTGCTTCCAGAGAGTCGAGAGGTCAATAGACTCAATGCCACTCTAGAAGGCCTGCATAAGGTTACTAGTTCAATGCAAAATTATATAGCTGATATGCGGAAGGTCTCCCTCGACTCGGTTTTTAAACCCTATAAGAGAGTCATTAGGGATATTGCTAAGGCCACTAATAAAGAAGTCAATTTTGAAATAGTCGGTGGTGATAATTCAGTCGATACCCAGGTCGCCAAATTACTTTCAGGTGCCTTAATCCATGTTATGCGAAATAGTATTGATCATGGAATAGAGGGACCAGAAAAAAGGGCAGAGAATGGTAAGAAAGCAGAGGGCAGTATTATTTTAAAGGCAGAAGATATTGGTGAATCAATCCGGGTAACAGTTCAAGACGATGGCGCTGGTATCAATAAAGAAATTGTAAAAACTAAGGCGATAGAAAAAGGCCTCTACACCCAAGTTGAGCTGGATCAAATGAGTGACCGGCGGATTTTTGATATTCTCTTAGAGTCAGGTTTTAGTACCGCTCAAGTAGTCAGTGATATCTCTGGGCGGGGCGTAGGTATGGATATGGTTAAGAGCTCAGTAGTCAACGCCGGAGGACGAATTCATATTGAAAGTGAATTAGGCAAGGGTTCTACCTTTGTCCTTGAAATTCCTTATCCAAAATCAGTCTTAATTATAACTTCATTGCTGGTAAAGATCTCTAATGCAACTTTTGTGATTTCAATGGAAGACATTGCAGAGGTGGTTTTACTGGAGGATGAGCAGAAAGTTAAATTACAGAAAATTAATGGCTCCATGATGTACAAAGATGGAAATCATCTTATTCCAATTGTTCCTGGAAACTCAGTGCTTGAGTATACATCTGAAAATACTCAAGATCATAGTGAACTGGATAGGAATTATAAAATTGTGGTTCTGAGGGTTAATGATTTTAAGTTTGGCCTGCTTGTCGACGAAATCATCGATCTAGAAGAAGTAGTGAAACGTCCGCTATGGAATAAGTTCTCCGACCTTTTGATTTACGGGGGGGCATCATTACTCGGTACAGGAGACGTCTCTTTAGTGATAGACCCTGAAGGGTTGGCCAAAAAACTTAAACTTAGCTATCAGGACAATATAATAGAGGGAAGTGGCGCCGCAAGGGAAGAGGATAGAGAACCAAAAGAATACCTACTTTTTTCATTAGAGTGCGGTGATAACTTTTGCTTCCAGCTCAAAGACGTTATCCGTTTAGAGAAAATTAAAGTTAGTAGCATCGAATTTTCTGGAGAGACCCCACTAGTCAATTATCGTGGCAAGGCGCTACCCCTGTGTTTTATGGACTACCAGCTAGGGCTTAGTGATAAAGAAGCTAAGGACTACTTTAAAGAATTTGACAATGATCATTCACTAAACGTCATTCTTGCCGAGTACGAAGGCCAGCTCAAAGGTCTTTTAGTAAAAGAAATTGTCGATATTAGCAATAATGATAATGAAATTAATAGTGACACAGTAGATAGGGCAGGTATTTTAGGTACCTTATTTAACAATGGTGTCACGGTTTCTCTTCTAGACTTTCAATACTTTATGAAGAAAAAAGAAGAGTCCGACTCTTGCAGTCCGGTCGCTCGAATAAGTGCTTAGTGAGAAAGATAAAGATTTCTTTAGAATAAACCATTTTTTCAATCTATACATTTCGCCGATAAAATTTATGATTGATCAAAGAAAATTATTTATCAATAAGATAATGAGATAATGAGATAATGAGATAAGGGAGAAAACAATGAGTGATCAAAATTCAACTGAAGAAAATGACAAAAAAACATTGAGTTCATTAGATGAAAATTACGCTACGATTGAATTTGACACTTCAGGTAATATTGTAAAAGCGAATCAGAATTTTTTGAATGCCTTGGGTTATGACTTAAACGAAGTGACTGGCAAGCACCACCGGATGTTCTGTAACCAGGACTATGTAAAAACTCCCGAGTACACACAATTTTGGAAGGAGCTAGGAGCGGGTAAAACTCAGACCGATGAATTTGAGCGCTTTACCTCAAAGGGAGAGAGTATTTGGATTTACGCCTCTTACGCGCCTCTTAAAGATGACAACGGGAAAGTTACTGGAGTTGTCAAGCTGGCCCAAGATATTACTGAAAGGAAGTTAGCGTCTTTGAAAGTAGAAGTGGCGTCGACCAGAACTCAGCAGATGACTGACCTCTCTCCTATAAATACCTTAATGTCTGATCGCGACGGGACTGTTATTTATGCCAATCACAATAGCCTCGAAACCCTTAAGACCTTAGAGCAACATATGCCTATTAATGTCGCTGATCTAGTCGGCAGCAGCATTGATGTTTTTCATAAAAATCCCGCCCACCAGAGAAAAATTATAGGCGACCCTA
>JABGVH010000041.1 GCA_018646195.1 Halobacteriovoraceae bacterium
ATTATGTACAAAAAAAGGAGGTCTGTGACCCCCTTATAATATTAAGAAAAATTAAACTAAACTATTTTTACTCGATAATCTCTAAGACTGAACGCTTTTTCAGCTTTGTAGAGGCGGCATTGAGGATGGTGCGCAATGCCCGAGCAGTGCGACCTTGTTTTCCAATAACTTTTCCTAAATCAGATTTATCAACTTTTAACTCTATCACAGTAGTTTGCTCACCTACTATTTCGTTAACTTTGACATCCTCAGGAATATCTACAAGGGCCTTACTTATAATTACTATTAGATCTTTTAATTCGCTCATCTCAACACTCGCTGTTTTACAGTTCACTTAATCAGTCTAAGGGTAATGCCCCCTATCCCAAAACAAAAGCCTAAAATACCGAAACTACTTAAGTTCGATTTTGCTTTTTTTCAATAGTGATTTTACTGTATCAGAGAGAACTGCGCCTTTATCAACCCAAGCGGCAATGCGATCAGTTTTGAGATTATTCAAAACTTTATCTTCTTTACCATTTGGATCGTACTGACCAAGTTTTTCAAGAAAACGACCGTCTCTCGGATCACGAGAATTTGCCGCTACAATGGTATAGATGGGTTTATGAACTCTTCCGCCACGTGCCATTCTAATCACAACCATTTACTACTCCTACTACACAAGTTAAAACAGAGCACAAAGTAAACAGTTTAGAGAGAGAAGTCAACGGTTTGACTTCACTTTTCAGGGTTTTAACGCAATGCAAACACTTCCCATTACTTCCCTTCCCCTTTGTTGGAAGGAATTACTCTCCTCAGAATTTGAAAAAAGTTATATGGCCGGGATTGAGCAATTCCTCTGCCAACAGATTAAGGCCGGCAAAATCATTTATCCCAGACAAAGCGAAATATTCCAGGCCTTTATCGAAACACCGGTCGCCAAAGTCAAAGTGGTATTAATCGGCCAAGACCCTTACCATGGACCAGGTCAGGCGCACGGAATGTCCTTTTCAGTACCAGCGGAAGTCAAAATTCCTCCCTCACTTCGAAACATCTATAAAGAGTTATCAGCTGACCTAGGCCTCAGTATTCCCAAGCATGGATTTTTGAAGGCCTGGGCCAATAGTGGTGTTCTACTTTTAAATAGTGTTCTTACGGTTGAAGATGGACGGGCGGGAGGACATCAGAAAAAAGGCTGGGAAACTTTCACAGACTCGGTGGTCAAAATTCTCAATCTTAAATGTGACAATTTAGTTTTCTTATTATGGGGAGCACAGGCACAGAAAAAGGGGGTCGGCATTGATCGCCAAAGGCACCTTGTTTTAGAATCCGCCCACCCCTCACCTCTAAGTGCTTATCGAGGATTTTTAGGAAATAAGCATTTTTCAAAAACTAACGAATTTTTAAGGTCAAAAAATATAGCTGAAATAAATTGGAATTTATAAATAATTTAAAATACCGTTTAGAAGTAACCACCACCCCACGGCCCTTTTTTACCCTTGCCTTTCTTCTTTGGCTTTTTACCCTGACGAAACCCTGCTTGATCTCCCATTCCTGGCAGACTTGGCATGCCACCACCCATTCCGGGCATTCCTGGCATTCCGCCTTTCATCATTTGCATCATCCCGCCCATCATTTTTTCCATTTGACGAAATTTTTGAATAAAGTCTTTTACTTGCTTGAGAGTATTACCTGAACCTTTTGAGATCCTGTCCATTCGAGACTCTTTTATTAATTTATAATTTTGACGTTCCTGTTTGGTCATGGAGTCTATAATAACTCGCATCCGCTTCATTTCATCTTCCGCCGGAGTAAGGTCTCCCGCTTGACGAAGCATTCCACCCATCCCCGGGATCATTTTTAAAATAGAACTCATAGACCCTAGGTTTTTGATCATATCCATTTGCTTCATGAAGTCTTCTACGGTGAAATTACCTTTCTCCATATTTTTCATCATGCGTTCGGCTTCTTTCTCGTCGATGGCCTCTTCGGCCTTTTCAACTAGCGTGACCACGTCGCCCATATCGAGAATTCTTCCCGCTAACCTGTCTGGATGAAAGAGCTCGAGGTCCTTCATTTTTTCCCCGACTGAAATATACTTAATGGGGATTCCGGTGACATGTCTTATAGAAAGTGCGGCACCACCGCGAGCATCTGAGTCCATTTTGGAGAGCACTACTCCGGTACAACCGATAGCATCGTGGAAAACTTTTGCTACGTTAACTGCTTCCTGCCCTGTCATGGCATCTGCCACCATAAGGACTTCCGGATTCTTATCAGCTATCGCCTCTTTAACTTCTTTAAGTTGACCCATCAACTCTTCGTCAACATGTAAACGACCGGCGGTATCTATAATCACGACATCTTTTTTCTGCTCTTTGGCATACTCTAGCGCCGCCAGAGCAATGTCTTTAGGATGGCCTGTTAAGTCCGAATCGAACCAATCCATATCCATGCTTTTTGCCAAAGTAATTAATTGATCTTTGGCAGCCGGCCTATAAGTATCGGCAGGAACGAGAAGCACACTTTTTTTCTTTTTCTCAGTTAAATGTTTTGAGAGCTTTCCAGAAAAAGTAGTCTTACCTTGGCCGTTCAGACCTACAATCAAGATCGGAATAGGGCCGGGGCGTTCTAAATCGACTTCTTCATTAGCATTGCCCATGATTTTGGCCAATTCATCTTGGATAATTTTTATGAATTGTTGATCGGGGTCTACTCCCCTTATCACTTTTTCTCCCAGCGCTTGTTCTTTAACAGCACTAGTAAATTCTTTAACTACTTTGAAATTGACGTCCGCTTCAAGCAAGGCAGTACGAACTTGTTTAAGGGCATCTTCAATATTGCTTTCTGAAATTTTGCCCTTACCTTGCAGGTTTTTAAAGGCGTCATTAAATTTCTCACTGAGGGAATCAAACATCTAACACTCCATTAAGCTTTTTAAATAAATCTAAACATTGCAGCGGCGTATTTGCCTTTAACAACTTCCCATCTTGGGCAAATATCTTATGATCGGCCCACTCATTCCAACAAGCGGCAACTAGCGGTATTCCGAAGGACTGCGCCCCTTTCAAGTCAGCAGCACTATCACCTATTAAGATCATGCTTTCTTTGGGAAAGTCTCGTCCCAAAAGCTCTAATCCATCAGGAAAGGGTTTTGGTAACTTGGTATCATCAGCACAGACTATCTTTTCAAAATACTGCTCAATGCCGGCACGCTTTAAAATATACTCAGTCGAGCGACGATCTCTCGCGGTCCATAAAAGAGTTGTGGTATCAGAGTTTTTAAGCTGCTCAAGTAGTTCTGTTATTTCAGGGTAGAGAGCAATTTCTTCGTTACCTATTTGGGAAACTTCCTGCCACCTTTTAAGTAACTTTCCGGCGGTCTGTTGATCCCTGACATCTATTCCAAACTCGGCAGCAACAGTTGGCATATCGGCACTGTATTTCTGCTTTACCTCTTCGAGAGAGACTTCCCGCTCTAAATGCTCCGTCATAAGCATTTGAATGGCGTCAAAGATCACGCTATGGCTATCTACTAGCGTGCCATCACAATCAAATACAATATGTTTTCGGCCCAAAAGAGCTCCCTTTATTTGTCAATTGACGCATTGTGCGTCATCGTGATACACAGGCCGTATGACAGAATTTTCGCCAGTACTACAAAGCAAAATAGACGCTATTTCTATAAAAGGCAAACCCACTCAGATGGGCGCTCTGCGCTTTCAAAACCCCCTTATTCTGGCCCCCATGTCCGCCATTTGCAATCTACCATTTCGCCTTTTAATGCAGGAGCTTGGCGCCGGGGCGACGGTCAGCGAGCTAATTTCATGCCACGGTATAAACTACGGCAATGAAAAGACCCTCAAAATGCTTAAATTGCATCCAAGAGAGAAAAATATCGGACTCCAAATTTTTGGTGAAGACACCCAGGCGATGGCGCGGGCGGCAGCGACTTGCCAAGAATACGGCCCCGACTTTATTGATATCAATATGGGTTGCCCAGTTAGGAAAGTAGTCACCAAAGGCGGGGGCTCAGCGCTTCTTAAAGATACTTCTAAGCTCTCCTCTTTCTTTAAAAACATCAGAAAAGAACTTTCAATTCCTCTGACTATAAAAATTCGGACCGGCTGGGACGAAGAGCAATTGAACGCCAGAGAAATTATAAATATTGCCGCGGGGGAAGGCATTGAATTTGTCGCTATACATGGAAGGACCCGCACCCAACAGTATAAAGGTAAGGCCAATTGGCAGTACTTAGAATCCCTCAGCGATACTTCGAAGCTGCCATTAATCGGCAATGGAGACCTCAATACTCCCGAAAAAGTAAGAGAGAGGTTGGCCAGTACTACTATGGATGCCCTGATGATCGGCAGAGGGGCGCTTCGCAACCCTTTTATCTTTCTAGAATCGCAATTGGCGCCTTCGATTTTTCCGCATTTTTCGCCGGCCGACTACTGGCAAGTGATTGAAAGGTATTACACCTATCTTTCAGAATTTACCGAAAGAGAGCGCACTATCCTGGTCCAATTGAGAAAGCACATCGTCTGGATGGCCAGCGGCTTCGAAGGAGCAGCGACCTTTAGGAACCTGATATTTCAAACAACCGCTATTTCAGACACTCTTGAGGTAACTCGCGATTACTTCTTGAAATTAGATCAATTGGGACCTGTTTCAAAGCAGTTAGACTGCGAAAAAAGCTTTATGGCCGGCGGCCATGGCTAATATTTTGGTCACCAAAGTTTAGACACTTTCACTTGAAAGGCCCTAGCGCCTCAGCACTATCCCCCCAATATTAAACAGATTTCCACTATCCCTGTCCGATATACTCAAGAATTACGATCAGTTGACCGAAAAGCTAGGGTAAAATAAGAACAGAGCAAAGCTAATTCTGAATCTTATATTAAAGAGAGATGCGAATGAGAGGGAGCACTACGATGAGATACCTGAAGATCTTAATTATCCAAGGGCTAGTTTTCAGTCTAACCACTGCCCAGGCCTCAGGCTATAAATGTAGTGACGGAAAATTGGCCTTTAAGGAGCTGCAAAAAGAGCAGTACACAGTGACTCTCGAAAGTACTAAGCCTAAATTTAAGGACTTTAAAGGCAAGAGCTACTTTGATATCAAAAAACAGCACGACCAGGCCCTCGCCAAATTACTAGCACTCAAGGGACTGCGGGCAATGAACCAGTCATTCAAGGATGACCTAGAAAGTATCCTTAACGGTGAAACCGGAGAAAAGGCCAGCACCCGTACCGCTGCCGAAGATAAGAAATACCAGGCCTTAATGAATACTGAAGAAATAGATGGCATTAAAGGCGGGGTCTACGGCTTTGAAGACCATTATGGAGAAAGTGCCGCTGCTAAAAAAGTCGACCAGATGTTGGCAGGGAAAACTAAAGAAGAATGGGAAGCCGCCAATACCCCAAAGAAGTTTGATGAAGAAGTTAAAAAATTATTTGGCGCTGACGAGAAAAATATTGATTTCATTATTGCAGAGGCCTTAAGTAAAGAGAAAACTTTCGAGACATTATATGACTTAGAAAGTTCTATTAGAGATAAAAATTTGGCCGGAAGTGATGAAGAAGGTGATCAAGGGCGCGGGACAATTATGGCCGACTCGTCACAATTTGCAAAGAGAGGATTACCTCACTTTCAAAGAGGATTCCTGGGAAAAAGTACCGATGCCATTCATGCCCCACTCAAAGAATACTCTGGCATGTTTGCTTATTTAAAAGTCGATCCAGCAAAATTACCCGCCATTTTAAAAGATGGCGGTGCCTTTGCTGAAAAGTTCAATAAACTCAAAAAAATAACCGCCCCAGGTGCTACCGCGGCGACTATCGGTGGAGATACAACTGAGGCCACCAGCTTATTATTAGCGGCTTACAATGACCTAAATACTAAAAGTAGCGCATCCTTTGGAAAATATCGCGAGAGACTCGCTAAGGCCTTGCCGATAAATCAACGCCAGCGAGTTCGTGACTATGTTGCAGGAGTCGGTGCACTAGACAGGGCGGTTAAGACCAGTAAAAGTATTGCAACAATTCAAACTTTTTTAAACAGGGCCCAAAAGGTTTTAAAAATAAACAGTACTGATTTTGAAGGTTCTAAAGACTTAGGTGCTGATGTCGTTGCTAGAATGCAGAAAGAATGTAGTGGCAAACTAAAACCATTCTATGCTTCCGTAAAGGGCTTTGTTGATTCTAAGACCTCAGAAATTGCCAAAATTAGCGAAGACGATGAGGATGCTGTCGAAAAAAGAAGACTAGCAGGTAACAACCTTAAAACAAATATAGATAGTGCGATGTCAGGTAGTGATGGTGAGGCCATTCAAGTTTGTCTTTATATGGACAAGAAAGATCCAGCTGCCGATAAACTAAGTAAAGATATAAAGGCCATTAATGGCTCAATTGACTTCCCTAGCTCTTCTGACGGCACTGGAGTCTCCGCTAACTTACAAAGCTTCGTCAACCTGGCCAGAGTTTCTGCCGGTAGCGACGCTGCCGCCTACCAGGCGCAACTTGAAACTTTTGAGAAAACTTTAACCGCTGATTTACCTGATGCCCTCGTCAACGCAGTGGCCGAGACAGAAAAAAAGACTATTGCAGACCTGACTGCTGCAAACACAACATTACAAGATCAATTTAAAAGTTACGACAGGTGCTTAAGAGAGAAAATTGCAGGCGGCAGTAAAATTTGTCGCGATAAATTACAACCCAGTGGACATAAGGCGCTTGCAAAATACAAAGAGTTGCAAGGAAAAATCCTCGGAAGTGCCGCTCCTGATGCTAAGGCGATTGCCAGTTTTGATCCTTCTAAATTAGCCGGCCTAAGCCGTGACGCCCTCTCTAAGGGCCAGGATCTTTACAAGTATCACTTCAACCCCAATCGTGGCGAGCTTATTGACTTATCTGATCGCAAAGAAATATTGGCCAAAAAAGTAAAAGAAGAAATCGAAAAGATTAAGGCCAGCACCAAATACAATTCAAAAAGTGACAGCACTATTGAATCAATGTTTGGAAAGCTAGGAGAAGGTGGAGACTCCGACGAGGCACAGAAGAATATGGCCTTGATGGCGCAAACTCTCTGTGAAAGTCTCGGAAATGATATAAAAGATGCAAGTGATCCAGCTAAGAAAATGAGTTGTGATTTTGCTACCACATTATTTAAAGATGGTGAAATTGACAGCGATAAACTGGAAGACTTAGCGGCACTAATGAATGTTGATAACAGCGCAATGAAGGCCAAAATGGATGCGGTTTATGACGAGCATAAGAAAAAGGTCGAAAATATGCAGGCCGTTATGGCGGAACTTCAAAAACAAGACTCTTATAAAAACTTGGAGAGAATAAAATACTTAGCAGCAAAAAATATCGAAAACAATTGCTCATTTGGTGATGAAAATAAAGAATACGGCTGGTGTAATGTGGGAAGCACCCAATCTCCAGTATTAAAATTACTTGGGGCCGCCGACCAAATTATTGGAGAGATTGATCCCAGTATTAAAAAAGATATGGCCGAATCTAAAGCGCTTCAGAGCAAATGTTTTCAGCTTTATAACAAGTCTGGAAATACCGCATTAGAGGGACTCTGTAATGCTATGAGAAGAGGTGAAGTAGCGGCTCCTACCTCTAATAAAACAGCTAACAACACTCCTGTGCTTTCGAGATTTAGTAAAAAAGAACAGGCGCTAGCAGTTGAGGCCAATACCAATATCGACAATGGCGCTTACTGGGACCGCAGTTCGAAAAGTATGAAAACGGTGGACGAAGATGACCTTGATTTTGTCGCCAACGGCTTTATAGATGCCGCTCCCTATTTGTTTGGAACTATGGGCACCGCATTCTCTGCCTATAATACCGCCAACCAAGCAAGCCTTTCTGTTTTTGGAATTAACCAACGAGTTGACCAATTTAACTTGCTCAACTCTGGCCAATTCTTCTTGCCTACCGGCTTTCAAAATCCTATTTTTGGGGGAACTTTTAATTACTCCCTTGGTGGCGGTGGATTCAACTTTATCTAAATATAGCTGACTAAAATATTGGGCGGTAATTTTGGGTCTCTAAAGAGGCCCTTTTTTGTCTGCTTTTCCTCATAAGAACACGGCTTATGCCCCATTAAATTCAGCTAGTTAGCTTAATTCATAAACTTTCCTCACAAGTTAAAATTGGACCAGGTTCAGGGTTACAATAGAATACAGGAGCTAAGTACTTGGTTTTTAATAATAATCCTTTAAATGCCGATAGGTTAGCTGGAGCGAGAAGAGAAAAAATGAAGTTTAGTATTCAGATCATATTCCTAGTTTTGATGGTGGCGCTTTCGTCCTGTGTGCCCAGCTCGTCTGGTGGCAAGCGAACGAAGAAAAGCGACAGCTCCAGCAGCTCTGGTGGCGTTGTAGGAACCCCTGCACCTCCAGTTTTTAATAGTGACGAAGACTTGTTCTGGTTCTCCGATCAGAAAGTGACAGGAACAATTACTATAAATCAAAACACCCAAACAGTTATCTACCTGCGTGGAGATATTCTCCATCAATTCTTAGAAAATGATTCTAATTTTACCAAGGCCTTTTGCATGGTGGTCAGTTATACCGATGCCACTGTAAAAAAACACCTGCGAGCACGAGCAGTACCAATAGCTTTTACAAATTTCAGCACTCAATCGCTGGAGAGGCTTCTAAGAATTGATATCCCAGAAGATGGTCTGAACGTAGATAATTGCAAGGGAGACGCCTCGCATATCGATAGCTCAGGAAATATAGACCCAATAGCAATTAACGAATCTTTAAGCGTCAACACAAACGCCGCTTTTAGCCCCCCCACCATGTGTGCCTCAGGAATTTGTAGTGGGACGATCTCCTCATCTAACGTTTCTCTCTACACCACCACTGCAGGTGTTGGACTATCGGTACTTAATAGAATTCCCCAAGAAAGTTTAGATTTACTGGGACTTGGATTACGAGTGGACGTTGAGTCTAACTCTTCCAACCCTGGTAGTACTTGCTCTAATAGCTCTTGCCTGGCCAAAGGTTTTGATTGCTGTCTCGAAGGGCAATGTGTAAACGATGCCACTCAAAAGCCCAATGCTACCAATGAGCCAGACTTCACACAAGCACTTGCTGATATTGCAATCAACCCCGCCAACTTCGTCAACTATCCAAATATCTTTTTCGTTTGTAACTCTCCCCCTCCACCAGCACCAACACCATCTCCACTACCAGATGCTAGTGCTACCGCTTCTGCTTACCTGGAGCAGCAAGTTGCCAAGTTTAATTGCCTTGAGGGTGAGCAACAAAATCCACAGGACTTCTCGACTTGTGGTGATCAAAATGCCGACACCCTTATCGATATCGAAGACTTTAAATTGATAAGGGCCGATGTTTGGGACGAGTGTGGCTGTGAGTTTGACCCCTTCCCATCAGAACCCAATGAGCCACAATGTCCTGACTTCGGACTTCAAGCGACCAAAGACTTTAATGGAAATATAACCGAAGTAACCTGCTTGGTTCCAAACCCCAGTATTGAGCCCACGCCTTTCCAGAACCTAAATCTCTCTGTTCCTGGCCGCTCCGCCCCTCATCGATTTTACAGAAGTGATGACGGAGTTGTGGTTGACGATATTTCTACCTTAACAAACATAACTCCAGAGGTTCTTCCAGAGGGAACTCCATTTTCCTATTTAGACAGCAGTGGCAAGACCGACCCCGTATCAGGTACCTATAGTATGAACGCCATACTGGGACAATTTTCGGTCTCGCTAACTCAAGCGCTGCCAGCAAAAGTCGTCAATGTTGAATTTGATCAAACTTATATAATTAGTGTTACCCAGGGATTTCACACTCCCTGTCCACAATGTGCCAGTGACTCTTGGTTTAATAGCTTCTCTCCCTTTCCTACCTCACTAGGAGGTAATGGATTAGGTGCAGTTGGGCATACTACTTCGAGAGACATTTATAATAATAATACCTCAAACGGTAATTACGAAGACACCATATTTGGTCGCGCTTGTTGGTTGCCTCCCACCATGCTTCCCTTTTCTCATAAGAAAAACGGCAACCTTATAACTCAAAGAAGTAACCGCCTCAGTGCTCAATCGGCAATGTATGTTAATGGTTATCAAAGAGATTGGTTTGGCTTCAATAAAGGTGCCTTGATTGGTTCCTTTGATGGCGCCTCATGGTTTGCAGTTGGCACCGGGCGTAGAATTTCGGCCAAGAGTAATAAATTATACCTGGCCATAAATGCTCCATTCGCTGACCTCCACGAACCGACAGATCATATTGTAGCGATCGTTACCGATCAAGGTAATAATATCGCCGCCGATTTTGATTACGACCCTAACCTACCTATAAACGATTCCCGTCAAAACAAAGGTGCCAGTTGCCAGTTTTATCATCAATGTAATACTGACCTTGATTGCGTCACAAAACTTGGATGGGAATATGCCTGCGCCGATACTTCAGAGTATAAAACAAAATGGCCACGCTTTGATATAAACGGATTGGAAGTTAAAGATCAGGAAGTAGCAGCCGGCGGTATTTCAGACATACTCCGGGGCAACCTTCCTACTGGAACAAATTTTCGCTGTGTCTATAGAGGAGCTGGCTCTCCTTGTAAGAAGGACTTAAGCACTCTAAGTGGTTTTCCACAAAAGCAGAAACTCTTTCGTTGTGCTCCTAATTTTTACTGTGAACAGATTAACGGCAATAAGTTCAATAGCCGTGTCCACAGGACTCCAAATTTGCTCGAAACAAATCTCTTCGGACAAGGCGCCTCGGTAATGGGACGGCCAGAATCGTATATCGGCGGTGTTGGAACCCTCCCCTCTGAAATACAAGACGCTATTAAAGATAGCGCATCTATTCACACTCCCAACCCTACTGATCAACAAGACTGGGGACTTTGTCGCCCAGGTAGGCAATTAAATATCGACCCTATCGAACAGCACCGCAATCCTGACTCTACTGGCAGGGCGGATTATATCTCTCAAATTAGTAATTGTGATAGTAAGGCGATTGGCGACAGTAGAATCCATAATTGCCCTGTCATTGATATGGGTACCACAACTACCGCAGGTTCGATCCTGGCCGAATCCACCAACACCACTCAAAAACATGTCCAAAATATGTGTGGCGGGGAATCTCAAAGAGATCCCGGTACCACTATTTTTGAATCAACCTTTAAGACTATCGAGGCAGAAAAGCTGGGCACGGTTGCCAATATTTTAGCGCCTACCTTAGCTGCCGATGCCTGTTTAAGAAGGGCCGGTGCCGTCTGCCATACTGACCTCGACTGTGGCCCTAATAAGTTACACTCTGCTCAGGCAATTTTCTTTGATATAGATGCATTTGGAAATACCGAAGCTGAACAAAAATTCTGGCAAGAGTCGCTAGTTTGCGGGCAAGGTCAAGATAAGCCATTCTTACAGGATGATGATTTCTTCGATTACGATTTAACAAAAAATCGTTGCTGTCGCGCCACTGGTGAAGACATTACCATGTACACCGAAATACGAGCCGCCCTTCAGGTCACGACAGATGCACTCTCCCCCGGCTACGGGACATTTAACGGCCCATTGGCAAGTCACCTGCCTCCATTTCAAAACCCCACTACTGATGGCCGTTACTCACGTTATATGGTGACCGAATTAGTTTCAACTCCAACTTCACCAGACGCCGACAAAAGCAAGGCCGAAGCGCCCCGTATTCAAGAAAATCAGGTCTCTCATAATATGCAGTGGAAGGCGATCAACGATACCGGCACAAAAACCTGCTGTGGTGGAGGCTGGGTTCGTAAATTTTCTGACGGAACCAATGACTGGAGCAATAACAAAAGACTGAATGTTAACTTCTCGGCCTTTTCTTGTATTAACTACTCTACAGACTTAGTTAATAATGCACCTACCAACCTCAATTTCCAAAACTACAATAAAGAGTTTGATAAGCTGTGCTTAGCTCCCTCTGATGGTGGCTGTATTCAACATAAAATTCCAGAAGTAGTCGGCTTTGAGGTTCAAAATCCCTCGAACTTCGGCTCCCAAACCGCGGTTCTCGACACCAGTCCTCAGGGAGACCCGACTCAAGGGGAACTAGACCAAACTAAAACCATGGAAACCCCCTACCAGCCGATTCCCTATAACGGAAACATCCCAGTGATCTCAGGAGACGGCCCTTTTAACTATTTCGCCTCTCACGACTTTGAAGAGGCAACCAGTTTTTACCTGCCCGCCTATATCGGAGGTATCGAAAATATAACTGACGTAACTTTTCGTTACTTTGACCAAAATGGAACTCTACTGGGGACTACTCCGGGGTTAACTCCAGCCGCCTCTTGTGCACCAATAGTTAATAATCCTCGTATTGACCTTGCAACTACGGGCCCATGGATAGTCTGTCCCGATACAATAAATACTCCTGGCAAGTTTGATGTCTTCCACGCCAAGGCCGATGCCGGGCTTCAGTTTGGAGGCAACGACTGGGCCTTCGCGGGGGTTCAAATTACTTTTAATGTCACTAGCCGCAATGCCTATGACTATCAGGCCGGCGTTGGCGTGACTAATAACGCCGCTATTGCAGGTTTTAATCCTGGCAATGCCCTTTACTACCTGACAAAATTGGGTCGGCTAGAGCTGATTGGTATTCCTCAAATTTATTACGAACCCATTTATTGCAATACTAATAGGACAGAATTAGTAAGCGATATTTTCGACCTTCCAACCCAAGACAAAGCGACCTTTGACGCCAATTCCTTTGGCTATACCGTCTTCGATGACAATGCCGGTTCCCTTAGCCAAATTTACGACCCGGCTTCGCCTGGTATAGGCGCCGATCCGGCC
>JABGVH010000040.1 GCA_018646195.1 Halobacteriovoraceae bacterium
GACCCCTAATTTGAGCCTTGAGATTTTCGGAGATTGCTAACCCAGCAGCGTCGTCGCCAGCCCGGTTAATCCGTTGTCCAGAAGACAACTTCTCCAGTGATTTGTTTAAACCTAGTCTCGTACCCCTCAAATTTCTTTGAGCGTTTAACGATGCTACGTTCGTGTTTATTCGAAGTCCCATTTTCATCCTCCTTGATGTGGGTTCCAAACAGGAGTCCTTCCTGCCGGTGGATCCATTACTCTCTTAGAAAGAAGTAAGTAAGCGAATCCCTTCATAAAACTGATCGTTTAATTTCGTTAGAACTTTAAAAACATTTGTCTAATACTTAGACGGTCAATTTTTGCCTAGCGCGACATAAGCTTCGAATTTTAAAGGGAAAGTAATATTGGATGTCAGGGGTCGGATAAGTCATCTGGAAAAAAGTGGCGTAACTTTGGTCAGTTTAAGGCCGTGGTTTGCGCCATAGGAAAACCCAAGCATTGCGCTTAAGTATTTGTTCTAAATCATTAAACATAAGCTTTTCAAAAAAGTAGGCATTGCCAGCTTCTAGCAACAATCCAGCATCAGAAAAAGTATCACCAAAGTAATGATCGGCATTGGCCGCCAAGTGGGAAAGCTCATGTAAAAGAGTTCTCAATTGTTCATTGCGATCCTCTTTAAAGAATGCCGGACATAAGTAAATTTTATTAATCGCGTAATCACCTAAGCGCATGACATAGGCATAAGTCTGATCCCCCTTACACTGAGCATTTCTTATGCTCTGGCACTGATAGCTAAAACCGCGCCTCTCTTTTTCCAAAAGCTTATCCAAGTTGCTTTTAATTTTCTGTTGAAAATTATGATAGGCCATGGCGGCGTTCTTATAATCGGGACTCGCCACTCTGCCATCAGGCACGATGAAGTGGCGGAGTACATAAGCATAACTATAATGATGGATGCCGGTGCGTAGATTCGTCAGCTCCCGCAAACGCTGAACTAAATCCCGATTAAGTTGCTCAATTGAACGGACTTGAGAATCATTGCATTTTTTAAAGCCCAGCGAATAAACAGGCTTAACTTGCAATAGGCAGAAGGCTGCCATCAATAGGGGCAATAAGTAATTTCGGGACACGCTTCTTTATAACTGATCTTTTCGGCCATTTGCAGAAAAAGTGGTGAATGAGAAAAAATCACCTATAATCGAAGCATGAGCGCCACCCTAACAACCCTTGCTAAAAGACCTGAGCTTCTAGATCAAGTGATTGAGTTAATTGAGAAATCTTTCAATTACGACAGCGATCAAAGTTACGCTGTCGATTTTGCCAGCTTAATGGATCCCAGCAACCACGCCAATTGCCACCTTATCTTAAAAGACGATAGGCCGGTGGCGCATATAGGACTGAAACTTAGAAACTTGGCCCATAGAGACTGGACTTCCCCAATCTGCCTACTAGGGGGCATTGCCGTGACCGAAAGTGAAAGGGGCTCAGGCCATCTCGATAGCCTGCTTTCCCATGTTATTGACCTGCACGGAGATGAGGTTTCGCTCTTTATTCTCTGGAGCAACCTAACTGAGCTCTATCAAAAATATTCTTTTTTTGAGGCTGGAGGGGTCATCACTACTGGCGAAAAAATTCTTACCAAGGTTGAGGGATTCAGGGAAACCTCTTTTTCTAAGCTTAGTGAACAACAGCTAGAACAAATCTCTAAGCTCTACCATACAAAAATATTGGCCAATTGTTTAACCATAGAGAGAAGTACTAGTGACTGGCAGCTTTTAAAAAAGCAAAAAAGCACCAAGCTTTTTATAAAAGAAGAGGCCAATCAAATCACAGAGTATTTTTGCTTATCCAAGGGAATGGATTTAAAAGACACTATTCACGAGAGCTCATTCTTTGATCAGATTGACAGTCCTCTCGAAGAGTACAAGTTTTGGATTCCCCACTCTCCCGAAATGAGTTACCCACAAGTTCACTACGCCGGTTTTTTTAAAATAGGCTCGCCTCATCAATTCACTAAACTGGTTAATCAAATCAGCGAGCAAAAAATAAAAAAACTGGAACTCAACTCCCAGCAAGTCCTCTTTCATTTGGAAGATGAGGAGCAGCAGTTCAAAGTTGGCCACCAAGATTTTTTAATCGGGCTCTTAGGCCCGGCTTCTTTTAAAGAATTTTCCCCATTTCATAAACGCATCTTTATCGCAGGACTCGACTCAATTTAATCGCTTTTGAGAACTTACTAAATCCCAACAAGGCCTTCAATCTTATGCGCCTCTGGTGGATAGAAAAGTTTTTCGAACTCCGCCAGCACGGGGCATTGGTGAGCACTATATTTGGCACCGATATTTCCCAATTGGCTGCCATAGGTCTCATTACAGTAAACTGCAATTCTAACGGCGTAACCAGCTCGAAATGATTTCTTTTTGCGGCAGTTGGCACGACCGCCATTTTTGATGGCGCGGTTTCCGGCCTTCTCGCCATCGCTATGACAAAACTTAGTTGTCAGTAGCCCTTACTGTCTTTACACTTTGAGTTGCATTTAGAGGCAATTTTAAGCCATGTTCTTTGCGTTATTGCTTTAGGTATAAGCTTTTATTATGATTTTGATGAAATTAAAATATAAAGAAAACTTCATATTATTTTCAAACCTTAGGAGGTTCCAGTGAAAAATTTAATTTTCTTAGTACTACTCTCACTTCTTGCTAGCTGCGCGGGAATGAAAAAACAGGCCAATATTGTTAAAGCAATGGACAGCTACAAGTTTAAACAGACCAGCTCAAATGTTTACAAGGCCGCTGCAAAAAGCATGAGCCAAAAATATGTCACTATAAATAAAGTTAAGAAACATGTTGGAACTTCAACTTGGCAAGTTATCCCCGCAGATCCAAAAGTTCAAAGAAGAAAATCAAGAAATCGTTTTAAAGTTGTCGCTAAGTCTGCAGGTAAGGGAATGAGCACTCTCCAAATTTTTCGTGAAGAAGAATCTTGGTTTAATTCAAAGTGGACTGGAAGAGTTATGAAAGGTCGGATGGGGATTTATGAGTACAATGTTCTTGAAATGCTAAATCCTGCCAAAGCAAAAGAAATTGATACTGCTGCTGCCGCCGCTAAATAAGATTTTTAAATTAAAATTAAAAATGTAAAAGGCCCCATTACTGGGGCTTTTTTTTTACTTCAAGCAGCTTATGTCGCCATCACTATTTTCGGCAACAATCCGAGTCGCATTCTGGTTGACAATAAACCCAGCGGCATTATCTCCTGCATAGAAGTCCAGGTAGTAATAAGTTTTCTTTGATTTTTTGCCTACTAGCCTTTTAAAAGAGATTCCATCACTGTCGATATTGTCTAATAATTGATCGAGAGTTGAGCCCTGGCCAAAAAAATCTTGTAAATTGAAGGCCTTGATTACCGTGGCAATGGCATTCAATTCAACAACCGTTAATTGCAAAGTATCAGCAATTTTTCCTCGCTCTAATCCTATAATTGGTTGGACTTTAAAATTCTTATGCATATTTACAAAAGCACAGCTTTTAGCGTTGTAGTCGTTAGCTGCAAAAAGGCCGCTGCTGACCAATAAGAGGGCGCTCGCTAATAATTTTTTCATCTCTCAATCCTTTTGTGTGTGAGTCGTTTTCAGGCGCAACATAACCTTGGTTGAGACGCATAACAATTAGAATGATCAAATGTCATCTATCTAATAATTCCCATAATTGAATATTTTTCAATCCCCTTAGGCAATTCGGGAAGATGGGCTAGAGTGGGCGCCTAATGATAAGGGAGCTTTTATGAAATTTTCAGCACTTATACTGGTATTACCGCTATTTTTGACCCTTTCCTGCGGGGATGATGTCCAAAATATTGAGTCACCACCTGAGGTAGTGACGGTAGAAAGGCCAATTATAGCGCCGAAAGCGCTGGTTAAAACAGTGCGAGAAATCACTCTTTCAGACGAAGTGCTACTTCCAAAATTCACCGACCGCCTCGAGACTACCCTCGGTGAAACTAAGCTTAGATTAAAATACGCAATTTTGCCTGAGAATCGGATCATTTCGAAGGGTGAAGTCTTGAAAATATTTAAAGAGAGTTTCTCACTTAGTGATTTCGGTCCAAAAACTACCTACCTGGCGACTTTTAAGCAAAGTAGCCTGCAGTTAAAAAGCCTTAGCATCACCATCCCATTAGAAGTTGTTCGCAAAGCTGAGTTCGAAGAGTTATTAGAAGAAACACTCAAAAACAGTAAGTTCTAAGTACTTAACCACTTTAGAGAGCTATAAGTTTTTCAAAAGCCTACCTATAATCCCGGTAGGCGCTATTATGCCTTATGCGAAATTTAAAAATCTCACTTATTGCACTCTTGGCCAGCTCAACTCTCTTTGCGGCTGATCCCTTCTGTGTCGCCCACCGGGGAAATAGCTCAGCCGAATTGGAAAACTCCATGGCCTCAATACTCTCGGCTGCCAAGCTAGGAGTCCCAGCGATAGAGTTTGACGTTCACCATACTAAAGATGGTGTGGCCGTTATCAATCACGATGAAAATCTAGCGCGAGTAACCAACCCGGGAATTTGCCCTGGCGAAATTGCTATCTCGGCACTCACTTTTAAACAAATCAATAACCTCTGCACATTAAAAAATGGCGAGAAAGTTCCAACCCTCAAGGCGGTACTTGCAGAGCTATTACCTTATAATTCTAAGTTAGTTATTGAGTACAAAGATCTACCTGAAGAGAACGACTTTAATTTGATTAAAGAGTACTATCAAGAAACTCCTTCCCGCCTTATATTTCTTTCTTTTGAGGCCAGCTATCTTCGAAAAGTTCAATCTTTAAAAAAGCAGTTCCCTTTTTTAAAGTCTGCTCAGTACATACTTCTCAAAAAATATGCAGATGCACGAGAAAAAATCGTGGCGGATTTCGATGGTCTTGATTCAAAATATATGACCAAGTCTCAAGTTAAAAAAATGCATAGGAAGGGAAAGCTTCTTGGCTGTTACACAAAAGACGAAGAAAAAAAGATACTTAAATACCTCAAAAAAGGTGTCGATTTTATAACCACTAATAAGCCTGAAGTTTGCATGCGAGTAGTCTCAGACTTTCTTAAGTGAACGCCCGCCTCGAAATAGAAAGAAAATAGATAAGCCCCAGAAAATCCATGAGAGATAAGGCACGTCGGTCCAATGACGGACATCAAGCCCTTGCACCATTAGTACTCCCGAAAGAATTAATAGCCCGGCTATAAAATAAAAACCTAGAAAACTAAGTGCCCCAGTAATGCTATTTACTGAGTCTTCGTGCCCACGGTGAATTAGTTCATGAGCATAACCTTTCTTGGCCCACTCCCGAAGAAACCATTTGAGATGTCTTGGAAAAATTCTCGAACTTCCTAGAATATCCCGGCCAGTCCAAATTGCCTCTTCTAATAACTCGTCTTTAGAATAGGTGTCTTTGATAATTTCTTGGATATCACCTTCCAGCATACCAAAAATATCAAAATCCACTCCTACACTTTTTCCAACACCATCTAGAGTTATCAAACCTCTAAAAACTACGAACCAATCTCTGGGAATATAAAGTTGATGTTTTCTTAGAGTCCCCATCACTTCTTGAAAAACTTGTGTGAAGTTGGTTTGCTGAACTGTTAAACCAATATAGGGAGAAAGGGCGTCTCTTACATCGTGAATTAGTGGGGGGACATCGGGTATAGTTTCATATTCTGCAACGTCTAAAAATTCATAGACTAGGTTTTCGTAATTAAAAGTAAGCATTGAATAAACGATGGCGATAAAACTTTTCCTGGCCTTTGCCGAAAGAGTTCCCATAAGACCGAAATCTATAATACCTATTTGGCCATTATCTAAATAAAAGAAGTTCCCTCCATGCAAGTCAGCATGGAAAAAGCCATCCTTTAAAAAGGACTTAAGGAAAATTTGCAGGCCTTCAGTTAATTTTTCAGTCAGCTCATCCTTAACGAGGGAAATTTGGGCCTGATCAGAAAATGGAATTCCTTTTAAGCGTTCCATGACCAGAAGGCCTTCACTAGTTAAGTCTTTATAGACGACCGGTATAAGAAAGGTTTTCTGCTTGTCATGACTAGCAATATTGCGTCTTAGCTTATCTGCATTTAATGCTTCGACGTTAAAGTTCAATTCATTTTGAAGAGAAATAGCAAAGTCACTAACAATTCGGCTCAAACCTAAAAATTTTACCTCATCACTGACCCGTTCAACCTGACTAGAAAGATAAAGCAGGATCGAAAAATCTGTTTCCATTGTTTTTTCAATTCCAGGTCTTCGGACTTTTATGACTACGTCTTCACCGCTTTTAAGGATCGCCTTAAAAACAACTCCGATGCTGGCAGTACCTATTGGATGCTCATCAATGGATTCAAAGACACTATCGATAGGCTTATTTAATGATTCTTCAATTGATTCTCGGACTTCACTAAATTGAATTGGCTTTACTTTGTCTCTAAGTAATTTCATCTCATTGATAAATGACTTATCAAAAATATCTTCGCGAGACGAAAGCAATTGGCCAAATTTTATAAAGGCAGGGCCTAGCTCTTCGAAACATTTCCTAAGACGAAAGCCAATTGACTGACCCCAATCGATATCACCTTTCTCTTCCATTTCTTGTCGTAAACTGCGTTTAGACTTTGGCAGAACGAAGTTGGGAATCTTGGCGGCAACTGGGCTGGTGATGAATTCATCAAAACCATTGCGCGCAAAAACCGACACGATTTCTCTTAGGCGTGTTACGTTGCGAATGGTTTTTGTTATATTTAGGCTGGTTCGAATTAAATCCATGCTTTATTTTACGGCATGCCCCTTATAAATAGAACAAAAAGCTCTCTTTCACACGCCGCTCCATTGGATATTTCGAATCACTCTAGGGTATGATGGGAAAATGTTAAAAATCAGTTTATTGGCCCTTTTTATTGCATTCATCCCTAGTAGCTGGGCAGCTGAAACCTGTAGCCGAGTGGCGATAATTAATTATCAGGAAGTTTTAATCGACACCAATACAACTCAGAAAGGTGAGGGCCTTCGTTATCACTTAGAAAAAGACCCAAAGGCCCTGGGTTACCTCGATCGTTACCAAGAGGGCAACGGTATCCGTTGGCAAAATGCTGTATTGGGAACTGCTGGAACTGGCCTGATTCTAGGGGGATTGATTTCCAATGGCTCCAAAAAGAATAAGCAAAATTTGTTAATTGGCGGAGTTACCTTGATCTTGATCAATTTTTTGGCATCGAGAACCCTTGATACCTCTAATGAGACCAATTTAATTAATGCCGTCGAAGAGTATAATAAGCGCAATTTGCCGCGGATCTACTTTAACCCGATTGAAAATGAGAGAGGCCCTTCCTCTGACTTTGAGTTTTCCCTCTCTAAAGGCTGGAATTTCTAAATGTCCGATAATTGTACTAAAAAGCTAGAGTGCTTCTCTTGTAAAAAAGAACTGGCCCTCGATCCTGCCGCCCGCATCCCCAAAAATGAAGAGTGTTCCTATTGCTATGCTGACATGCATTGCTGTAAGATGTGCCAGTTCTACGATCAGAATTCTTATAACGAGTGCCGAGAGCCCGTGGCAGAGCGGATCGTAGAAAAAGAGAAGTCCAATTTCTGTGACTTCTTTGTATTAAAAGGTGTGGACAACGACACAAGCTCGCTAAAAGACGGGCTAGCTGACGCTGCCGATGCCCTCTTTAAAAAATAGACCGGAGGACCCATGGCCGACAAGCCAATTACCAAAGCTGGTATGGACAAAATTTTAGAAGAACTTCAGAAACTTATCAAAGTTGATCGCGAAGAATTAAAAATAGTCATCCAAGAGGCCCGTGAACTCGGCGACCTCAAAGAAAACGCCGAATACCATTCGGCCAAAGAAAAACAATCGCTCCTCGAAGGCAGGATTGGCCAACTTCAAGCTATCGTCGCCAGCTCAGAAATTATTGACACCACCACCGTCAAATCTGACAAGATTGTTTTTGGCGCCTACGTCACTCTCTTAAATGTCGATGAAGATAAAACTATGACATACCAAATTGTTGGTGAAGTTGAATCTGATTTAAAAAATGGAAAAATTTCACTTTCCAGCCCTCTTGGAAAGGCCCTTATCGGGCGCGACAAAGGGGATGAAATTATCGTCAAGGCTCCGAAGGGAGACATTGAGTACGAAGTTGAATCATTTGAATACCACTAAACTATGGCACCTAAACTTTTAAGCTGGAATTCTCAACTTGAAGAGCTTTATCCTAAAAATCGCCCTTCAAAATCTGCTAGTAAATTAGTAGATGCAGGTTTCAAGCAATTAAAAGACCTACTATGGTTATTACCCCTACGAATTAATAATATCCCTAGCGTTAAATCATTTGATGAAATTACAGAGGGAACTCTCTTTTCAGGTGAAGGCAACGTTGTTCATTTAGAATCTCGTCCCAATACCAAGATGATCGGAAAACACGGAGTTACTCTCCAAAATATTTCGATAAGAGTCAAAGATAATCGCTCAAGCCAGATTCTTACTCTTAAATGGTTCAACGCCTATCCTTCTCTAAAGAAGAAATTGGAAGAACTCGAATCGGTAATATTCATGGGGGAAATTACTCAGTTCAGAGGTGCTCTGCAAATTATTAATCCTGAAATCTTAAAAGAGGGCCCAGACAATTCTCTTAGGATTCAATACCCAACCACCAATTCTGTACCCAGTGTACAGATAAAAAAAATTATTTTAAAAATTCCCGAGATTCTTTGGAGCTCCATTCCCGAAACTACTCCTAAGTTTTTAATTGAAAAATATCACTATAAGAGCCTAGGTGACACTTTTAGAATTCTCCATGGAATTGATACCTGCGACTCTAAAAAAAGAGGTCAGGCCCTGGGCCGACTGGTTTACGAAGAATTCTTTCAGGAACAAGTAAAAGTTCAGGCCAGAAAAGAATTCCTGGGTCAAAAACCGGGACCGGTTATTAGTTCTAGCGAGGCTGATCTAGAAGAGTTCTTCAAATTATTTCCCTACCACTTGACCGAAGGTCAAGAAAGTTGCCTGCGTGAAATCACTAGTGATTTGGCCAAGGGAACACCTATGATGCGTTTAATTCAAGGTGATGTTGGCTGTGGCAAAACAACAGTGGCGATAGTCGCTGCTCTAGTTGCCATTCGTGATGGCCACCAGGTCGCCTTGATGTGTCCTACTGAGACTTTAGCGATCCAACATTACAAAACAATTTGTGAAATATTAGAAAACTCTGGTATCTCTATAGCTCTATTGGTCGGTGGAACTAACGCAAAAAGAAAAAAAGAAGTCTTGGCCCAAGCGGCAGATGGTGAGCTTCAATTAGTTATTGGAACCCACGCTCTTTTTCAAGATACCGTCGAATTTAAAAAACTAGGTCTTGCCATAATTGATGAGCAACATAAATTCGGCGTTTCTCAACGCCAGCGATTAACAAACAAAGGCGAGGGTACCCATACTCTTATAATGACGGCTACTCCAATCCCTCGTTCGCTTAGCCTTACTCAATATGGCGACCTGCATATTTCTACAATAAAAAGCATGCCTAAGAATCGAAAAGGTCACAAGACTAGAATTGTAAGCCCTGATAAATTCTCTCAGTTTCTTAACTTTGTTCAAACACGGGTAAGTTTAGGTGAGCAAGCTTACATAGTAGTCCCGGCAATTGAAGAATCGGAAAACCTTGACCTGATGAATTTAAATAATGTGTTAAAACGATTCTGTGGTTTTTTTCCAGAGCAAAAAATCGAGGGTCTGCACGGAAAAATGGATGCTGCTGAAAAAAATGATGTTTTTGAACGTTTTAAAAATAAAGAGATAAATATTTTGGTTTCCACCAGTGTAATTGAGGTAGGAATCAATGTTCTCAATGCTACGATAATTGCTGTGCTGAATCCTGAACGTTTTGGACTTAGCTCTCTTCATCAATTAAGAGGACGAGTCGGGCGTGGTGAAAAGCCGGGATTCTGTTTTTTGGTGTGTGACAAACCACTCTCCGTGCAGGCCTTCCAAAGACTATCAGTAATCGAAAATAATACCGATGGTTTTATTATCGCTGAAGAAGATTTAAAAATTCGAGGAGAAGGTGACCTTTTCGGAACAAATCAGTCGGGGACTACCACTTCAAGAAAAGTCGCCAGTATTTTCGAACATTCAGAGACTCTCTACTGTGCCATCGAAGACGTCGAGGCACTGATTAAACAAAATGACCCCCTACTTACCGAAATGATTCAGTCCTATCGCGACGAAAGCTTGGTTTTTTCTACCATTTGAGACCAATTTTGATAAAATACTATTATGATAGAGATAGAAATTATTGAATCTCCTGATCCGGAAATTCTTGGCCCCCATTCATTTTATTTTCAAAAACTAATTTTCGGTCGGTCTAAAAATTCTCATCTCTTTATCGACGATAGGGCCCTTTGTAAAAATCATATTAGGATTGAAAAATCGGAATCTGGTGTCCTTTGCCAAAATATGGAATCTAAATTCTACCTCTCAAACGGCAAGAAAATTTCTGGTAAAAAACTACATAAAATTGATGATCTCATTAAAATCGGAGAGACAACCCTTAAGATTGTATCTGTCTCCAATGATGATACGGCTACCAAGCCTTCTCTTTCAGAAAAATACAATGCTGCTATCGAAAGAAACCCTAAGCTAGAAGAGCTTTTCGTTGAAATCGAAAATGAGATTTTAAGCGTAGAACACGACATCCATGTTAAAAAATGAATTCCCAGGTAAAATTGAAACAGAAGAAGGAATTAGTATTTCTTTTTGCACAAATTTTGCTCATGACAAATTAGATCAAAGCAAACCTCTTCTCGTATTTAATTATGGCTTAATTTGTAATAACAAACACTGGCGCGAGCAAATTCCCTATTTTGATCAACATGGTTACTCCATTCTCTATCATGACTACCGCGGGCATTTTGAATCTTCAGAAATGGATTCTCTTGAAGAACTAACATTCGAAAAAATTGCACTAGATATTGAGGTTCTCACAAAACATCTAAAGGCCAAGAAACTGGTAATGATTGGTCACAGTATGGGAGTTAACGTCTGCCTCGAATACGCAAGGAGCCATTCTGAAAACCTAGAGGCGCTAATTCTTATATCCGGCAGCGCGGTTCCACCTCAGGGAGTTATGTTCGACAATAACACCATGGATATTATTCAACCTTACCTTGAGTGGATTTCCAAAAAATTCCCAAAAGTTATTGCACCGGTCTGGAAAAATTCTTATAAGAATCCTATTGCTAGGAAGATTATTCATAGGGGTGGTTTTAATACTCAAATGGTACCAGATGAATTCATCCAAATTTATATGAAAAAAATAGGGGAACTTTCTCCTGAAATATTTTTTCAACTTATTAACCAAATGAGAAATCAAGACATCCTACATCACTTAGAAAACATTACGACGCCAACCTTAATAATTGGTGGTGATAAAGATAAAGTAATTCCAAATTACCTACAAGAAATTCTTCTAAAGTATTTGAAGAACTCCGAGGAGTATATAGTTAAAAATGGCAGCCATGTGCCCCAGGTGGATTTTCCTGAGACTATTAATGAAAGGATTCAGATATTTTTATCGAAATTATAGTTCAATACCTTTATAGCTAATTAAAGTACCAAACACCCGCCTCATCGCCGAACGAACTTGAGCTTTCTTATATTCACCATGAGATGCCTCTCCCTTGGTATTAATAGCATGCGCCTCTTGATCTACAATCTGAATTTCATAAGGATAGAAAAACCTAATGTCCCGAGAAATCAATGAGACATCGAGGGCCAACACTTTTTTTGCCAATTGATTTTCATCATTTTCAGCTTTAGCAACTCTTCTCACGTCATTAAAGTCCTGAAGGAAGGGATTCTTATATTTAATCAACTGACGGCAAGTAAATTGAATGGAGCGATAAGAACTAAGCGAATGTTTATTCTCTTCGTTTTCTTCTACTTGCGGGAAACAATCGATAAGCTCCCTCTCCATCGCCTGTAGGAATCTTTTTTCTTTAAGATTATTTCTTAGGCTCATCTTAATCAGATCGTTATGCTTTTCTTTAAAAACTTCTAAGTTAATAAGCGTATTAGAAGATCGACTTGGCTTTAAATTGTGGGGAATGACAATATGATTTTCAATAAGGAACTTAATCACTCGTAAAGTATCGAACCGACTATTGGTAATAAGCCGAATTCCAATACGATCAAAAAGTTCTTCAGCAACATTCTCTGCCTTATGCAGCAGCTTTATGATGACACTTTCTCTCGACTTCTTAGATTTAGTTTCAAAATCTATTAACGGTATCGCTTCGTCGCTGCCTTTGGCCCCAAGATATAAATTCTTATCACCATCACGGTGAATAAATTTATAATAGCGATCTAAGATCTGAGTTTGGGTTACAGAAAAATAGTTTGAGCGCAAATCCTTATCGACGTGCAAAATAGTATGCATCACCTTTAAAATAATTTCTGCCCATAAGGTATCTTCATCCGAGCATTCAATAAGATTTCCGGTGGCCATTAAGAAAAGGTCACCAATGTCCGTAATCATAAAAATACTACTGGGTATTTTAAGATCTAGCCCGTCTGGGTTTCCCTCTTTTAAAAAATATCTTTTAATAAATTGAAGTGCTTCTTGAAAATTTCCAAATAGCTCGGCACGGCCAATAGGATCACCTGGATCTAACCCGTAGCCCTTCAAAAAGTCGCTTACCTGGTTTTCATTGAAGATTTGGCTTATAAAAAACTTCGAATCGAGGGAAGATTGTCCCCCAAGAACCACATCAAGTAGTTCCCAATCGAAAAGATATTTAGTTAAATAGTCTGGTCTACTCATAATTGAAAAAGGTTATATCATTAACGACCAGAAAGAAGTAAACGCGGTAAGTCTCAGAGATATCCGCGATCCAAAAATTTTCCTGCTCTCCCTAGGGGGTGTGGGATTTTTTCCCTGGGCCCCGGGCACCATGGGAACCCTGGCAACGCTTCCGGTCTTAATTTTGGCATCCTCCTTCGGCATGCCGCCCTTTTTATTAGCGCCTTTTATTTTTGCCTGCACCGTCTATTCCTGCTTTATGGCGCACTTAGTACAAAAAGAGCGTTCTGTTCACGACCCGGGCTGGATTGTTATGGACGAGGCACTCGGCATGGCGCTGACCTGGATGTTCATCCAAAATGGCCACTGGAGTCATCTCGCTCTGTGCTTTGGGCTTTTTCGTTTTTTTGATATTTTCAAAATTTGGCCGGCCACCTATTTCGACCGCGATGTAACCCATGGCGCCGGAACCATCCTCGATGATATTGTCAGTGGAGTTTATGCCGGACTGGTTTATTTATTGATCGAATACTTTAATATTCTACCGGTTTCTTGAGTTAGTTTTCCCCAAAAATGCCCGAGTTATCCACATCGATAGGCCACTGAAAGTGATTTTTTTTCGACCTTGATAACTATGCCAAGCATTTATTTTTAAAAAGTTCTAAGTAAAACACTCGGTTAAATTTTATGAATTAAAATATTTAAAGGGTTGACTTACGCATCACTTACGCACAAACTGGTTTTACTAACGCATAACTTACGCAACTTGCGGTGTTATTTTTTAACAGACGAATTTTTAAAGCCTTAGGAATCCGCCAGTTAAAAAAAAATATTTCACTAAAATTTTGCATAAGTTTTGCTGTCACTTGGAGTCTGAAATGATATTTTTAATCCTGGCAGATCCAAGCACACGACACATAAAACTAACTCAGAAATAGGAGACTGATCATGCCCGTATCAACAACAAGAACTAGTACTGAAGACAAGAACAGAGGTAAGGCCTTAGACCTGGCACTTGCTACTATTGAAAAGCAATTTGGCAAAGGCGCCATCATGAAACTTGATGGAGCTGATCAGAAAGAAAAAATTCCTGTCATCTCCACCGGCTGTCTTGGTATTGATATAGGCCTTGGTGTTGGAGGTATTCCTCAAGGACGAATCGTTGAGATTTACGGTCCTGAATCTTCTGGTAAAACGACACTGACTCTTCATATTGCGGCTGAATGCCAAAAAGCAGGAGGCACTGTTGCTTTCGTCGATGCAGAACACGCCCTCGACACAGCCTACGCTTCGCATTTAGGAGTTGATGTTCCCAACACACTTATTTCTCAACCCGACAGCGGTGAACAAGCATTGGAAATCACCGATATGCTAGTCCGCTCTGGTGCCGTTGACTTACTGATTATCGATTCAGTAGCGGCCCTTACTCCTCGTGCAGAACTCGAGGGAGATATGGGAGATTCACATATGGGTCTACAGGCCAGACTTATGTCCCAAGCATTAAGAAAACTAACAGGTTCAATTTCACGATCGAACACTACCGTTATCTTTATCAATCAATTAAGAATGAAAATTGGTGTGATGTTTGGAAATCCTGAAACTACCACCGGTGGTAATGCCTTAAAGTTCTATTCTTCAGTTCGACTCGACATCAGAAGAATCGGCGCTATTAAAGATGGGGATAATTTCATTGGTAACCGAACCAAAGTTAAAGTTGTCAAAAATAAAGTTGCTCCTCCTTTTAAAACAATCGAATTTGATATTATGTACGGAGAAGGTATTTCTAAAGAAGGTGACCTACTTGACCTAGCTGTCCAACAAGAAATTGTCGGCAAGGCTGGAGCATGGTTCTCTTACGGAGGAGATAAAATCGGTCAGGGTCGAGAAAATTCTAAGAAATTTTTAAAAGAAAACCCTGAGATCGCTCAAGAAATCAAAAATAAAGTCTTGATTGCAAATGGTCTATTGGAAGGAGAAGAAGCTCCTGCCGTTAATCAAGAAACCGGTGAAATTTTAGAAACCAGCGCCCCTAAAGCCGCTGCCGCTAAAAAAGCCAAAGCACCTAAAAAACCACTTCAATAAAAATAAAAGGAACCCTCTGAATTGAGGGTTCCTTATTTAAACACTATGAAAAACCAAGCCTACCTGCACGCTATTCGCCTTCTAACTAAACGAAACTATTCGAAGGCAAAATTAATACAGAAGCTAAAGCAAAAAGAATACACACCCACTGAAATTGAAGAAGCCGTTTCCGAGGTCATCGCCAAAAGATACCTAAAAGAAGACGAGTATATTGAAAGCCGAATTAAAAACTTTATGAGAAGGGGGGATTCTCCCGCCAGGATTCAACAAAAGCTCTCAGGGGAAGGCTGCCATGCCGAACTCGAGACGGTTTTGAGCATATTTAAAGAATACGAATTCACTTCCAACGACCAGTTAGGCCAATTAATTGAAAAAAAGCTCCGCTCCACTCCAAAAGACTTGGTGGACTTCCCTAAAAAACAGAAAATTCTTCAATTCTTGGCCTCCCGTGGCCACTCTCGAGAAGCCGCCCAATCGGCACTTGAGCAATATCTTGACACTTAGCAGTAATCTACTTTAAGTTTAAAAAATCCAGTGCTTTATGTTAGGTTGAAGGCTCAATTGCAGGGTGGTTTCTAAGATGATTACAGGACATGAGTTAAGAGAAAAATTCGCTACATTTTTTACCGCGTGCGGGCATCAAAAAATTGCCTCGTCTTCTATTATTCCGCATAACGATAAGACCCTATTATTTTGTAATGCTGGTATGAACCAGTTTAAAGATAATTTTACAGGTAAGGCCAATCCCAAGAACCCCCGTGCCGTTAGTATTCAAAAATGTGTCCGTGCCGGTGGTAAGCATAATGACTTAGAAAATGTCGGGCTCACTGCAAGACACCATACCTTTTTTGAAATGTTGGGTAATTTTTCTTTTGGTGATTATTTTAAAGAAGAGGCTATTGTTATGGCCTGGAGCTTCCTAACAGATGAGCTCAAAATTCCAAAAGAAAAACTCTATGTCACGGTTCACCATTCAGATAACGACGCTTTGGAAATTTGGAATAAGAAAGTTAAAATTCCACTCGATAGAATATTTAAAAAAGGCGACAAAGATAATTTCTGGGAAATGGGAGAATTCGGTCCCTGTGGACCTTGTAGTGAAATCTTCTTTGACCATGGTGAAGAAAATGGAATTCCTGGCTTTGTTCCTGGTAAAGACCAAGACATACTCGATGATGAAAATCGTTACGTCGAAATATGGAACCTGGTGTTCATGCAATATGAAAAAACTCCTGAAGGAAAATTCGACCTTCCTAAACCCAGCATAGATACCGGGGCTGGACTCGAACGGATTGCCGCCGTTCTTCAAGGAGTCTATTGGAATTATGATAGTGATATCTTTGCTCCACTCATAAAAAAAATAGAAGAACTAACTGATAAAAAATACAGTGACGAAAGCTGTAAAACTCCTATCCGAGTGGTGGCCGATCATATTCGCTCCGCCACCATGCTGATTACCGACGGCGTACTTCCCTCTAATGAGGGGCGAGGCTATGTTCTTCGAAGGATTATAAGAAGAGCTGTTCGGCATATGCGTGAATTAAAAAAGAGTAAAGGCTCATTCTATCTTTTAGTCCCGGCGGTCTTCGAATCTCTCGGGGCAGAGTACCCACAGAATCTCTCTAATCAGGCCCTGGCCGAAAAGCTTTTAAAAGGTGAAGAAGAAAAATTTCTTGAAACTCTTGATTTGGGTATTAAATATTTTGAAGAAGCTGTTAAGAAGAATATGAAAGGAGACACCCTTCCTGGTGACTCTCTCTTTAAGCTCTATGACACATACGGATTCCCTGTCGACTTAACTGAAACCCTTCTCTTAGAAAGAGGCCATAAAGCCGACATGGCCGGTTTCGAAAAGGCCATGTCTCGCCGTAAAGAAGAATCCAAGAAAAGTTGGAAAGCTGGCGCAAATGTCGACACTAAAATTTATCATGAAGCGGTTGAAAAACATGGTGAAACAGAATTTCTCGGCTACCGTGAAACTGAACACCAGGCCAAGCTATTAGCAAAACTCGATTTAGGGGATGCCACCGGACTACTCTTTGATAAGACGCCATTTTACGGCGAATCTGGTGGTCAAGCTGGAGACCTGGGGCAGGTACTTTTCGATTCAAATACCATGGCAACAATTATTGACACTCAAAAACCACTGCCACAACTAACCGTTCATTTATCCAAGGATGCGGATGCGCTAGAAGTTGGCAAAAAGTATGTACTGCGAATTGATAAAAAATACCGCGACCTTACCGCTCGTAACCACTCGGCCACACACTTACTACAGGCAGCACTAGTTGATGTTTTAGGTGATCATGTTAAGCAAGCTGGCTCTCACGTAGATGGCCAACGCCTGCGCTTTGACTTCACCCATATGAAAGCTCTTAGTAAAGGTGAGCTTAAAATGGTTGAAGACCTGGTCAACCTACAGGTAAAAAATGGCCTTGCCATCAATTCAAAAACAATGGGAATGGATGAAGCACTTCAAGAAGGTGCTACGGCACTCTTTGGTGAAAAATATGGAAATAAGGTTCGAGTCATAAAAATGGGCGATTTTTCTACCGAGCTTTGCGGCGGAACCCATATTGAGAATACTTCGGAGATTGGCCTGTTAACATTAACTTCAGAGTCCTCTCTCGCGACAGGAGTCCGGAGAATTGAGGCAGTTACTTCTGAAACCGCCATGGCTCGCCTCAGGCAACGCTCGCAGTATTTAGAAAAAATTGAAGGGCTAGTCAAAGTAAAAGGTGAATTGGTCATAGAGCGAGTCGAAAATCTTCAAGCAGATTTGAAAAATAAAATTAAGGAAATTAGTACTCTGAAAGAAAAAGTTCAATCTGCCGGGAACCAAGATCTATTCGATAAACTGGTTTCGATAGGAGAGCACTCTTATAAAGCTGCAGAGATAGAGGAAGGGGCTGATTTACGAAAGTTATCCGATATGTTTTTTGACAAAGTTCCCAATGGAATTTTACTTCTTTATAGTACAAAGAAAAATAAGGCAGCCACACTTCTTCGAGTTTCTAAAAATATTACCAAGATCGATTGTTCCAAGGTTCTCAATGAGGGCCTAAAGCTATTAAATGGTAAGGGTGGAGGCCGAAAAGATATGGCCCAAGGCTCAGGAGATGCTGGAGACTTTGGTAAATTCGAATCAAAAATTAGCGAACTGCTCAACCAGTCGCTTTAATAGGTAAATTATGAAATATTTCACACTTCTTGCTCTTATATTCCTATCTCTTCTTTCTTGCAGAAGAGTTACCGATACTCAATATACCCAGAAAAATATAATTAATGTTCCTCTCTCCGGGGAAATTTCAACTCTTGACCCAGCTTCTTCTTATGACACAATATCAGCATCAGTTGTCTATCAAGTCTACGAGCAGCTTTACGAATATCATTACTTAAAAAGGCCTTACACACTTCAGCCTCTTTTAGCGGAGGGCATGCCAAAGATTGAAAACAATGGTCGGCGCTATACTATTAAAATTAAAAAAGGCATCACTTATCATTCGGACCCCTCCTTTAATGGCCAGCCTCGAACCGTTAAAGCTCAGGATTTCATCACTCAAATTAAACGCCTGGCCTATCTTCCTTCAAAAAGCAATGGCTGGTGGCTCTTCGATGGTAAAATTATTGGACTTAATAAATTTAGAGAAACTGTTGGGTTAGATTTTGAAAAATTTCGCACAACAAGTATTAAAGGGCTTCGCGCTCCTGATGATCACACCCTGGTTATCGATCTTGTCGAACCGTACCCACAGATGCTTTATGCCCTGGCCATGAGCTTTACTTCACCTATGCCAATTGAGGCGGTAGTAAAATACGAAAATCGATTAAATGATCGAATGATTGGAACAGGTCCCTTTTATCTAGAAAAATGGACGCCTCTTTCAAACCTTGTACTGAAAAAAAATCCGATCTACCGGGAATCTTTTTATCCCTCCCAAGGCGATCGAATCGCAAATACTAGAAACCTAATTAAAGATGGTGGAAAGAAATTACCTTTTCTTGAAGGTGTTAAATTCCATGTTATCAAAGAGGCTCAAACTCGCTGGCTTAATTTTCGAAAAAAGAATATCGATCTACTGGTTATCCCTAAGGACAACTATTCTAGCGCCATCAATCCCAATGGAAATTTAACAAATGAATTAGAAACTGAAGGAATACAGCTTCAAATTTTTCCTACCCTGACTTATTGGTGGCTCTCTTTTAATATGAAAGACGAGCTTTTAGGTAAGAATAAAAATCTCCGCTATGCAATCGCTCACGCGGTAAACATCGACCGCTACATCAGGGACTTCACAAATAATATTGGCCAAAAAGCTAATTCAATTTTTCCTCCTGGCGTACCTGGATACAACCCCTCCAATAGGCTGCCTTATAAGTACGATTTAAAAATTGCCCGCGACTATTTAAAAAAAGCCGGATTTCCAGAAGGAAAGGGACTGCCTCAACTTATTTACGATGTTCGTGGAACAAGTGCTACTAACCGCCAACAGGCCCAGTATATAAAAAAGGAATTGGCAGCAATTGGAATAAAAATTCGCTACGAACTTAATACTTTCCCGGCCTTTTTAGAAAAGTCGAGGTCTGGAAAATTACAATTCTGGCAAGATGGCTGGGCCATGGATTACCCAGACCCCGAAAATTCGCTACAGCTCCTGATAACAAAGAATCACTCTCCAGGACCTAATTCAACATTTTACAGTAACCCCGAATTTGACGGCCTATTCAATCAACTTAAGCTTCTACAAGATGGTGAGAAGAAAAGAAAATTGATGGAAAAAATGGAAAATATCATCTTTGAAGAGATGCCTTGGATAATGCAGTATTATGCTCGGAATTATATTCTCTATCATAAGAGGCTTAAGAATTTTCGCCACTCAGATTTGATCTACAATAATATGAAATACTTACGCTTACAAAATCTCTAGTTTATCCTTTCACTCAAGTACTCGGGGGCAAATTATGCCGCCCCCGATAATCTGACTTTAGTAACTTCTCTTGCAGGTCGATAAATAGTGTGGAGCAAGGGTGCTTTTCAACCATTACTCCATAACCTGCTAACTGGGACTCGTTCCATGAAGAATACTAAATTCCTGCAAGTTGCACTGGCCCTCGCCATGCTTCTAACTAGTCAGAGTACATTCTCCGAAAATTATGTCGTTTATAGCATCGTTCAAGAACTCCCCATGGGAGAGGAAAACGAAACTGTTAAGAAAAATTTTTATGTTAATGTTGGCTCCCAACAGGGTGTTGAGAAAGGAACCACATTAAATGTATTCCGGGTAGTTTCTCGCCTTGATCCTTACAAGACCAAGCAACGCTTTAACTATCGAGTCAAAATAGGCGAGCTAAGCGTCCTTCACTCGGAAGATAACTCGGCGATTGCTAGGGTATCTAGCTTTCTCGAAGGCGAAAATGTTCCGCTATTTGAGATAAAGAATATTATGATTGGAGACCGTGTAGGCGTGAAGATCGACTAATCGTCTGAGAGCTCATGGAGTACAGCCCTGCGCTCTTTAACCAGGGTTATGATGCAATCTACGGCCTTCTGGGCCTTGCCCATCCGCTCCACCACTTTTTCATCCATGCTGTTATTGTCCTGCAAAAATTTATTGACGAAATTTCCCATACCCTGGGCCACAACCAATTGATTGCTCAGGTCGTGAAGGAACTTCCTTTCCGCCATAACAATTTCGAGATTTAATCCATCAGCTTTTTCA
>JABGVH010000048.1 GCA_018646195.1 Halobacteriovoraceae bacterium
ATTGATCGCCGGAACTATTGGAGTTGGTTTTGATCAACTTCGCCAGCGAGAGTTGCAAAGGAAACAACGCCAGCAATTTTTTATGTCGGTGGCGGCGGTTTTGTTGATCTCAGTGCTATCCTCACTTTCTTGGTGGGCGCTAGAAGAAAAGTCCAAGGCGCAGGAGCGCTTGATCACTCAAATTCGCAAGGAAGGCGTTGAGCTGATGGACAGTGGCGATTACGGGGGAGCGCTGCTTTTGTTTGCCGAGTCTTTGAAATTAAAGTCTGATATTGGCGACGATACCAGCAATGAGCGGATAAGAATCGCTTCGCTTATTCAGGCCACCCCAAAACTAGTCAAGCTCTTCAAGCATACCGGGCCAGTTAGGAATGCCGTCTTCTCTGAAGATGGAAAATTCTTGTTAACGGTGGAGAAACCGGTCGATAAGAAAAAACCGCAAATTTTAAGGCGCTTTGAATTGGCGACAAAGAAAGTTCTGAACCGGCTGGAGACTAAGGCGGAATTTCGGATAGGCCCTAAGGGAAACTACGCCTTAGAATATAGCAATCGCGGGGCGGTTCGGCTGCATAGTTTCAGTGCTGTCAAGCAGGGCACGCCCCCAGAGTTTGACAGCTATAATGACGATGGCATTATCTTTCACACGGACGGCCTAAAATTTATCATTAGTAAGAAGAAGGAAGTTCAATATATAAGTACCGAGACCGGGCTAGAGTTTGGAAAGAGTATAGGCCATAAAGAGCGAATTGAATCTGCGATCTTTAGTCGCAGTGGTAAATTCTTGGCCTTGGCGGAAAGTGATAATGGGGTGCGGGTTTTTGATTCCGTGACTATGAAACAAGTTGGAAAAACTATTGACCGCAAAAAAAGTGTTAAAGGGCTAGCGCTTAGTGACGATGGCAAAATCCTGGCCGGCAACGACTCCGGGGGCTGGATCGCCAATGTCGAAACCGGAGAGCTGATTTCTAAAAAGCTAGTTGATTTTAGAATTAATCATGTCAAATTTTCTCCCGACGGTGTCTATCTGATGGTGATAGGTAGTCAGTACACTAAGGCGGGCCTGGCGCTCTTCTCTCCGGCGACGGGGAAATTGGTGGGGGACATACGCTACCAGCAAGGTTTTTATATCTCTTCCGATTTCACCAGGGACTCAAGTTTAATGGTGACCGGTTCTACCAACTCTATGGCGCAAATCTATGACCTCGCTACTCCGAACTCGGTTGCTATTCCGCTCTATCACAAGGGTTATGTCAAAAGCGTCGCCTTTTCTAATGACGGAAAATTGCTGGCAACTGCCTCCACCGACAAGTGGGTTCGCATTTTTTCATTGCCCCAAAAGAACACGGTCATGCTGCAACTCCCCAGTCAGACTCACTTTATCGTCAACGCCAAATTCAATCCCAGCGGCGACCGCATCTATGGCGCCGGCCTGTCTCTTAAACCCGGCGAAAATAAAAAGAAGGCCAAGGGATGGCTAGGGCTGTGGGATTCAAAAAATGGAAAATTAATTAAGACTGTTGATCATCCTGTCACTCCCAGAAAAGGCATGTTAGAAATTGGCGAGGTTACGGCCTCTGGCAATTTCTACACCCACGGAACCGCCGCCTCGGTGTATCAGTACGATCCAGATCTCTTGCAAGTCGGCCATCAATACAAACATAAGAAAACGGTGGTTGATACCACCCATTTAAAGAAAACTGGCAAAATGTGGAGCATTGGTCGCGACCGCCAGCTCAAACTTTGGGAGCTCGCTACTGGCGAAAATCTCTCCACAGTAGAATTGAAAGGTAGGCGGTTTATCCTGGCGATTAGTGGCAATGAGAGTGTGCTAGCGACTACCAGCTACCGCTACTCTGGTCGCCAAATAGTTATTAGAAATGCCCAGACCGGTAAAACAATTCACAAGATTGAATTAGGCGAAAAGTCCTGTCTTGGTCTGGCGCTCGATCAATCGGGAGAAAACTTAATTGCTATGATTAATGAGCAGCGTGGGGACGAATTTATAAACACCGTTCAAGTTTGGAATATACTGCAGGGTAAATGGATCGGTAAAAACATTCGCTATCCTGAAGCGCTGACTTCAATCGCCCTGTCCCGTGATGATGAGCGCATCCTAACTGCTGGTCACGACTTTACCGCTAGATTGCACGACCTCAAAAGTGGCCGCTCACTCTCAAGGCCTATGAAACATTCGGAAAGTTTAAGGGGAGCAAAATTTAGTAAGAGTGGAAAATTCATCGTTACCAAAACCGAGAGTGGAAACTTTTTTCTTTGGGATGCCCATAACGGCTCCCCCCTGGCCCCCGCCTTCGTGGCAAAAAATGTTGTCTCACATATCGACTTCCATCCCACCAGCCTCAAAATCTTAGCAACTAATATTGGCAGAAGCAGTGGCCTATCCAGAATTTGGAATATTGAAAAAAGCCTCGAGTCCCCAGAAGAAATTTCAAAGAAGGCCTTGTGGCTATCGGGAAGAAAACTTGAAGAGACTGGTGAATTCACCACCCTCGATCCAGAAAAAATGAAAAAGTACTTGAAGGAACCTTAGTTATGAAATACTTAATTCTATTATTTTCATTTTTGCTACTAGTAGAAGAGGCCAAAGCGCGAAGAGGCGCCAACTTTTCGATTCCCAGAGAGCTTACGGGGCGCGCCGAACGGATACTCTCTTTCAAGTGCAAGAATGGCAAAGAGGTTACTTATAAAGATTATAGACCTGGCAAAATTGGCAATGATTCTCATGTCAGCTACAGCGTTCCCCGCTACTACCCCCAAATCGACGCGGCATTGG
>JABGVH010000165.1 GCA_018646195.1 Halobacteriovoraceae bacterium
AAAAATATAAGGTTTAAAGTAATTTAGCTATTGAGGCTTGAAGAAAAAATGGCGGGAGAGACGAGACTCGAACTCGCGGCCTTCGCCGTGACAGGGCGACGTTATAACCAACTTAACTACTCCCCCGCGGAAGTATTCGAATAGACAGAATATAAAGGCAGAGGTGGGGCTCGTCAAGATTCTAGAGAAGGGTAGTGTAAAAAATTTTAGCCGAGACGGTGATGAGCAGCGCGGCAAAGAGCCGTTTGGCGGCAAGTTGGCTGACCTGGCCGCTTAGCCTGACGCCCAATTTGCTGGTGAAGATGGCGCCGGAGAAAATCAGCAGAGAAATCCCGACATTCCAATAGCCCCATTGAAGTTGCTCTGCCAGTGGGAAATCGGGAATCATTATATTTTCGGGAGTCGCTAGGGCATAGGTGCAGAGCCCTGCGAAGGTGCCGATTGCCATGGTGGCGTTTGAATAGGCCGGAACCCATTTAAAGGGCATGCCGATGACGGTTATCAATAGGGGGACAATAATAATTCCGCCCCCAAGTCCTGTCAGTCCGGCAATCATGCCGCCGAAAAAAGCTGCCAGGGAGCAGAGGAAAAGAACCCTGGGATTGGTTTCTAGCTGCCAATTCTCCAGCTCAATTTTTTTAGTTTTGGTGAATAGGGTTTTGGCAGCGACAAGTGCCAGCATGCCTCCGAAGATCATTTTGATGACCCTTGGTGATAGCTGCTGGGCCAAATTTCCCCCTAGAAAGATTCCTAGTACAATAAAAATTCCCAACGGGGTGACTAGCTTGAGGCTGGGTTTACGGCCATCTTTTGCAAAATTATAGGTATTTAAACAGGAATTGAGAAAAATAACTCCTAGGGAGCAGGGGATGACCGCTTGCGGCACCATTCTAGGAAAGAGGGCATAGAGAGTGGGCACCAGGATAACACCGCCGCCAACGCCAAAAAATGCCGAGAAAACTCCAACTGCCAGGCCAATTATGATAAGAATTAAAAGCATAAGTTATTTTAGAAAATACCACGGGCTGTGACAATGATTGAATACTTATTAGCGATTTGGAAGTACCTGGTGATCTCGGCACCTTTTCTATTGATTGGTCTGGTGGCGGCGGGATTCATCCATACTTTTATAAATGTCGACCGCATGAAGGCACTTCTAGGAAAAGGTAACTTTTCAGGAGTTTTTAAAGCGGCATTACTTGGTATTCCACTTCCAATTTGTTCTTGTGGAGTGATTCCAGCGGCAGTAACTCTTAGGAAGAATGGCGCCTCAAACGGTGCTACCTCTTCTTTTTTAATAGCAACCCCGGAGAGTGGAGTTGATTCTATTGCTATGACTTACGCCATGATGGATTTTCCAATGACTTTACTTAGGCCTCTGGCGGCTTTCTGTTCGGCATTTCTTGCAGGAATTTTGCAGATCTTTTTTAATGAGTTCGAATATCGTGATGATGGCGAAAGCTCCGGTGGCTGTTGCAAGAAAAAAACTGCGGAACTAGCGGGACGCACTTTTGTAAAAAAGATGATGGACTCACTCAAATTTTCTTTTAAAGATTTAATCTCTGACATGTCACTTTGGTTGGCCTTCGGGATTGTTCTCGGAGCCACCATTGAGTTTTTTATCCCGGCCAATATTTTTGAAAATATGAATGGAGTTTGGGGAAGGTTTATTATGCTGGGGATCGGAATTCCCATGTATATTTGCGCTTCGGCTTCTACTCCAATCGCCGCCTCTCTTATTGTTAAAGGCATGAATCCAGGTTCGGCATTGATCTTATTATTAGTCGGGCCGGCCACTAATGCTTCAAATATAGCTGTTCTGCAAAAATATATTGGTAAGAAAGGTGTTGTAATTAATGTACTTAGTATTGGGCTGGTGGCGCTAATTTTTAGTTATGTGGTGGATTTTTTATACGCTCGCTATAGCTGGCCACTTGATTTTAAAATTATGCAGCACGATCATGGCCAATCTTACTCTTGGTATCAAAATGTAGCGGCTGCTATCGCTCTCTTTTTGATTGCCAAAGGAATTTTTACAGAAGAAATCAAACCTCGTTTTTTGAAAAAGAAGGAGGTCTGTCATTAAAGTATTTATCACAGGTGGGACGACAGGAATTGGTTGGTCTCTGGCCCAGAACTACCTATCCGATGGTCATTATGTGGCTGTATGTGGCCGTAACCTTTCTAAATTACCGGAAAATTATCGCGAGAAATGTCCTCGCCTGTCAGGTTATTCTGTCGACGTGACTGATAGAGATGGTTTGGTGGCAGCCGTTCAAACTTTTGCCAATAGCGGTGAGAAGGGACTGGATATTATGGTGGCCAATGCTGGGATTAGCGTAGGAAGCAAAACAAGAATTCCTCAATTCTCAGCTGCAGTAAAAATTATGAATGTAAATGTTATTGGGGTTTTGAATACTATGGAGGGGGCATTAGAAATCATGCGTGCTCAGGGGCATGGTCATATTGTTGCCGTTTCTTCTGTTGCCGGTTTCGTAGGGCTTCCTGGTGCCGCTGCTTATAGCGCTTCAAAATCAGCTGTGACTACTTTGATGGAGTCTTGGTCGATAGACCTGGCCCCAGAAAATATTGCAGTGACTACTATTTGTCCTGGCTTTATCGACACTCCACTAACTCAGCAAAATCCTCATGCCATGCCTTTTATGATGTCGTCAGAAAAAGGTGCCCAAATTATAAGACGTGCTATAGATAAGAAAAAAGCATTGCTTTTATTTCCTTGGCAGATGCGTTGGCTAATTCTATTTCTCAATAAATTGCCGCGTTTTATTTACCGTAGAATTATGACTCTTCCATTCGCTAATTTTAGCAAGGGCTAAGATGAAGCATTTTCCTTTTTTAGTCCTTGCATTACTTTTACTCTTTTCTTGTCAAGAACAGGAGTACCCAGAGATAAAGCTGCAAAGAACAGTCACTAAGAAGAAAAAAACATTCGATGATTTTGCCTTTTCTAAAGGTACGACTTTTTCTGGTAATTCTGGGGCTAAAAAAGATGAGTTTTCTGACTTAAGACCTTCAAAGCAGACAGGTTGTGATACCGAAGAAGAAATGAAAAAGAAAAAGGTCTTGCAGCCGGGTTGTTCGATTCCTGATTAGAATCTTCTTTCGAGCCGGTCTTTGGCCCTGAATAAGGCGCTTCCAATCGAATTAATTAATGCTGAAATTTCTTTGGATAATTCCTTACCACCAATTTTGGCACGGAAGTTTTCTATGTCCATGGCATGGGTTTTTTTGTGATCTGCCCAGTCTTTTAAGAAGTCAGCTTCAAAAGAAACAGCTTCGTCGGTAGAGAAGACTTGTGCTCCAAATTCTCGAAATGATCCTTGAAGGGTATCGGGATTGAGGTTTGAAGAGCCTCCCAGAATGACCTTTCCATCAATAGAGGTGATCTTGCGGTGATTTTCTTGATGGTACTTTTGTTCAGTACCGTTTGGAAACTTTGCAGTTACGCCCAGTAATCTTCTGGCCCTAATCTCAATTTTATTATCAATCATCTCTTTAAGGAAAAGTGTATTAGGTAATCCATTCATTCCAAAATTACCATTATGATCGGCTAGAATTTTAATATCAAGGGTAGGGATTTGTAGTTTTCTTTTAATGAGAGCATCTACAATATACTTATCGTAGATAAAAAGTTGTTCCATGTAGATATTTCGTTCTGCCTTGCTGATCATATCTACTAAAATATTACGGACATTTTTGACCGTTCCGTCTACGTCTGCCTCAGCTAGGCGGACACTTGTTTTTCCAAGATGAGGATAGCTTTTCTTCTTTATCTTCATCCAGCTGAGAATTTCTTCTTTTCGTTCAAGATAGGCCTTATTATCAAACCCCTCATCTTTGTAGAAGAACCATTTTAATTCTAACTCGTCTTCTGTTAGAGCGGCTTGTACATCTCGATAGTAAGAGGCCTGGACAAGAGCTGCCGCCGGACCTTCCACAAAAAGAACATTATCATAATAATAGGCACCGCTATGATCGCTCCAGTTTTTAGAACCAAAATAGGCTTGGGGATGGTTGGTGTTAGCGTCGATCACAAAAACTTTACTATGGTCTATTTTAGATTCGTAATAAGTATTTCTTTTTTCAATCTCATGGAAAACCTCATCGGTTTTTGGAATTAGGTTAGTAATCCCAAAGGGGATACCTGGAGGATGTCTTTGGATATTCGCTTGGAGTAACGAAACACAATTTTTAACTTCTATTTCATTTTCAATTCTATTTTTTATATAACGAAAAATGGGCATCATCTCTTCTTTCATATTATAGTTCGTGGCGTAGTCATGTAAAAGAAGGACCTTGAAGTTAGGATTGATTTTCTTTTTTAGTAATGCCTGGTCAATTAGAAACTTGGCAAATGTCGCTCCCATTGTTCCGCCGAAAAGGAAAATATCTATAAAGATACTATCTTTCGCCGCAAGAACCATGTCTCTCATTTGAGTGAATATCGGATCATTTTTGAAAGCTGGATGACCATTGTCATCTCTTACTAAGGGCATGCTCATATAAGGTTGAGACCAGTCTAATTTCCCGCCATTAAAAATAACATGTTCATTTAGCCAGGTGATCCTACTTAGGGCGACATCATTTTTGCTTACTACTTTTACGGAATTGCCAGGAATAAAACCGAGAGAGCTCAAAGAGTAGGGACTTATTTGCGGCAATTTCTTACTTAGCTGTACAGTAATTAAATGAGTCTCTTTAATTGCTCTTTCAAAGGCAATGGAGTCTTCCAGCTTTGAGATCAGCTCGCCTTTTTCTTTTAAATCAATGAAAGAGGTTGAAAAAATATTTTTTGTATTAATTTCGGAAAATTGAGTTAACTCTTGAAGTAATTTAGAGGCCATCTTTCGCTCTGATCCCAGGGGATGATCAATATGATCTCTCAGTACATTTAACTTATAAAGCATATGGTAAGTTAAAACGTTGGCGACATTTTCAGGTTTACTCTCTATAAAGCGCCAATAGACTAAAGGGCGTAGGATTTTTTCGGGTATCAATCCGTCAAAATTGCCTATAAAGGATAGAATCTTCTTTCTATTCTTCCTCTTTTGATTTTTAAAGGTCTCTTTAAAATTTTCCCGAAGACCAAATTCCGCTTTTCCAAAGACGTCTTTGTAAACTGAAAGCGAGTAATTCTGAGTCTCAATCCTTTCTTGAATATTAAATTCACTGGCGGTTACGGCATTTATTAAAAGAAAAAAACTGATAGCAATTTTCACTGATCACTCCCTTCTAAAAACTTAGAGTGAAAACGTCCGAATCCAAGGTGTTTAAAAAAGAGAGGAGAGTAGCGATTTGCAAGAAAGCTTCTTATTTTATGCTTAACCTGACCTTTCGACGATTGAGTTAAATTTTGCTGACCAATAGATGAGCGGATACGAGACTTCGCAGTAATTTTTCCATTATCTATATTAAGAACGATCTTTTCGATAGTTGATTCAAATTGAATCTTTCGCTTGCTATGCACAAGCTCTCCATTGACGAGCAAGTGTCCAGTTTTTCTATTTTTCTCTCTCTTTGAGAGAAAGCGCTTTAAGCCTGTTTGTTTAACTGTATGGCCTTTTAAAATTCCTGGAAAAACCTCTATTCTTTTGATCTTTGGAATGAGACTTGAAAGATTAAACTCTTTGTAAACATCAACAGTAATCATTCCTTTCTGATATTTTTTCTTTTTCTTAAATTTTAGTTTGGTAATTTTAAAATCCTGGCCAGGAAGATCTAAGCTGGCCTGGTTGAGCTGGTTGATTTCGAAATAGCGGCGATAGCGAACAAATCCTTTAACTGCGTTCTTTTTTGGATTGGGGATAGGATTGAGAGGGTTCCAACTCAAATCAAGTATTTTTAGCCAGAGTGTAACCTGCCCGCCTTGGTACTGATAATTTTCTGCGCTATTTGGAAATTGGACGTCTAATACTTTTTCCGCGAGACTTTTGTCGTCGCTCTCCAGATAGCTTGCCAGTTGTCCTTTCTGTTCTAAATTAAGCATTTGGTTACTGGAAAATTCTCGCGAGAAATTGTGTGGGGAGTCCGACTTAGGTGAGAAATTCAAATCTATCTGAAAAGTCCCATTTAGTATTTTAAAGACGTAGAGAGTTTTTATAAAACGATTAATAAAGCTCGCCATTAGGTTGGCCTTGAGAAGCGCTGGCAAGGTTTGATCAATCCCTGCACCTTTTTGAGTCATGGTCTTAGCGAAAGCATCATGAACAGCAAGCCTTGCCTTATCCCGAAGATAGCCACCATCTTTGTCGGTCCAAAGATTAAAGTCGACATCGTAGGCAATTGATTTAGAGTAATTTGGCGCGCCAAATAAATCGCGATAGACCGAGAGGTCCCGTCCCTCTAGAAAGCTGGCCGGCCGGCGACTTTGCGACTCCATAATGGGGGCCTGCTTTTGCCATAAACTATCGGCCCTCTCTCGCAAGTGAAGATCGTCGTGGACGAGGAAAACAAAAAGTGGAATCAGGCAAATTCCCCACCAGGGGTTAAAGCTTTTCATACACTCCTTATCGTCTGAGCAAAGGCCAAGATAAGGAGAAGATTCAATAAGTTAGAGGGGAAAATTTTGCTCTTACTAAACCCCTAGAAGGGCGTCGCAGTTGGCTGACAAAAACACTTGGGTCAGTCTTCTTCCGGGTCGTTTTCAGTGCCGGCAATATGTTTTTCAAATTCTTCATTATAAGAAAGTAGAGTAGGGTCCTCGACTCGGTCGACATAGAGCTTGCCAAAAAGGTGATCGATTTCATGTTGAAAGATCGTCGCTAGGAATCCCTCCAATATAATTTCTTGAGGAGCTCCGCTGGCATCTAGAAAGTTGGCCTTAATTTTACGGGGCCTTTTCACAAAACCGCGCAGTCCTGGAACGCTGAGACAGCCCTCCCAAAATCCTTGAAGGGTCTCTTCGATGGCCTCGATTTTGGGGTTGATAACCACTAAGATAGGAATATCTTCTTCCTCGCCCTGGTCCTCCTCTCCTTCTTCAACTTCCGGAGGCAGGCCAACTAAAGCGATTTGCTTGCTAATATTTATTTGAGGGGCGGCGATTCCAATTCCCTGCTCTTTTTGCATAGTATCAAAAAGGTCTTGAATCAGTTCACTAGTTTCAGGGGCTTGAATTTCTTCAAGACTCATGGTCTCTGCGGTCAAACGCAAAGTGGGATGCCCCATTCGAATCACTTCTTTTACTGCCATGGGCGTTAGTGTAGCATAAGAAAATCTATGATTAAGCTCTTATTTGTTTGTCTCGGAAATATTTGTCGCTCTCCTACAGCAGAGGGAGTGATGCAGCACTTATTAGACCAGGCCGGTTTAGCACAGCAGGTTTTAGTCGACTCGGCAGGAACCAGTGGCCACCATGTAGGTGAAGCCGCCGATGAGCGAATGCGCAGTCACGCGCTAGAGCGTGGCCTTGAACTAACTTCTCGCTCAAGAAAATTAGTCGCCAAGGATTTCCAAGAATTCGATTATATTCTGGTAATGGACCAGTCTAATTTTGATGACGCTGCGGCATTGGTTGCAGAGGGGCCATTGCGGTCAAAGATTCACCTTTTTACTGACTATTGCCTAAGCTCTAGGGTCTCGTCTGTCCCCGATCCTTACTACGGTGGAGAGGCTGGCTTTGAGCGCGTATTAGATATCGTGGAAGACGCCGCCAAAGGCCTCTTGGCACATCTTAAAACTAAAATGTAGGAGTAAATTATGATTGTTGAAAGCCCCATCTCCTTGGGAGAATTAGTGGATAAGCTATCGATTTTGCAAATTAAAATGAATATGATCGAGGATCGCGAGGCTTTGGTGCATGTGCGCCATGAAGAGCAATTATTATCCCAAAAACTGGAGTCTCTGAACCTCCCAAATATTAACGATCATTTAATAGCCCTTATTGAAGTGAATTCGCTTCTGTGGAAAATAGAGGATGAAATTCGAGAGCTGGAAAAGGCGCAACAATTTGATTCAGAGTTTGTAGAATTGGCCAGAAACGTTTATAAAACTAACGATCAAAGATTTATTTTAAAGCGTGCGGTTAATGAGGCCTTTGGCTCAGACGTCCAAGAGGTCAAATCGTACAAAGGCTAGCATAGGAGAAGTTTATGGCCAGTTTATCTGTCAGCGAAAAATACCGACTTTACGAAAGCTCAGTTCAGTGTCACGAAGCGGATATTGATTTTATGAATGAGCAGTTTAAAGAGCT
>JABGVH010000167.1 GCA_018646195.1 Halobacteriovoraceae bacterium
CTACCTTCCTGTCTGATGTGGGACAGACTTCGGGTATTACCGATGACCAATTACACGATGATAATTTCCTCTTTAATACTGATATTATCTTCTCAGAGGCCAATGCCTGCGGCGCTATATCTTCCGGTGGCTCCTACCTAGCGGGTACAGGGTCCGGCGTCTTTAGAATGGAATTCCTGCCCTGTACTAATACAGCTCTTGGACATGTCACAATCAAGGATATTTCGGTGAGAGTAGATTCCCTGTCTGGTACCACTCGTACACTTACCTTAATAAATCCAGGGTCAGCAGCTGCCCTGGCGACCCTGACTTGTAATGATTCGACTATCGTTATCCGGCTCGCTCACGATGGTACATCGGTTACTACGACCGCTGCCTTATTGGCGGCCCAAATTACATTATGTGCCGGGAATACAGCAGTTGTGAGCGGCACCGCCCAGCCTCAAGCAGGTGCCTCCACTAGCACTTTTGACATCACCCCGACTGCCAATAATAGGAGAGTCGATGTTGGTTTTCGCTGTGTGCTTCCGATTGAGAATGAATTCTACAATGAGCCCAAACCATAAATTATGGGCGCTTTCAGGTAACCTCAAAACTAATTTAACTGCTTAAAAGGTCCTTATTTTGGGCACTTAAAATGACGTCATTTTTAGCTATCTTGAAATTTTAAATGAGGCATACTGTGCCCAGGTGAGCTGGGGAGGGGTATGAATTTGTCGATAGATGGGTTGCAGAAGAATTTTTTTAATCGCCACCTGGAGCGTCTAGGAGAGGATGTCCTGCACTTCGATTACCGGCAACATATAGTCGAGCGCCAGACCTTAGTGAACTTGCTGACCTATAAGAGCGCTGACTGGGGAGATACTCCCATGGAGTACTTGTCAGAGCTGGAGGCGCTGGCGAGGGCGATTTCTATTTGTCTTAAGAACCCCGGTCGGAAAGACTCAGTCCTAAAGGCCATCGCATTTTGTCAGTACTCGCTACTCTCTAAGGAAAAGGAAGTGCGCTACTTAAGCTCTCTGTCCCTTGGAATTCTCTTTTTTGAGCTGGCACTACTTGAGCGCAATACCGGTGTTCAAAAAATTCACTTGGGAAACGCCTTGCAGTTTTTTAAAATGGCCAAGGGGATTGTTGGGATAGACCAGCATACCCTTTTATACCTAGCGCTGATAGAGGTCGCCAGGGATGACCTAATGGGAAGCGCTGTCTACCTCACTCGGGCGGCCTATTATACTAAGAAGCCAAGGCCACTTTTCTTTGCTCTTTCACAGATTTATTTGAAGTTTGGAATGGAGCGGGTCAGTTTGTTCTACTTTAAAAAGGCGGCAAAAAAAAGCCGGACTTCAGAGAGTCCGGCTTATCAATATTAATTAAAATCTAAATAGCTTTGGAATTAGCGACAAGGTCCAAAAGAGATGTCGGTAATTATATGCTCAGTTCTTCTCAATTTTACTTCTTCAGAAATATTCACGTTGAGAGTTGAAAGAGTCACTAGCGCGGTAGTTTGCTCAACTGTTTGGCATTCTACATAGCTAAAGTCGCGGTAGTAGTGATCGTGGCCGCCAAGAATATCCCGTCCATTATCACGCCACACTTCAGTTTTGTAAGTCTTGCGAGTTACTTTAACGACTGAGTTTAAGATATTTTGAAGCTCAGATACTTGAGCTTTAACTGACTTTAAGGCCTTGCGACAGCTTCCTTCAATCTTTTGAGTTTTAAACCAACCCTTAGAGATCGAACCGGCAGCATCTAGTCCAGTTAATTTAATTTTCATGTTTCCAAGAATTGTACAGCGTAATTTCTTGCTACCTAATTCAGGTGTTCCCGCCATTATAACTTCATCACTGGCTTGAGCGATATTAAAGGCAAGTAGTACGGCGGCTAAACTGATTAAAAGTTTCTTCATTTGTTCCTCTCTCTATTAGTGGTTTTAAAGCAACTTACGTGCTGCAAAGAAGTTTGTCGATAAAAAAGGCCCACATAAGTGGGCCCTTCAAACATGATATTGGTAAGTTGTGTCTATATATTAGAAATTGTCGAAGTTGCGACAACCAAAGGCCTGAGGCTCAACTTGATCTTTGGCATACTGACGAGCTCTTGAAGAAGAGTAGTCGAGTCCACCTGAGCTGTAGGCAAACTTATAAGCTTTAGAAAATTCACCGCTAAGGTCATAGCTAGAACAAAAGCTATCAACTTTGTTTTTAGCATAGCTAGTAGCGGCCGATGAAGAAAGGTCAAGCCCGGCAGAAGCGTAAGCAAATTTCTTAAGGTATTTAAAGTCGTTTATATAGCGGTCAGCAGTGGCACATTGGTACTGCTGAGTCCAAGTTTGGGCAAAGCTAGTGGCCGCTGAAGAAGAGAGATCGAGTCCGCTAGAGGCGTAGGCAAAAGTCTTAACTTTTGAAAAGGCGGCCTGGAAGTTTGACTGAAGATCTTGGGCACATTTTAGTGTTGGAACTGGAACTGGAATAGGTGTTGGAATTGGTCCCGGACCTGGTACCGGTGCCAAACCATCGAGAATGTTATTAGCACGCTCAAGAGTTCTCTTAAGTTGGCGAAGTTCTCGGATCGTTAGAGTTGTTGAATTCATTTGGGTTTTTCGCATAACTTTTGTTGAAAGCTTGCGGACTTTAACTTGCAAACGCTTACGGATTTCAAAATTTTGGGCCATAGCGGGTGCTGAAATAATAAGTACTGCTAAAACAGGTAATAACAAATTCTTCATTTTTTTCTCCCTCGTCGAGTTGTATTTAAGAAGCATTAGGTGGGGCTTCCTGTTTATGGGATTCTTGTAAACTTAAAAAAGGCGAGTGCCTATGACTCTGAAAAATTTTTAGGGAGGTGCACTTTTGCACCATGCATTAGTGTGTATGCGTCATAGCTAAATACAAAATAAATTTGCTATGATGGGGCGTGCCTGGAGGAAATATGGGTCTCTTTAATAAACCTTTCTTAAATAATTCTAAAAATCAAAACAATTCAAAACCTAAGGGAAAGGTCATTGCCTTTATAAATCAAAAAGGCGGCGTGGGTAAAACCACTATGGCCTTTAACACCGCCTACGCCTTGTCTGAAAAAGGCCATAAGGTTCTCTGCTTAGACCTAGATCCTCAAGCAAACCTAAGTCTACTATTTGGTGTCGATACCGCTGAGAGTGGTGATTATTCCATTCATCACCTCTTAATAAATTCGGTTCGCGAACTGAGGGCGCTGCATGTGCCTCTTCTTTGTGGAGAGCTGATTGTTAAAGACCAAAAAGTTCACCTGCTTCCGGCAGGTCAAGAGTTGAGTGGCTTTGAACTCTCTGTTGCGGGGATTAATTCTCCCAGGCAATTAGTTCTTAAAAAATTCTTAGAGAAGAATGCTCTGTTAGAGCAGTACGATTATATTGTGGTGGACTGCCCACCAACCCTGGGGCTTTTAGTTGTTAATATACTTTGCGCCAGCGACGGGGTGATGGTTCCCTTTAGACCAGATGAATTTTCTAGAAAAGGCCTAGGCCATTTTTATGAAGCGCTTGAAGATATAGGAGAGATGGGAGTCAGTGATCCTCCGGTGGTCTTGGCGCATATTCCAAACCTGGTGGATGCTAGAAGAAAACAAGAGGCGGATGACCTGGCCAAAATAACGGGTGAGCTGAAAGAAGCCTTTGGAAATGAGAAAATGGTACCGCCCTTTTTTAATCGGGCGCAACTAGTAAAAGGTCAGGCCAAGAAAAAATCTGTTTTCGCTTTCAGTGGAAAAGACTATAAGGGGCTGCAGGAACAATTCAGTCAAATGGCAACTATAGTCGAAGAGGAATGGTCTCATGAGCATTAAAAATTTAAATGATAAAAAGAATAAGAAGAAGAACCCTCTATATGTAGTCACTAATAAGGGCAAAGATGTCGAACCGGCCGAAAATCGTTGGGATGCCTTTATAAAGAAGTATGATCTAGGGCCCTTTATCCAATTCCTACAGGGCCTAATCGACCTGATGGCCTCGCAAGTAAAAACCTATCAAGGCTTCTTAGCGCTCAAGCAATTGGTAGATCAATTGGTGGCGAAACTTGAAAAATTTGTTCGAGTTGTCGACCCAGTATGGGCCTTTAGCGTCTTTGGGCGCTAGGCAAAGTAGGGACAGTCTGTCACTGCCTGACTTTTATCGGCGCCTAATCCTGTAAAATTGCCACATAATTGCTGTAAGAAAACCCGAAAATTCTAACATCTTCCAGTTTAACTACCCCAAACCTTGTTAATACGGCCGCTACTCCCTATAACTCAAAGTATATCAATGGACCAGGAAGGCCCCTTAATTCTATCTTTATTGGGAGATGAAGTATGAAAATCTTGTCCGGGACTCTAAGCCTAATTATTCTAACCCTACTTTCACAAAGTCTGGCCTTTGCCTCACTTCCTGATGAAATTGACCATCCTACCTATAAGAATATTTATCTTAGAAGTAAGGTTGATAGTGATAATAAGCGCGCCAATGCCGACGGTCTTCTAGGTCAGGCCAATAGTACCCGCTCGCAAATTGCAGGGGATCAGCAACAAATTCAAAACTCTAAGCAACAGATCCTGTCCAATGAAGAGGCGATTCGTGAACTCTTCTTTGTAAATTCTAACTTAGAAGATCAGAATAGGAATCTCGATAGAACTAACCGTGACCTCTCTGCAGAGATCGCCAGCCTTCAATATAGAATTCGAAATACCGACCGCCAAATTAGAGAAACTCACCGTCAGTTAGGGCCTGAGCGCCAGCTGTTAGATGATCAATTGCGGCGCCTGCAAGAAATTGAAACTCGCCAACGCAGAGTCCGCCGTCGTCTTAAAGAGCAGAGACAATTAGTTAGAGGCACAAAACAACAATTAAAAGCAACTCGTGAAGAAATCCAAAACCTCAATCAGAAAAAACAACAGACCCAGACAAGGGCCGATCAAATGGCCGCTCAATTACCGGGAATAAAAACCCAAATCGCAGGGCAGAGACAGAAAGTACAAGCTGCCAAAACGCGCTTGGAAAAACTTGTGAACCAAGAGTCCAAACTGGCGGCTCAGATACCAAGCCTTAAGCAAGTTTTGAACCAGGCCAAAGCAGCGCTTTCAAGAGCAGAAGCAGCGGTCGCCCCGCTAGTTCAAAAACTTAATCAGGCCAAGCAGAAACTTTCAGCACTACAAAGTAAAAAGCAAAGTCTAACTGGACAAGTAAATAAATTGAAAGGTGAAATCGCGGCGGTTAAGGCCA
>JABGVH010000099.1 GCA_018646195.1 Halobacteriovoraceae bacterium
GGCAGCGTTATCAACTTTTTGCTGACGGATACGTACCATTTTTTCATGATTTTCAGGATCGTAAGAGACATTACCGGAACCATCGGCCTTCTCTAAACCACCGACTCTATGCTCTTTTCCAGGCACACCAGGAATGGCCCAGCTGGAACGAGAAAGATCTTCATCTCTTTCGTAAGCTCGATACTTAGTCCCCTCTTCGCCAGGAGTTAAGTCTCTTTTATGAGTAATTTTATTAAAGTCTTTATTAAGGTCGGGAATCAACCATGGCTCGGCGCCATTGGCGATATAACCATCCGTTAAAAGCATAACTGGAGTCATATGTTCCAGTGTTAGCCGGCAAGCTTCAAAGGCCATTTCAAAACAATCGGATGGTCGAGAAGCCGCCACCACAATAAGCGGGCATTCCCCATTTCGACCATACATTGCTTGATTTAAATCAGATTGCTCTGTTTTTGTAGGAAGACCAGTTGAAGGTCCACCTCTTTGAACATTTACGATCACAAGAGGTAGTTCGTAAATCATCGCCAGGCCAATAGCTTCACCCTTAAGGGCAATTCCTGGTCCAGAAGAAGTTGTCAGTGCTAAGGCCCCTCCGAAAGAGGCACCAATCGCCGAACAGACTCCAGCTAATTCATCTTCTGCTTGATAGGTCTTAACATCAAAGTTTTTGTGTTTAGAAAGCTCATGAAGAATATCTGTTGCTGGGGTAATCGGATAAGATCCGAGAAATAATTCTAGTTTCGCTACCTGCGCGGCTTGAATAAAACCCCAAGCCGTCGCCATATTTCCATTAATTTGGCGGTATTTACCGGCTTTAATTTTTGCTGCCGGGATCTTATAAGTTGAGAGTGTGGCTTCGATGGTAAGGGCGTAATTATATCCCGCTTTTAAGGAAGCTACGTTAGCTTCAACTAAAACTGGCACTTTCCCAAACTTTTCATTGACCCATTTTATTGTCGGTTCAAGGTCGCGTCCAAACATAAAATAAGACATACCAAGTGCATAAAAGTTTTTACAGCGAGTTTTTGCTTTACCATCTAAATCAATATCTTTTAGTGCGCCGATAGTTTGGCTAGTAATTTGAGCCTCGACAACATTAAAAGTTTCCATTTGCGGGGTTCCAAGGGGGGTCCCTTCATAGCCGGCTTTAAGAATACTTTTTTCATCGAAGGCGTCGGTATTAACAATTACCGTACCGCCCTTTCTCAAAGTATGCAGGTTGGCCTTTAAGGCGGCGGGATTCATTGCAACTAGTACATCCGGTTCATCTCCAGGAGTGTTAATCTCAGAGGCTCCAATATGTACTTGGAATCCAGAGACACCAGCTACCGTTCCGGCAGGGGCTCGAATTTCAGCGGGAAAGTCGGGGAAGGTAGAAATATCATTTCCCATTAGGGCGGAAGTGTTTGAGAACTGGGTTCCCGTCAACTGCATCCCGTCACCAGAGTCACCAGAGAAACGAATAACAACACTATCTAATTCTTTCATGAGGGGTCTATTCCTTGAAAAGACGTTAATTTTTTAGGGGTCATAAAACGCCCCCACTCTACTCCTGAGGTAATTTAAAGGCAAAGCTTTTCCAACCTTTGCAGTCGGTCAAAAAGACTTTTTTAAATCCAAAGAAATATTATTTTATTATAGTCTGAGGCAGCTTATTTGTTTTTGACAGCAATTTTTTCCCTAATTTCTGTTAAGGAGTCGAGCATTTCTTGGCTAAATACGGGCATGATATTTTCAACTTCTGCAATATGTTGTGGGAGCAACTTCTCAAAAGTCGAAATTCCCTTGCGTGAAAGCCTATAGGCCGGCCTTTTTTCGGTGCCTCCATCACTGGTGGTTGTCTCAATTAATCCATCACCGATCATCCGTCTTAAAAAGGTGGTTATATTGGCCCGACTGACATCGAGCTTGCGGGAAAGAGCGATAGGCGTGGTGGCCCCGTTAAAATAAAGATTGAGTAAAATTTGAAAACGAGAAATGGAACAATCCATTTTATTTAGTGTTTGGCCTAAGTGAGAAAAAACCATTCTATAGGTCGAGAAAATTCCAACCCAGCTTGCAACCTTAGGTCGCTCCAATAGTTTTCTATTTTTTTCAATATTTTTCACGGCGCCAGGATAGCCAATAAACGACTCTTACACCAGTAAAGAAAAGAGGGCCCGCCAATCATTGGTTCAATTCAGATCAGTTGTGACAGGCCTTCTTTATCCGCTGCATCCACCCCTCAGTTTGGCAGCGTATTAGAAAATTTAACAATGAGTAAGACGACTCTATCTTGGGAGAGAGGCCCTCTTACTCAATTTTGAAAAGCAAAGCGATAGCTACTTTGCTTGTCCCCACCTACATATTGTTAACACATTAACAAATAGTCTACAAGCAAAAAAAACCCTTCCGTTAAGAAGGGCCTATATAACTGTTATCTGAAGGCAAGGCCTATGCCGTTTTAAAGGAAAATAAATCTGAAGTAAGCAAGAATATTAGTTTGCCTCTTTTTGAGCAAATTAGAAAAAATTTTATCAAGATCACTAAGGCCAAGAAGAAAACAGAATTCTCTTGTCCTAA
>JABGVH010000170.1 GCA_018646195.1 Halobacteriovoraceae bacterium
GTAGAAGAAGAACTCCGCGATGTCGATAAAGAAATACTTCCAGAACATATGACCGGTAAAGTCGGTAAGAAAGTTGATATCGAAGTAGAAGAAGAGGAAGAAGAACTCCGCGATGTCGATAAAGAAATACTTCCAGAGCATATGACCGGAAAAGTTGGAAAGAAACTCGAAGTCGAAGTAGAAGACGAAGAAGAAGAACTCAAAGATAAACTAGAAGATCATCAGGCCGAAAACTTGGTCGACCGAAAGCAACGAAAAGCAGATGAAATCGAAAAATATCTTAAGAGTAAAAATCTCCATAAGAGCAATGATGAAATTTCAGACCTCGATGATATTCATAAAAAAGAAAAACAAGTCTCACTTGAAGTCGAGGAAGAAGAAAAAGAAAGAGAAGGTCATTCCGAAGACCTTGGGACAAAGGCAGATAGACTAAAAAAAGGAGCTACCCTCGATATTGAAGAAGAGCCCGATGAGCTTAAAGAAGGTAGTGGCAAAGGCGACGAATCTGATGGTCATATGCGCAGCAAGAAACTCAGTGCTGTCGAAGAAGAAGAGAAGAAAAAAAGAAAGCGAGTAAATGCCAGAGCAGATAAGATTGAAACCCATTATTCCAGTAAGAAAGGGATTAAGCACGGTGATCAAAACTGGGATGGGCTGGCCCAAGAAGCTGATTGGGATGAGCAGCCTGAGGAAAAATTAGAGGAATTTGAGAAAGAGCTAATTTATGAACAAAAAGACCTCGGTGAACAAACTATCGATTATAAAAAAATAAAAGCAGACTTCGATACCATAAAATACGAAAAACTAGACGATAAAATTAAAATTGTTGAAACTGAAGATGGCCCCGTTAAAAAGAAAACTCGTTTCGTTAAAAAGAAAGTTATTAACTCTTTATGGGAAGACGAAGATATATTATTTGAGGAATTAATTGAAGACGATGAAGATGAGTATATCCCTCCCGTATTTGAACCCAATTCCTGTGGATTAGAGTTTGCAATCGAAGCGCTAAATATGTGTTACGATGACCAACTTGAAGACGTAGACTTTTTCAAATATATTGCCGAAACTGTATTAAATGAAAAAGATGGGCTCTCTGCATTCTATTTTTATGAATCAAAATCTAAAATGTTTTATGATGGTTATATAGGTCACCTTGAACTTGAAACAGATGATCCCGATGATGAGAAAGAGGAGGCTTGGGAAGAGCTCTCCGAAGAAAACCTGGCGAAGTGGCAAGAGTCCACTCTCCCCGTCTGGAAGGATGCTACTTTTCAAGAAGAAGAAAACGAGTTTATCTATCCCTTCTTTGAGGGCCAAAATAACATGGGATTTGCAGTAGTTCATTTTGAAAATCAAATCAGCCAAGACGACGCTAAGTTTATTGAAGTACTTCTCGAATCAGCAAGAGGAATTTACCTCACAAACTCCCATGCAGCTGGCGGCAAGGGTGTCTATGGTGAGAAAAAGAAAAAAGAAACAGCCAAGTTAAGCAAAGGCCTTATGGGTAGTTTGTTTGGAAGGAAAGCGGGGTAAAGTATAAACCTAAGAGAATACTTTCATATTGAATTTGAAATGTTAAAGGAAGATAAAATTTTTCCTTTTCATCTCCATGTCTACAATCCAATAAGTGGCCAATACTCGGAATACCTACCTGCGAATAGTCCATTAACAAAAGCAAAAATACAGTTTATAGAATATCTCATAGAAAAAGGTGGCGAACTCGCTGTTTATAAAAATCAGTCTAAAACCTTTTTGAGAGATAGGAATTTTAATGAAGACGAAATTCCGCATTTAAAAAAACGAGAACTTTCTTATCTTGAGCAAAAAGCTGAAGATAGAGCGGAAAAACTGGCCGAGATTAAAAAAGAAGATGAGGAAAGGGCCGAGAAAGGAGAACCACCGGCTTTTGTATTTCAAGCGACTTTAGCTGAGGCAGCCGAAAATGATGACTACACTCCTCTCATATTATCTTGTCGAGAACACTTGATGGCCTTTAGCGTAAATATCTCGCATACCGTTAGTCTAGCTTCTTATCTAGGTGAAGTGCTTTTGAAAAAAGACACCTATATTAATAGAATCGTCGCTCTCTCCTTCCACTTGGCGAAAACATGCGACCTAGACGGTGAAGAGGCGCTTGCTGACTTGGTCTGTGCTGCCTTTTTTGCCCATTTAGGTCATACTCAAATGAATTTAGCTTTCTCACATACACCACAAAACAAAATGAATGAAAAATTGAAGAAGAGCTACGAAAAACATCCAGGTTTGGCCCATCACCTTTTAAAGAAAAGTGGTATTGAGCTATCAGACCGAACTAAATTTATTATATTTGAACATCACGAAAGGTGGGATGGATCAGGCTACCCAAGCATGAAGGTTAATACCCATATTGACTCAATGGCCTTAATCCTTGGGGCGTGCTCGCATATTATGGAATATACTTCAGGTAAAATCACCGGTGAAGAAGTAAAATTAGCTACTATGGTAACCTACTTGAAAGAAAAATCATTTCAACCAGGTTTAGAGTTTGAGTTTGGTGACTTTATATATGATAATTTAGAAAATTTACTAAAACCGCCAAAGATTAAGAAGAAAGACAATTTAGAAGAATTCGATAGCAGTGAAATAGAAGCGGACTCAGAAGTTAAATCAGCCGCTTAATAAAGAGAGACTATGCCATTAAAATCAAAGATGAAAATTTTAGTAGTAGACGGTGTTACCAATATGCGAATGATGATTCGTCAGATGCTTCAGGAGTTAAAGTTAAAAAATATCGTTGAAGCTGCTGACGGAGAAGCCGCCTGGGAGGCAATTGAGCAGGGAGAAATCGAAGAAAGTCCTGTTGAATTTATAATTTGTGACTGGGAAATCGATAAACTAAGTGGCCTTGAACTCCTAAGAAAAATAAGAGAATCAAAATATAAGGGAATCCCATTCCTGATGATTATTGGCGAAGCCGAGCAAGGCAATGTTGTAGTAGCGGTAAAAGCTGGGGTCAATAACGTAGTAGTTAAACCTTTTTCTTCTCAAATGTTAGTGGAAAAAATAAGTAAAATCTTCAAGCTTGGCTAGGAGTATTCGCAAAATGGCAATGGATTAATCCCCTTCCATTCATTTAGCGAAATTTCGAGTTCTTCTTTTTCGCCTAATTTTTCTTGCTCTTTGTCGACATCTTTAATATCTATATGAGCGTAGGTTAATTGATCTTCATTTGACCTTTTCCCAAAATCGAGATGATGCATCTTTGTCCAGGTCCCGGTATTTATGAATATATTTCCATCCGCGTAAGAACGAAAGATTGGTTCATGAGTATGCCCCACAATTAAGGCCTTGACTTCTGGCCTTGACGAAAAAAAGTCCTGGGTAAAACTTTCTAAATCATGAAATAATTCAAGCTCACTAAGCGCATCTTTTATAACCTTTATAATATTTCTATTATTTTTAAAAATATCTATAAATCTCACCATTATAAAATACCAACTATTGGCAAAGAGAAATCTCATCGTAAATAACGTGTCGTAAATCATGCCATTTATCAGAAACTTCTTGATCGGACGGACTGAATTTATGTGATCTTTTTCTTCCTTAAATTTATTAATGACCCTAGTTACGTAGTAGGAACCCCAAGGAGGAATAAAATAACTCTCCCCCGCCTCCGACACCACAACTGAGTCTTTGGGGTCATACTGGTGGGCAATCTCATACTCATGTCCATGCTTTAGAACCACTCCTTCAACTGGGATATACTCGCCATTAGATGTAGAAATAATTGTAAATCTCTCTCTATCTTCTTCAGGAAATAACGAGAGTAAGTACTTTTGCAATGATGGAAATACACATTCTGCATCATGATTTCCCAATATAAACACGATTTTTCTTTTTTTACTCGAAATGAAGTTTACCAAGCCCTCTATCACTTCGGGATGGGCCTCGGTAATCATCTTGAGCTTTTGTAAGGCGGCTTTCTCACTCCAAAACTCATCGTCAAAAAAGGGGACAAATGGAACGGCAAGTAAGTCAAATAGATCTCCGTTGATTATCAAATCAATTTCCCTATTACTATAGTCTCCACTAGAGAAATACTTTAGAAATTCCACCAGTTCACTATCATAATGAAAGTCTTCTAAGAAATTTCTTCTATTATGAATTATTGCACCAGCCCCCAAGTGAATATCACTAATCACGAGGATTGATCGCTTAATTTTATTTTTTCGGAGGAATCTCATATGATTTTTTGCCAATTAAAAGTTCAATTTCTTGGGATGCTGGGGCCATAGGAATAAAAAAGTACTTTATTCCTTTATTCATTTTAAATTCTAATGATTGAAATTTTCCTGGTGCAATAGAAACAAAACCTAATATTTTCCCACGGTGATTCTCAACTTTCCCAATTAATTTAACCAGAGTTTTATTTTCAACTATTATCGCCTGCATTTTCTTCATAACAGCTGGCGAAAGTACTTTTACTTTTTGATGGAAAACTTTGACAATAAAGGCCTCGGAACGCTCAAAGGCCATGGCCTCTTTAGAGTTTAACCCCATTAAAACTGTCAAGATTATCAAAATTTTCATCTTTTATATTGTACCAAGTCATTTATAACATCCGGAAATGGCATTATTTGCCCTCAAAAGGCCATTGGTTGGGGAAACCCGGCAAGAGCACGATAAGCATTAGAGGTTAGCATGCTGGCACTGTTTGAAATTTTTACCAAAAGGAAAAATAAAAGGAAACTTTCTTCCATTCGTGAAGAATACATTCAAAATTTTTCTATGCACCCTGAACACCAATGGATTCTTGAAGACCCTGAGTTTAAAAGGGCCTTTGAATACCTATTCGACTCATTAGACGATAGAATCCTAGCGCAACTTTCCAAACACAAACCAGTAATTTTTATAAAATCAAGTGGACGGTTATCACTAGTCGTCCCCTCACAGGATCAAGCACATATAGTCATGCTTTTCCCAGACCTAATCAAAGTTATGCACTCTGCTTCTCCTCTACGGGCGGTTGCTATTTTAGCTCATGAGCTTGGTCATATTTACCTAGACCACGCCCACAAAGACTTGGACGATTTATCGGCACAGCTAGAAGCTGATGAGTTTTCTTTTCATTTGGGATGGGGAGGTGAACTTTTTTCAGTACTTGAAGATCATTCTAATTCAAGGGACTGTCGTCTTCGCTTGCAAAATTTGAGTCGACTTTTTAAATCTAAAGAAGCATACGAGCATCAGTCAGCTCTTTAATTTCATCTCTCATACTTGCTGCCTCTTCAAAACGTAATTCTTTTGCGGCTATTTTCATTTCTCTTTTTAATTCCTTAATCTTCTTGTCTATCGTATCGGGATTTAAATTTTCAATACTTCCTTTGATTTTAGTTTTTCTAGTTCCTTTAGCTCCTCTAAGGGTTTCAATCACGCCTCCCGAAACACTTTTAATTATAGTTTTTGGAGTAATCCCGTTCTTTTCATTATGTTCATTCTGAATCTTTCGGCGCCTACTTGTTTCTGAAATTGCGCGCTCCATACTGCCTGTCATTTTATAAGAATAGAGTAGAACTCGTCCTTCAGAATTTCTAGCCGCTCTACCTATCGTTTGAATTAAGGACCTTTCCGAACGAAGAAAGCCCTCTTTGTCAGCATCAAGAATACCAACCAACGCCACCTCAGGAATATCTAATCCCTCTCGCAAAAGGTTAATTCCTACTAATATATCAAATTCCCCAAGGCGTAAATCTCTTAGAATTTCCATTCTCTGCAAGGTATCTATATCTGAATGCAAGTATCGAATTCTCATTCCTGCACCTTGGTAAAAAGAAGTTAACTCCTCTGCTAACTTCTTAGTCAAAGTTGTGATGAGTACTCTGAAGCCTTTCTCGATAACCTTACGGGCCTCCACTAATAAGTCATCTACTTGATTGTCGGCCTTCCTAACTTCGATCAGAGGGTCAAGTAGCCCCGTCGGACGAATGACCTGTTCAACATATTCTCCATTTGTCTGCTCTAGTTCATAGTTTCCAGGAGTCGCAGAAACATATAGTATTTGATTTATCTTTTTTTCAAACTCCGCAAATTTCAAGGGCCTATTGTCGAGGGCACTAGGAAGCCTAAAGCCAAAGTTGACTAAGTTCTCCTTTCTTGAACGGTCACCTCGGTACATTCCCCCTACCTGAGACACGGTTATATGAGATTCATCAATAATAAATAAAAAATCATCACCAAAGTAATCAATAAGAGTTGGCGGAGGATCCCCTTCTTCTGAGCCAGTTAGATGCCTTGAGTAATTTTCAATACCAGAACAAAATCCCATTTCTTCTAGCATTTCTAAGTCCAAAAGGGTTCGTTGCTCCAGTCTCTGGTGTTCAACAAGTTTTTCTTGCTCTTTTAGTTCGACCAAGCGCTCTCGCAGCTCTATTTTTATTTTCTTGATTGCCCCTTGTAGTCGCTCTTGGCTTACAACATAGTGTGATTTGGGGTAGATGGTTGTTTTACTTAAAGGATGTAGAACGCGACCCCTTAAGGGATCAACTATAGACAGTCCTTCAATTTCATCTCCAAAGAACTCTACTCTGATTACATTGGCGTCCTCGTGAGAGGGAAAGATTTCGACAATATCTCCCCGCACACGAAAGGTACCCCTTGAAAATTCAATATCATTTCTTTCATACTGAACAGAGACCAGCTTCTTTAAAAAATCATCACGATCAATGCTATCTCCAACAAAGAGAGTCAGCTTTTGCGCAGAATACTCCTCCTCGGACCCAATGCCGTAAATACAACTGACACTGGCGATGACAATCACGTCATCTCTTTCGAGTAAATTTCGAGTGGCCGCATGACGAAGCTTATCGATCTCATCATTTATTGATGCGTCTTTTTCAATAAAGGTATCTGAGCCCGGGACATAGGCTTCGGGCTGGTAGTAATCATAGTAAGAGACGAAATACTCAACCGCATTATTAGGAAAAAAATCTTTAAATTCGGAGTAAAGCTGGGCCGCTAGTGTCTTATTATGGGCCAAAATAAGGGTCTTTTTTCCAAGTTTTTGAATGGTGTGCGCCATTGTAAAAGTTTTTCCTGAGCCAGTAACACCAAGTAGAGTTTGGGCCTTTTCACCATTCGAATAAGCACGACATAGCTGCTCAATAGCGGCTGGTTGATCCCCTTTCGGTTGAAATTTCGAAACTAGCTGAAAAATCGACAATTCTCTACTCTCCGTTTACCATTATATTATGCAGACCCCAATTACCCATAAAAAGGGCCAACTTTACTTCGATACTATAGCACTTCGAAAGATAGCTGATAAGCTCCCTACCCCCTTTTATCTCTATAGTGAACATACTCTTATTGAGAATTATAAGAACTTTTTGCATGCCGCCCAAGATGCCAACCTCCCTGCCCCACTTATTTGCTTCGCACTGAAAGCGAATCCCAACCCTTACCTGTTGAAAAAACTGGCTAAAGAGGGCGCTGGTGCAGATATTGTCTCCGGAGGAGAATTGGCGAGAGCGACTGAGTCTGGTATCTCTCGCCAAAAAATTGTTTTCTCGGGAGTAGGAAAAACCCTGGAGGAAATCGAAAAAGGACTGATGGGAGTAGGCATTTATTCTTTTAATGTAGAATCCCTTGAAGAATTAGAAATGATAAACTCCGTTGCTAAAAGATTAAAAAAATGTGCCCGTGTGGCCTTTCGCTTTAATCCTGAGGTCCATGCTAAAACCCATAAACATATTTCGACTGGTTTCAAAAGCCATAAATTTGGTCTGCTCCGTAAGGACATCCTTAAGGCCTTAAAAACTAAGTCTCTCTGGTCCCATGTAAAACTAGTAGGACTTTCTGTCCATATTGGAAGTCAGCTTACCTGCTTAAAAGCTACTGGAAAGGCAATGAGAGAACTTGGTATGCTGGCCCGTGAAATAAATATGCCACTCGAATTCCTCGACGTTGGAGGAGGACTTGGGATCGACTATGCTCCGTCAGACAAAAATACCTACCAAACTCCAAATGATTATATGCAAGTAATTTCTAAGAATTTACAAAAAACATATTTAAAAGATCACACTATAAAACATCTTGTCTTTGAGCCTGGTCGGGTTATCTCGGCCAGGGCCGGATGCTTTATTACCAGTGTAATTCGTACGAAAAAAAGTGGCGGCCAGTGTTTTGTAATTGTTGATGGTGGAATGAATGATTTCGTTAGGACGTCCCTCTATGGAGCTTATCACGAAATTTTAGTTAATAAAAAACCAGGTCGCAAAATAAATTCTCATGTCGTCGGTCCGATTTGCGAAACTGCCGATTGCTTTGCTACCGACCGCATGCTCCCCCCCCTTCAACCAAATGACTTAGTTTGCGTAGCCGATGTTGGGGCCTATGGCTTTTCAATGGCCTCTATGTATAATATGAGAAAATTACCAAAGGAAGTTGTGGTTACCAAAAGTGGAAAGATAACGATTACTTAAAAGTCCATGAGTAAGACCCATCAGGATTATCTTTTACCACCACGCCAGCAGAGCTGAGTTTATCGCGAAGCTCATCTGCCTTGGCCCAGTCTTTTGTATTTCGAGCTTCTTTCCTGGCAATTATTAAGGCATCTATATCTTGATCAGTAAGCTGTTCACTACCTGAATCACCTTGAAAGGCCTTCCTCGCCATATTTACTTGCCCAAGAATATCTTCAATATCTTCATGTACTAGACCTGTGGCGGCTTGAGTAAAGCTTGTTACTTCTCTAATCGCCTCTAAAACCTCTAAGGTAGGCCCATCTGTTGAAAATTCTCTATTAAAAGTACGGATCATAGTAAAAAAACTGGCCAGGGCACCGGGAAGATTGAAATCGTTGGCCAATTCGTCTTTCATCTTAGGAATTAACTCATTTATTTCAGAAATATTAATTTCCTTTTTTCCAACCTTTACTTCTTTTAGCCTTTTATAAAAAAGATGGATACGTTCTACATCATTGATCGCCCTATCGACTACTTCTTGAGTCCAAAGCATGGGGGATCGATAATGGACTGAAGAAACCAAATGTCTTAGAATTTTTCCACCATAGGTTTCTACAAAACTTCTAATTGTTACAACATTTCCTAAGGATTTAGACATTTTGGCATTACCAAAATTTATAAACTCATGGTGCACCCAATGATTAGAAAAGGTACAGCCATTTGCCGCTTCGCTTTGAGCAATTTCATTTTCATGATGAGGAAACATTAAATCAATGCCTCCATGATGAATATCAAAAGTATCCCCAAGAAATTTTTTGCTCATTGCAGAGCACTCGATATGCCAACCAGGTCGACCTTTTCCCCAGGGAGAATCCCATGAAGGCTCCCCTTCTTTTGCTGGCTTCCAAAGCACAAAATCAGAGGGATTCTTTTTATGCCCTTCGACCTCTACCCTAATCCCATGCTGCAAACTATCTAGATCTTTTTTAGAAAGTTTTCCATAGTCCTTAAACTTTGGAACTTCGTAGAGAACTTCTCCATCAACTTCATATGCGAAGCCTTTCTCAATTAAGGTCTCCACCATTGAAATAATCTCAGGCATCGTCTCAGAAACCTTAGGAGTAACATCCGCGGGTAGCATTCCAAGAGAATCCATATCTTGAATACACTCGTCAACAAAACGCGCCGAGTGCTCTAAAGCACTAACGCCTAGTTCATTTGCTCGATTTATAATCTGATCATCAACGTCTGTGAAGTTTCTAACAAAGGTGACTTTGTAACCCAGACATTCGAATATACGGTGAATTAAATCTCCTACGACTAGTGCTCTGCCATTTCCAACATGAAGGAAGTCATAGGTTGTGGGACCGCAAGAATAAAATTTAACCTCACCCTCGCTGATTGGCTTCAAAGCTTCTTTAGAACGTGTGAGATTATTGAATACTTTTACTTCCTGCACCATAGCTCCTCCGTAGGGCTATTTATCACTCTAACTCAAAATGCTCCATAGACAAGAAAAAAAAGGCCAGCTTGGTGCTGGCCTGACTTATCAATTGATTTTAATTCTATTTATTCGCCGAAGTACGAATCGATTTGGGTCTTTATTGCAGTACTTTCACCACCGCCAGATAATGAAATTTCTTGGCTTAAAAGGTCCCGGCATTGGTCCAGCATCTTCTTTTCTCCAAAGCTCAAATTTTTCTTAGTTTTAAGAAGAAAGAGTGCTCTTAGAACTTCCGCAATCTCTAATAGTGAACCAGTTTTAATCTTCGCCATATACTCTCTATAACGACGATTCCAGGTTGAATTATCAATCTTAACTTCATGGTCATTAAGAAGACTATAGACATCAGTCACTTCTTTTTCACCAACAAGACCGCGAATACCATGCTCAGAATCCGTAGGCACCATGACCTTCATGCCATTGGCTATCACTTGAATAATATAAAAAGACTTAGTCACTTCACCAAGCTCTCGGTCTTCTACGCCTAAAATATGCCCAACACCATGGCCCGGACAGACTGCGTAATCGCCAATTTCAAACACTAGTAACCTCCGTATTGTCGTTGGGCCCGTGAGCCCGTGCTTTTTATACTGCAAAGCGTCTATTTTATCAATAGCTGTTGTAAATTCTACAGCGCACTTGTACCACAATCGAGGGACTTCTTCTAGTAATTACAAAGGCTTGGCTTGTTTTTTGATTTTGCCGAACCCAAGGCAAATAAGCTAGACTCCGGCGTCCCCAAAAATAAATTTATTTAATCGCCGGAGAATTTATGAAGAGACTATTGCTCACTACCTTAACACTTGCCCTATTTAATACCTTGATGGCGTCTGAAACTCGCCTGGCCACCGTCCGGAACAATGACCCGTCTGACACCTACACCTATGTTTTGATGCTTGAGACTGATCAAAACCAGAATATAATCCGCCTCCATAAGGACGCCATGATTGCTGGCGAAAATACCATCGTGGAACGCAAGACATTTGAAATTTCAAAAGTTGCCCAAGGCTTTGTTATAGATCATAGAAAAGGACGCGATATCATTAAGCTAAGCAGTCAGAACTTTGCGCCTCATAATGGTGGGCACCTCAAAGTCTCCTACCTTTATAGTGGTATTTCTGGAAAGTATCGTTCTAAAACAATCGAGCTGGTCTACAATCAAGATACTTGGGAACTAGTCTCAGAAGAGCAAGAGCGCATCAATTCAATGTATTTCGAAGTCCGCAAAAAACCCATTATTGGAATAATTGGCATTAAGAATGTCTATTTTAACCGTTAGTGACCATTTAATAAAAAAACCCAGCATTGCTGGGTTCTTTAATACTTCAATATAATAAAAATCAAATTTTAATTAAAATCTACCGTGTACATCGTTCTTGTCGAAAAAATAATTAATTTCTCTTTCGGCTGAGGTGTTGGAATCTGATCCATGTACTGCATTTGCTTCTAAAGATTTCGCATACAGCTTTCTAAGCGTCCCCTCTTCTGCTTCTGCAGGATTTGTGGCGCCCATAATGTCTCGATTTCTTTGAACTGCATTTTCGCCTTCAAGCACTAAAAGTAGAACCGGCCCAGAGGTCATAAAGCCCACAAGTGAACCAAAGAATGGTCTCTCTTTATGTTCTATATAAAAGCCTTCGGCTTTCTCTTTAGATAGCCCCACTAATTTTGCAGCGGCAATTCTAAGACCTTCTTTTTCAAAACGAGCAATAATATTACCAACATTATTGTCTTCAACAGCATTTGGTTTAACAATACTTAATGTTCTTTCCATAACTAACTCCTACTTTTCACATTTCTAGATTAACGGTTTTATAATTTTTCTTTTAAGGCCTGTTCCATCTTCTCTCCTAACTCTGCAGGAGAGCGAGCAACAGTTACCCCACACTCTTCTAATATTTTAAACTTTGACTCTGCTGTATCATCTCCTCCGGAGATAATTGCTCCCGCGTGTCCCATTCGTTTACCTGGAGGCGCTGATGCTCCTGCGATAAATGAGACTACTGGCTTAGACATATTTTTCTGGATCCAGCGAGCAGCATCTGTTTCTGCGCTACCTCCAATTTCACCAATCATAATCACAGCATCTGTATCAGGATCTTTCTCAAAAAGCTCCAGCATATCAATAAAGTCTGTTCCATTTACAGGGTCACCGCCAATTCCAATACAGGTTGATTGACCAATTTCCCTTTGAGTAAGTTGAAAAACCGCCTCGTAAGTTAAAGTACCTGAGCGAGAAATTACTCCGACTTTACCTGGCATATGAATATGTCCTGGCATAATTCCAATTTTACATTCTCCAGGAGTGATAATTCCTGGGCAATTTGGACCAATTAAGCGAGAACTGCTTCCTTTAAGAGCTGACTTTACTTTCACCATGTCGTTAATTGGAATGCCTTCGGTAATCCCAACAATCAATGGAATTTCGCAATCAATACATTCTAGAATTGAATCGGCAGCAAATGGCGGAGGTACAAATATCATCGCTGCATTTGCCCCTGTTTTTTTAACGGCTTCAGCAATAGTGTTAAATACAGGAAAACCTTCGTGAACTGTTCCACCCTTTCCAGGAGTAACGCCTCCAACAAAGTTAGTTCCATAATCACGAGACTGTAGAGAGTGAAAGGTTCCCTGTTTTCCGGTAAAGCCTACTGTGAGCAACTTTGTTTCGCGTCCAACTAAAATGGCCATTTAAACCTCCTGCCCGCTAGCGGCAGCAACCGCTTTCTTGGCAGCATCACCTAAGTCATCTGCTGCAATTATTTTTAAATCTGATTCTTTTAAAATCTTTTTACCTAGAGCAACATTAGTTCCCTCTAAGCGGACAATCAGCGGTACTTCTATACCAAGGCTTTTAGCTGCACCAACAACTCCCTCGGCAATAATGTCACACTTCATAATCCCACCGAAAATATTCACCAAGATGGCCTTGACATTTTCATCCGATAAAATAATTTCGAATGCTTTTTCAACCGCTTCTTTAGTAGCCGAACCGCCTACATCAAGGAAGTTGGCTGGCGAGCCTCCTTCTAATTGAATAATATCCATGGTTCCCATAGCAAGCCCGGCGCCATTTACAAGACAACCGATATTTCCATCGAGAGGAATATAAGATAGTCCATATTGAGAAGCTTCAACTTCTTTAACCGACTCCTCATTTGGATCTCTTAGTTCCTGAAGTTCAGGATGTCTGTATAAGGCATTACTATCAAAATTCAGTTTTGCATCTAGCGCTAAAACATCGCCTGCCTTTGTTGTCACTAATGGATTGATCTCTGCTGTTGTGCAATCACATTCCATGTAAAGTTTATAAAGGCTTTCAAAAAAGACCGAAGCCTTCTTAATCATTTCCTTATCTTTTAACCCAATTCCATAAGCAAGCTTACGTCCCATGAATGGCGTAAAGCCTGTGGCCGGGTCTACTGCAACTTTTATAATTTTTTCTGGGGATTCTTCCGCTACTTTTTCAATCTCTACTCCACCCTCGGATGAGGCCATGAAGGTAACTTTACTTTTTGTGCGGTCTAGAACGACGCCTAGGTAATATTCGTGCTCAATTTCACAGCCTTCTTCAACGAAAAGAGTTTTAACTTCTTTTCCTTCAGGACCTGTCTGATGCGTTACAAGAGTTTTTCCTAAGATTTCATTTGCGTGGGCCTTTACTTCATCTAGAGATTTCGCAAGTTTTACTCCACCGGCTTTTCCTCTTCCCCCCGCATGAATCTGAGCCTTTACAACCCAAACGCTTCCGCCAAGTTCTTTTGCGCCTGCGACGGCCTCATCGACCGTTTTTGCAACACGCCCGTTTAAAACATTAATGCCATATTTACGCATTAAATCTTTGGCCTGGTATTCGTGAATATTCATCCGCTTCTCCCTGGGACATCCAGAACTATTGATTTTTTAAGGTGTTCAAAAGTTCCCTCATAATAATGGGTGCCAATGCATCATACTAGGAGCGATGCCCAATAAGAGCTTGATTTTTTTACTGAATTAGGGAAATATTACTCAGCTTATAAAAACTTAAACACATTCTATTATTATGCCTAGCAATACTACCCATTTCCTCTTAGAACCTGCACAATTTCGCCTTGATGGAGGTGCAATGTTTGGGATCATACCTAAGCCACTTTGGAGTAAAGTCGCTCCTGCAGACTCACAAAACCGCATCCAATTGGCCCTCCGCCTGTGGTTGATAAAAACTAATAAACAAATAATCTTGGTAGATACTGGTATTGGTGATTATCATCCCGAAAAATTTAATCAAATGTTTGATGTTAAAACAAATCAAAATCCCCTTAAGGAATCTTTAAACTCTCTGGGACTATCCCCCAATGATGTGACTGACTTAGTACTTTCACATTTCCATTTTGATCATATTGGAGGAATCGCTACCATCGAAAATGGTAACGTTTTGCCTGTCCTACCCAATGCAAAAATTTATTATCATGAGGAACATTACCAGCATGCACTTAATCCTACTCAGAGAGATGCGGGCTCTTTTCAAAAAAAATATTTTGAACCAGTAATGGATTATTACCGCCAAAAAAATTTATTGATTCCAATCAATGGAGAAGATGGAAAAATCTTAGATTACGAAGGGGGAACATTAAATTTCACCTGTAGCCATGGTCACACACCATTTCTAATGCATCCTTTTAATGACAAATATATTTATCTAACTGATATTCTTCCCACAAGTAATCATATAAAAATTCCTTGGGTAATGGGATACGATCTACGCCCGGCCCAGAGCACTATTGATAAAAAAAGAATTTTAGAACTAACCTATCATAAAAAACTTATTGCTATCTTTGAGCATGACCCTGATTTCTGGGGTGCAAGTGTTGAGCGATGCTCAAAGAAAGGTTTTATTCCAAAAGAAAAATTCCCGGTACAGGAATTGAATGGCTACCAAATTTAACAGATTAAAAAACGAAGTTTTCGATTTCTTCTTCAATTTCTTTTATTCGGATTTTGCCTAGTTCGTTTAAGGTATTAAACTGGCTTTCAAGTGAATTCAAAATTTTATTGCGGTCTTTTTGCCGCAATTTCTTCTTATCTCTTACAGAAGACGCTAATTCAGAAATCACAACTCCTATCTGTTTGCCATAAGTGACGACTTTTCCATATCTTAAAGAAAGGTCGTGATCAGCCTCAACCAAAGAGACCTGAATTTTGTGATTGTTTAAAACGATTCCTTGTAGAATTGGACTAACTTCAAGGCCATAACGGCGTTCAAATTTTTCTATATCCTTTCCTATCACTGCTTCTAATAACATTTTCTTAAAAAGGTTTTTGGTTGTATTCGCCAGGCTATCGAGCGTGCGATACTTTTCAAGTAGGTCTCTGACCGGACGCAATCTTTTTTCTTTTTTATTTATCTTATATTCTTTTAATTTAGCAAAAAAATCATCATCGCTACCTGGATAGAAAAGTAATGACCCCCTCTTTTGATATTTCTTTTTTGAGGCCTTAACCCAGTCCCAATCTTTAGCTAAATCTGTCTCTTTAAGAAACCGCAAGACTTTTGCTTTTTGACCCGTCTGATAGGCCGTTAGCTCATACTTATAGTATCCAGGCTCTAGTCTTGGCCCCTCTACAATACTCCACTTATCAAATAATCCCCCATGATTTTCCAGCAGAGTTTTTGAAGTCACGACAATAGGTTCACTAGTTATCACTTTTCCTCTAATAGAAGTAAGTGTTAAAAATAATGTCAATGGTCCTGCATGCCGACTGGCGACCCAAAGTTCCCCACCATTAGTCGCCACCGCCATATCGAATTCCCACTTCGAACCTCCCGTTGCAACATTTTTTAATCGCCGTTCCCACTTTGGCTTCAAGTTTATGAATAAGCGTTTTTCTTTTTCTCCCCCTTTGGAAAGAAAATAGAGGGAAGCGATTAGCCCAAAAGCGCATGCCAATCCTACTACGTATTTGAGGTAGGGGTATTTTACAAAGGCATCATCGGGGTCTTTAACTACCAAGTTTACAAATTTTGGTTCTTCTTCTTCTTCTTCTTCTTCTTCTTCTTCGAGGTCCTCAGTTTCAATTTCCTCGGGAAATTCCTCAGCGCCCTCCTCGGGGTATGGCCCTTGCCTCTCCCGCTCCGACTCCTGCATTTCCTCTAACATCTCTTTTGGTAGAGGCGTACCTTTAGGGGGCGTTATATCTTCTACTCCCCAATCCTCACTTCCCTCTCCAAGTTCGTTGACTAATAAATTTATATTTGGATTGGTAGGCTCAAGGTTTTCTTGTTCTTCAGGCGCTTCAAAATGGGGCAGGCTATCGAGCTGTGGGGAGTCTGGAATTGGAGGTAATGGGGGTGGCCCTTCATCATTCTCTATAGCTTCTTCTACTGATTCTGAGTCCTCATTCCAAAGTCCATGTTCACTTGTTGTAATTTCTTCTACAAGTGGCAAAGCTTCTTCGTTGCTAACTAACTTCTCTTTTTCAGTCGCGGCATTCCAAACTGCAAGCGGATCTTCAAAGATCGCATCGTTCTCAATATCTGCCTTTGGCATAGAGTTAGCATCGATGCTTTCATTTGTTTCGAAGGCCTCTAGGTCCTCTACTGACTTAAAGTTAGTATCTGGAGATAATGCACCCAGTAATTCTTTCTGAGCATGAAAAGGCAGCCATTCCTGACTTCCTTCTTTCCAGAGCATAGCTGAATCATCAAGTTTGCCGCTATTAAACAGCCGCAGAATCTCTTCAACTTGGTAGGGACCTAGGTGGTGGTCCCCTTTAAAAATAAACCATGATTTTTCGGTCATCTATATAATGTTAACGTGCAACGCAAACATACTCAACTATTGAAAATTTCTAAGGATACTTAAAAAATGAAGCGCTAAAATAAATTTTTGGGGCCAAAAGAAAAAAAGCCCGTTAACTTTCACTAACGGGCCTTTTCGAGAGACATTTGATGGAGTTGGAAAAAATCCTTTTTTCGTAGCTCCTACACACACACACAATAATATAAGCAAGGATGGTGCCAAGTTTTCATCGCGGGGCTTCATGAGCTAACCACTTAAATTTAAAAGATGTTAGGGAATGTTAAAGGTCAACCTAATGACTGACGCAGAGAGAATCCTAGTCAATTTTCTGACTGATTTAAAAACTCGGATAACCGTTGAACTCCCCTATCAAGTGCTTCTTGCGGGTCATTTAAATTATAGAGAACATCTATATGGGCCCAAATCTTTTTGTTTTCTTTACTCACAATATCAATTTCGACATTAAAGGACTCGGTAATTTTAGTAAGCGTCAGACGACCAATACGATAATCATCAGAGTCTAACTTAATAAAAAAATCTTTGGGGTATTCTTCTTTCATAAATCCTATTAGACTGACCTATATTTGTTTTACTAGTAGAGGAGACCTCGTGAATTTTCTTTTTACCCTTTTCTTTGCCACTCTGACCACAACCTCTTTAGCTTTTGGCAATTGTTATAAAGTGGCACCTAAAGACATTAAGATTAAATGGACCGCCTATAAGACTCCCGCAAAAATAGGAGTAAGCGGCCACCTCACTACGGTATCGGCCACAGGTCCTTTAAAAGGAAGCAGTCTTAAGGAAATCATTGTGGGAACCACCCTTAAAATTGCTGCTGATGGAAAATCAGTCAATAGTGGAAACCGACCTAGGGATAAAAAAATTGCTAAATTCTTTTTTAATGGAAAAGGCATCACTGCAAAAGTACTCAGTCTCAATGAGAAAAAGCTAGTAATCGCTGTTGTCATGCATGGCAAAGAAGTTAAAGTGAGCCTCGCTTCTAAGATTGATGGTCAATCTTTTAAGGCCCAAGGGCATTTAGATATTTTGGATTTCGCGATGAATAAGCAGCTCTCTGCTTTGAATAAGGCCTGCTTTGCAAAACACAAAGGCAAAACTTGGTCTGATGTCGCGATTGAACTCTCTGCCGACTTTACTTCCTGTTAGGAAAATATTTATATACCATCGATCCACTGGATAAGAGTCTGGTATTCGGTGTCGGGGATTTTAGGTTGATTCTTAGGCATCGTTCCCCCGGCATTCTGCTTCAAAATTTTGATCAAGAGCGAGCCAGCACTATTCCCCGGTAAGACTTCTCCAGCATTAACCCAGTCATTATTTGTACAATAATTGGCCCATTTATCATGGTAGCCAGTATGGCAGTTTATACATCGGTCAGCTAGTACAAGGGTTGCATTAAAAAGAGTTGTATTGCTCGGATCAGCACAGGTCGTGATGGCGAATTTTGCATCCCCACTATTGCTATTGAAAGTCTGGCCGCAGGAGATAAGTAATAAGAAAATTAAAAATACCAGTTTATTCATCTTTCTACAGGTAGAGTCGCCACGATTTTGACCTCGTCTTTGACCCCGACTCCCATATATTTAAGACCTGAAAAATTAAATTCCTTTAAATGTAATTTAAAGGTGGCCCGGTAATATTTTTCACTTAATTTTTTATAGGTAAATGAAATCTTCTTTTTGACACCCTTAATAACGATAAAGGCCTTCCCCATACCAGCTTTGCCTTTGATATTTGTGACAAGAACCTTGGGAAATTTTTTAGGCTCCATTTTTTTGACCGTGTGCTCATCACGAAGATCGAGACCAGTCTTAAAACGCTTTACTGAAACCGTAATTTTAGAGGCTGAAATTTGGTCTCCCTTCACTTTTACCTTACCTTTTGGCCTGGCATTTATTTCAAACGAACCAGCAGGAGATAAGGCGACATATACTTTAACTCCCTTCTTGGGACCGGCCATGGAAACGGGAACTAAAAGCAGCGATAATAGGATAGTAAAGAGAATTTTCTTCATAAATGCCTCTCAGAAAGTCAGTATTAAGTTTAGCAGAATTAATTGGAGTTCAGAATATTATTCTAGGGAGGGCAAAGAATAACTACCCGTAACGATGGCCACCGCTGACTTTTCGCTGCCGCAATAGATTCTAACCTCGCAAAAAACTGTGCGTTTACCCCATTTTAGTATTTCTGCGTCACCGCGTAATACACTTGGCTTGGGGCGGCTTAGAAAGTTAATGGACATTTGTGAAGTGACTGCCATTTCGCCGCCATTGCGAGAAAGTATCGCACAATACATAGCGGCATCAGCTACCGCCATAACCAGCGGCCCTGAAACGGTTCCACCTGGTCGAAGGTCGCTTTCTCTAGGAGTCATTTCTACCACAGCGCCAGTCTCATTAATCTCCACCACAGAAAACTGAGTTTCCAGCGCCAGAGGCAGGGCCTCTGATATCATTTTTTGAACTTCTGCTGCGCTTAAAAGAGACATAGCCTTATTCTTCACTTAAAATGCCTTCTATGCAAACCTGTGTTCGAAAAATCCATTTCTGTTACGGCCATCGTGTCAAAAACCACGAAAGCAAATGCGCCACTCTGCACGGTCACAATGGAGTGATTTGGGTCCATGCCACGCCAATTGAAGGTCTCGATAAGCTTGGAAGAGTAATTGATTTTTCCGTCTTAAAAGATAAGGTTGGTGGTTGGGTCGACCAATATTGGGATCACACAATGATTCTCTTTGAACAAGATACAGAAACTCTTGAATTAGTAAAAAAAGCCCCCTCCTTTAAAGAAGTATTTATACTTCCAAAAAATCCCACTGCCGAAAATTTGGCTGAATACTTGCTAAAAGAGATTTGCCCTAAAGTTCTTTCTGGTAGCGGGGTAATCGTACATAAAATTGTATTTTGGGAAACCGAGAATTGCTATGCTGAGCAGTCTCTCGATCCAAGTTCCCCTGAAATTAGAAGTTTATACGGAGCTTAAGGATCAAAGATAAATTTTTAGGAATTTATAAAAAACATCAGACTCATATTCCAGTTCTATTTTTCATTCTAGGCTTCATCTTCGACATATTCACGCTAGGGAGAATTGACGACCTCTCGAATATCCTATCTCTTACCTTTTATATTTTAACTTGTACTTTTATCTTAATTTTAGAAATTTTAGAAATAGATACGAGCAATATTTCCAATTCTCACTTAGTGAAAATTTTTAAGTATCGGGACGAAATTTATCACTTCTTGCTAGGTGCCCTTCTCTCAGCATTTACTCTTTTCTTTTTAAAGTCCTCTTCGCTCTCCACTTCCTTTATTTTTATGGCGCTTTTGGTTAGCCTTCTTCTATTAAATGAGTTCGAATTTTTTCAAGCTTTTGGCGCTATAATCAGGGCCTCACTTTTTAAACTATGCTTAGTCAGCTATTTTCTTTGTATGGTTCCTATATTGTTAGGCCAGATAGGTGTAGTCACCTTCTTTCTGTCACTATTTATTGCGGCCATCGCTATATTAGGATTACATTTCTATTTAAAAAAGAAACAAGTTACTAAAGAAAAGCTAAAACAGCTGATACTGATCCCAGCAGGAATAATCTTGGGAGCATTTGCAATTCTTTATCTTTTCAAGGCCATTCCCCCAGTACCATTATCGGTGCAATATATTGGTGTCTACCACAAAGTTAAAAAACAAAGCGATGAATATCAGCTGACCTACACCAGGAGTAAATGGCTCTTTTGGCAAAATGGCGATCAAGACTTTGAGGCCTCTAAAGGAGATAAGGTTTATGTTTTTACTCGCATTTTTGCACCGGGAAATTTCGCCGATAAAATTTATCTAAGATGGATGAAAAAGAATCGGCAAGGAGATTGGGAAACTTCTGATCGAATCCCATTAAAAATTACTGGTGGTCGAGGAAAAGGATATCGAGGTTACGCCTATAAATCCAATTACCAACCAGGCCGGTGGAAAGTGATGGTCGAGACCTCAAACGCTCAGGAACTCGGCAGAATTAGTTTTGAAATAATTCCTAAAAATAATAAGCAACCTATCGAGCTTAAAACTGACATCCATTAACTAGAGATCGCGCCTTCTAAATACCCAAGTAGCGATTAGAATCAATAAGGCCATAGTAAGAGCATAATGACCTACCTCAAATAAAATATTTACTTCAAATGGCGTATCAAACAAAGTCGCACTACTAAACCGGTCGAGAATACTAGAATGCGGCAAAAAGAAATAAAGACCTAATGCTACGATTTTCATAAAGCTTAAGTCATTCAACATTTCCGAAAATGGTAATGGATGTAAATTTCCTGCTGAAATCGACATTAATAAATACAGCATGCCAACGCCGATAAAAGTCACTAGTTTAGGAGTGAAAAATGAGAATAGTACTGCCAGAATAATTATAGGTAAAATAGCAAAACTATTTATAAGTACGGCTCCAAAGAAGGCCCCACCTTTTACTAGGGTTCCACTTGTTAGTGAAAAGCTAACCATTGCAAGAACTATCGAAAAAAGATAATACCCCATCACCATAAACCAGGTTCCAAAAATGCGGGCAAGTAAGTATTCGATACGCCTAATGGGAAAAGAGAGTAGCTGTGGAATAACATGGTTCTCAAAATCACTTTTAGTACAGTTACTTCCCAGTAAGACTGCTAGTCCAACACTCCAAAGGTTTATAAACCAGTAAAAGCCGATCATCGCCTTGTCACCAATTGCCATATCTTTCATCCCGAAGTCAGTTACTACTTTATCGTTAAGCAAGTTAATGACGACATTGGCGCCCAGGATCACGGCTACCGTAAAAGCTAAAATAAATAGCAGCATCTTATTTCTAAATTCTTTTTGAAGCGTATTTGTGAATATAAGATAAGGTTTTTCTAAACTCATTGAGAATTCTCCACTTTATCATAGAAGAAATCTTCTAGACTTTTACCTTCTAGTTCTGTTTTCAGGTTTCCTTTCGCGATAATTTTTCCCTTATTTAAAAGAATAAACTCATCACAGACCTGCTCCATCTCAGAAAGAATATGACTGTTTAATAAAACTGTTTTTCCTTGCTCCCTAAGGTCCTTAAAAAGTAATTTCAATTCGCGAATCCCTATCGCATCTAAACCAGAAAAAGGCTCGTCGAAAATCATTAAGTTTCCTTGGCACATTAAAGTATTGGCTATGCCAGTCCTTTGTAATTGCCCCTTCGAAAGAGTGTTGATTTTCTTTTTTCTAAGTTCAGGAATTTTTAATTTTTCGAGGGCCTCGCCCACTCTTTGGTTTAGCTCTGAGCCCCGAAGCCCATGCATTTTCCCATAAAATGCGACGACCATCTCAACCGTATAATACGGGAAGAAAGAAAATTTTTCAGGTAGATAGGCCACCCCCTCTCTGGAAGCAGAAGAGGTTGAATTGATTCCATTAATTAAAATTTCACCACTATCAGGGGAAACCAAATCCAAAAGCGATTTTACAAATGTTGTCTTACCGGCACCATTTGGTCCCAATAGTGCAACAATTTTGGATGGCTCAACACTGATCGAAAAATCGCTCAAGGCTTGAGTAGCACCATAACTCTTAGAAACACCAGTTGCTTGAATTGCTGTCATATTATTTTTGCTCCACATTTCGGGGAACCCGATCTTCGGTAGTGGCCACGTAGGTGAAAATCCCCTCCGTCACTTTTACTCGTTCTGTATGATATTGACGGACTGCCCAAGCTTCAATTTTAGTTTGAATAGATGTCCGACCTACTTTGATAATTTCTGCATAACAACAAAGAACATCTCCGACAAAAACGGGCAGGTGAAAAGTCATAGCATCTACGGCAATTGTCACCGTTCTGCCTTTTGCCAACCTCTTTGTTGCTATTCCGCCTGCAATATCCATTTGAGAGAGGACCCAGCCGCCAAAAATATCACCATTGGGGTTGGTATCTGAAGGCATAGCAAGGGTTCGAATGACTAAATCACCCCGAGCGTCTTTATTATCAAGTAAATCTTCATCATCCGTTTTAGTATTCATCTTTTTTCTCTCTTTTTTATAAGTTTAATCTGATTTACTTAATTTTGATAGAGCCATTCCCCTACCCGCGAACGTAAAACTCGAAATGTTGCTAAATATGAAACTAATAAACTTAAGCCTGTTACCGTGACTAAGAGGCCTAATGGCAATAGTGGCCGGAACGACCAAAGAGAATCAAAGAAGAGCATCGACACGATATAACTCACTCCTAATCCCAGGCTGATCCCCATTAAACTGGCTCCAAAACCAAGTATGAAGAATTCCAATAGAATAGTCTTATTTAGATCAGAGAAGGAAATTCCTAGCATTTTGAGTAGTACAATATCTTTTCTTCGGTCGAGAACTTGGTGTCCAACCAATGAATAGATTACCAGCAGCCCTACAAGTAGCGAGAGAATGGCCATAATTCTAAGGGCCCAACCCATTTGTTTAATTAAAAGCAGGACTCTTTTGATGACACGAGTTAAATCGACCATCGAAACATTTGGAAAATCCTTGAACATATCCATAGGCAGCAAAGTTCTTTGGTCCAAGTTTAATTGAGGTATCGCCGCAAGAAAGGTTTTAGGTGCTTCTTCCAAAACCCCTGGCTGGAAAACAATGAAAAAATTAGGCAGAAAACTTGTCCATCGAACCCTTCGAATATTGACGACTTTTCCTTTTACTAGCAAACCAAGAACATCAAACGTTAAAACGTCCCCAAGCCCTAGGTTAAGCCTTTTTGCATACCTGCGCTCTACCGAAATCTCGGCCACCTCATCTCCGTTACCGCCATACCTGCCACTAAAAGGAGTACCCTCCACAAGTTCTTCAGTATCAGATAGGCCCTTACGGTAAGTTAAATTTATACTGCGATTTCGGGAGCGTTGTTCTCGTTCCTCTTCTCTTGTCAGCGGACGACCCGTGGTAGAAATCTTAAATTCTTTACCGTTAATATCTTGAATTCGGGCCTGTACCATTGGAGAAACCCCGAGCAGCTCTACGTCTTTAGAAGATAGGTAAGCTTTTAATTTACTAACTTGTTCTTCTTGAATATCGAATAAGAAAAAGCTTGGTGCCTTTCCGTCACTGGGGGTCTGTAGTTCATCCTCTAAATTATTATGCAATTGCGGAATAAGTGTCAAAAGCATGGCCCCAAGAGTAAGGGATATAAAAATAGAGAGAGTGCTAAACCGAAATCTCGCCATATTTTTCACGGCAAGAGAAAGATAGAGCTTAGGACTGGTTAGGTTTGAAATTTTACCTAAAAGGTATAAACCAAGAGGATAAATTAAAATCCCTATTCCTAAAAATAACCCAAGGAAGAGACTCGCAATAATTATAGAATTCGATATATAGATAGCAAGAAGAAAGTAGAAGATGACCCAGGGAAGGAACCACATCCAGCCTTTCATTTGCTCCTTACTTGTCTTTGTAAATTCTTCCTGAAATAGATCTATGGGGTTCTCGTGCTGTGAGAATAGTAATGGTAGCCCTAGTAAAATATTTCCGACAGTCCCGACTCCGAAAGCAATGATTAGGCTTGAGGCATTGATCTGAAAAGGTAATTGAAATGGAAGGTAAAAGGAAACTAGATAATTCGTCAGAGGTATAAGTGCATAGCTAATTAATAATCCAAGAACACTCCCAGAAAACCCTAGTATTGCGAGGTGCCAAAGGGACAGTTTAAAAATATCATTCCACACCATTCCAAGAGAATTTAATATCGCAAAATCTTTTCTTTTAATTTTTAAGTAGCTTCGAAATAAGTAAAACAAGCCAACACTCGCCAAGAAAAGTGCCACTAGTGAGACTAATCCAAGAAAGTCATTTAAATAATTGAGAACTCTCCCTACTTGCTGTCCCGCCTTTTTTGGTGAGGTGATCCAAAGTCCGGCATCTGGTAAATTCTCTCGGGTTGTTTCTTGAAGCTTCTCTAAATCGAGACCATCAGTAAATTGATAATAATTTCCATACCAAACAGTACTTCCCTTTTGAATTAACTCTGTTCTTTTAATTCCCTCTTGGGATAGATAAATTCGAGAAGCAATAGAGCCCATTTGAAATGTCTGTTGGGTATCTTCGTCAATTACATCATCAATAATAAAGTTTTTATTCCCAATTTTTAGAGTATCCCCAACCTTTGAGTTTAGCTGTATTAAAAGCTCTGGATATACCCAAACCGAATTTGGCTTTAAAAATGAATCGAAAGGAACGTTTTTTGGATACAGGCCTTTTTCTCGGAGTTTCAAATGGCCGAAAAAAGGGAATCCATATTCGATGGCCCTAAGGTAGACCAAGCGAGAATATCCAGTTCCAGCAACCATTGAGAATAAGGCGGTAGTATTTGCAACCTTTGTCGCTTTAGGCAAATTACTTTCTAAATAATTTATCTCATCGCCTTTTAACTGCCTCCTGGCAGAGACACTAAAATCAGCCCCAAGAATTTGTTTTGATCGTTGATCTAATACTTGGTTAAAAGAAAATTTGAAATTCTCAAGGGTTACTAAACCTAACATCGCAAGCGAAGAGTTAAATAGAAAGAAAAATACAAATCTTCGATGATTCATTAATTCTTTAAGTGCAAACTTAGGTAGGTTCAATTATTCCTCTGAGCTAAAAGTCCATGCTCAAGGACATACTGATCGTGACATCGAGAGGCCAGGTCTTTATTATGCGTAACTAAAATCATTGCCATTTTGTCGCTGTTAACCAGCGAAAAAATCAGGTCCATAACCTCGTCTCCAGTCTCCTCATCAAGACTTCCGCTTGGCTCATCTGCTAATAGTAATCGAGGTTTAACTACAATTGCCCTAGCGATTGCAACTCTTTGTTTCTCCCCACCACTTAGCTCGGAAGGAAAATGTTCTGCTCGTTCAGATAAGCCGACTTTTTCCAAGGCCTTATGAGCCTCAACTTTTGAATTTCCAATTCCTAAAATATCGAGTGCCAGGCTCACATTTTCCCAGGCCTTAAGGTGAGGCAGCAGATGAAACTGTTGAAAAATTATACCAATCTCCTGCGCTCTCTTAACTGTTAATTCTTTTTCATCTAATTCTATTAGATTTATTCCTTCAAGGTTTATTGAACCGGTATTTGGTCGGTCAATTCCAGCCAGCAGTGAAAGTAGGGTTGATTTTCCACTGCCAGATTTTCCTACAATCGCCGCACTTTTACCGCTACTTAAATTAAAAGAAACACCTTTTAAAATTTCGAGTTTATTACCTCCCTGCAAAAAATTTTTCTGGAGGTTTTCTACACTTAGGATCATAGTAGGTCTTCTAGGTAAGGAGTCAAAGTTTTAGTAATAATTTTATGGCCTTCTTCATTTGGATGAATTCCATCTTCGATATTAAATTTAGGTTCACCGCCAACCCCTTTTAACAAAAAAGGAACTAACTTTAGCTGATGTTCCCTAGCCAGTTCTATAAACATTTTTTTGAAGCGACCGCGATAATTTTTTCCATAATTTAGAGGTAAAAGCATACCGGCTAATAATATTTTTATTTTTAGTTCTTTCGCTTTTAATATTACGAGGCTCAAGTTTTTCTTAGACGCATTTAAGTTAACTCCTCTTAGGCCATCATTTGCTCCTAAGGCCAAGACTAAAATATCTGGCTTTCTCTTTAGGTACCACTTCAGCCGAGCAACTCCACCGGCAGTTGTCGAGCCACTTATACCACCGTTAAAAACTCGTACTCGACCAGGAGATTTTTTGTTGAATTGTTTTTCAATTAATGCGGGAAAGGCCATCTTCTTAGAAACTCCATAGCCAGCTGTCAGGGAGTCTCCTAGAAATAATATTTTAGTGGGAGCTTTATTTCCAAAGACTGTACTTTCAATAGAAGTAAAAATAATCAGAATGAATAAATAAGAAAGCAGTCTTTTCACGGCCAAATTATAGCCAATAAGTGCTTAAATGTCAGACCTGAAGTTCTTTAAGCACTGCAATAGCTCACTCTCATGGGATGCCATATGCGACGGGTCATACTTGACTAATATGTAGAGGTCTAAGATTTTTTCTAATGATACCGAAGCTTTCGGGTTCTCCGTTAAAAGACGGTCTTTAAAGACCTGGGGCCCTTCCGCCAAAAGGGGCGCAATTGTCAATTTCTTGCAAAATTTTCGAAAGCGCTTTTCGTAAAGAGGAAGCCTGGCCGAGGACCTTCCTCTAAAAAATGCGATTAGAAAATGAATACCAAAAAGTAGTCCAATTGAAATAAGTGTAAGTGTTATAGGACGAACCTTCCCCAACCCAAACTTTTTAAGCAAGTCTCTTTGGACCTCCCAATCATAACCAATAAAGCTACTGTTAAGAGAGAAATAGGCCATATCAAATACATGCAGCATTTTTTGTAAAAGACTTCCTTGACGCATTTTTAAATAATCCGAAAAAGAAACATTATTTGGACGTTCGCGATCCAGAAAAAATGCTTGAGCACCAAATTCAATTCGATACGGTGCAATTTGTTGGACAGGGTCTATTCGAACCCAGCCCTTATTTTGAAAATAGCCTTCTACCCAAGCATGGGCATCTTCCCCTCGCAACTGGTAATAATTCCCCACTGAATTGTAGAGCCCCCCTTGAAAGCCAGTGACAATCCGACTCGGAACCTTTATCAACCTTAATAATATCGCTGTAGCAGATGCATAATGTTCGCAATAGCCTTTTCTTTTTTTAAATAAAAATTCTTCTAAGGGGTCGCCAGTGGTTGCCCGGCCAGGCTCCAAACTATAATAAAAAGGTTGCTCAGAAAAATAACTTAATATTTCCTGGGCCCGATCATAAGAAGTATTACCCTTGAACGATTTTGCAAGTGCTTTAACCTTTTTCGACATATTCTTTGGCAGTTCTAAATATTGGCCTTGATTATTGATCTGCAATTTAAGAGGAATTTTGCTAGAGGTTTCCCCTATAAATTTTATTTTTTGATTGGCCAATGGCAAAAACTTATAAGTGTCACCTGTATCTCTCATTAAACGACCTGCAGAACTAACTTTTACCTTGGAAGTTCCATCTAATAGAAAGAGATATCCTGCTTTTAATTCAGAGTAGCTGACCCGGTATTTAGAAAGGATATCATCAGCAAATTCCTGTTTTTGAGTTCTTGGGAATATTCCTTTTTCCCAAGAAAAGCCGTCTGTTTTTCCTAGAACCGCACCACGCCAATAAAGCTCGCTTCTGGAGGGGTCCAATCCCTTTTCGAATTCCACCCGGAAGAAAGTTGTTTTGTCAGGGACAATTTTTGCAAAATCCCCAGGCCTCAATTTTTCAGCAAAACCAATTCGGGAAACTTTACCGAGATTCGGGAAAAAAATATTTCCCATATAGAGTCGAGGGAAGATTACAAAAAGAAACAACGCTCCTGGAATCGAGACCAGGAATATTTGTATAAATATTCTTAATTTCTCTTTAGAATATTCTTCTAATCGTTTTTTATTATGAAAGAAGGAGAGAGAAAGAAAAATCAGAAAGCTAATTGCTGCTACATAGAATATCAACCCAAGAGAATCGATGGTAAGCATATGACCTATAAATAACAATTCAACGATTAGACAAAGTATAAAAAAATCACGTTCTTCATTAAGCTCAAAAAGCTTTAACATTCCAAGTAACGCTAAAAAGCTAATTCCAGGTTCTAATCCCTTGAATCCTCCAAACAAATTATATATTAAGTAAACTGCAGCGAGTACTCCCCCATAAAAGATGTACGCGGGGAGCTCCTTCCCAATCTTGACTAGAAATAAATTTATCCCCATCCCTCCAAGGCAACAGAAAATGACAGCGCTAGGGTGCTGGCCCAGAAATGGCAACAGGGCGGCACAGTAAAGCAATACGCCTGCCAACTTGACATCAAATTTCACAAAGTCACTTCCTTGCCTTCCCACTTAGCAAGTTGTCCTAAACAAATTGCTAAATGCTCCGGTCCGTTAGCGTACTCATTTTGATAATGGGGTAATTTAAGAGAAAAGTACTTATTTCCTGTAGCCGAGCTTAAAAGGCTTTCACAAGTATTCTGGAGTTTAATTTCGAAATTCTCTCCATTAATTTGTTCAAATATTATCTGATATCCTAAGTTCGGGTTTGCCGAATAACATTTTGTCCACAAACCCTTTCCTCTGGCGTAGGCCTTCCAATCGACATCCGCCCAAGAATCTGTATTTTCAAATTTTTTATGTTCTAAGAACTCATCTTTTCCTTTCACGTACCTTGTCCAATTTCCTTCCCTGGCAATATCTAGTAGTGGAAGATGCTGAGCTTGCCCTCTGGCTGGATAGATAAAGAAGTTTTTAGTCACTGGAATATGGACCCAAGAAAAAAAGATACCAAATGGAAAACTGGTAGTCAGTGTAATACGTTCAATCTTATAAGATCCTCTTTTTAACCCAACCAAAGAGAGGATAATATCATTTTTGCTTTGGGACTCAAGAGAGACTCCCTTAAAAGATACTTGTCCATCTAGCTTTGCCAATAAATCAAATTTTATTCCTCGCCCGATATTTTCCAGAGTTAGTACTAGAGAGTAGTCCTCGCCCTCAAAGCATCCCTCCGGCCCTTTTAAAGCAAGTAGCTTGACGTTGGCTAAATTATAATGAGTATAAATTGCAGAGGTCATTACGATTGAAACAAAAATGAAAGTGGTGGTAAAGGCCAGAGAGTGTGCATAAGAAAGTGAGATTACAAATAATACAAAAATAATGGCCAGAAAATAGAAGCCTAAGGTGGTAGGCAAAATATAGATACGCTCATTTTTAAGAATAATCTTTCGCCAATTTCTCATTTATGGAATTGAAACCGTTTCGATCAAACTTTTTATGGTGTTTATACCAAACTTTACACCTTTCATTGAGCCCACTCTATGACCTAGAACGTATGGTGCAACTGCTTGGACATCTTCCGGTAAGACAAAGTCTCTTCCTTCCAAGAGGCAATGTCCTCTCGCCGCCTGTAATAAGTCCCGCCCAGCTCTCGGCGATAGGAAGTGCCCTTCATCAAGTGTTTGCCTACCCGATTGTAAAATATCTAGGACGTACTCCGAAAGTTTATCGGCCACTTTTACCTGACGAACTTTACCCTGCCATTCTAATAATTGATCCGATGTTAACAATGCTGGCAAACTATCGATTTTTTCGCGAATATTTGTCTGCTCAATTATCTTTTTCTCAAATTCTCGGTCGGGTAAATCTAAACAGAGACTCATAAAAAAACGATCAAGCTGAGATTCAGGTAATGGAAAAGTCCCTATTTGATGAAAAGGATTTTGAGTAGCAATGACCAGGTAAGGTCTAGGTAAGATAAACTCTTCTCCATCTAGGTTAATTCTTCTTTCTTCCATTACCTGCAATAGTGCACTTTGAGTTTTTGGCGTCGCTCGGTTCAATTCATCCGCCAAGATTAGCTCTCCAAAAACGGGGCCCTTCTTAAATTCAAACTCCCCCTTTTTTGAGTCAAAAATATGAGTTCCCAAGATGTCTGAGGGCAAGAGGTCATTGGTGAATTGAACACGTGAAAGATTTAAGCCAAATATTTTGGCCAGAACATAGACCAAGGTAGTTTTACCTACTCCAGGAATATCCTCTATAAGAAGATGGCCATCAGAAATCAAAGAGACCAACGCCAATTTAATTTCATTTCTCTTACCCAGTAGTACTTCCGACGCCTTATCTATTAACTCTAATCCCTCTATTTTCATGGGCTAATTATAGCTTAGGGATTTTGTGCTTGTCTCCCATCATTTAAATAGCTTAGCCCCTTAGGGATTCTTTAAGCACTTACCATTTCAGCCACTTAACCCTTATAATTCAATAGGTTATGGTGCTTTTCGATTTGTGAGAAATTGAGTAATTTGCTATAATAGGAACCTGAGTAGGATAACCAATCGGTACGTTTGTTCAGCGAATCCCACCCTTTTGACATTTTTTGGAGTCTGCCATGAAATTGGTGCTCTTCATATTAATGGTGTTCATAGCTGACCTCTTAATGGGTTGCGCCGGCCCCATGGATCCCTTTGGTGCCATCAATCTTAAGAGCACTGATTCGCTGGAAATTACAAAGACAACCGGCCCATCCAAAACTGGCATCGCTGCAAATTTTTACCCTAGCCGCCAATTATTACACGATAAGAGCCAATGGAAGATCAACATTTTTGATAAACATGGGATCTCCAAAAACTACCAACTCAAAATTTGGTATAATGGCAAAGATGTCAGCGAAAAATATCTAAAATATGCAAAAATATATCAAACCAGCACCCAATTACTTAGCCTATCGTTTAAACACTTAAGGTTATTACCTCATAAAGATAATATTATTCATATTGGTTACCGTTCTTCTAAAGAACATCCCGTTAGCCTCTTTGAATACCTTCCTCCTACTTGCTCATTGTCCAACGCTTCTAATATTCTAAATAGAAGCCCTTTTTCTTTAGAATCAGGTATTTTTAATTTGATCGACCATGTTTCTCGTAACAATGGGATCAACCCGGCTTTTTTAGCCGGCCTAGTGGCACAGGAATCAAGCTTCAATTCAAAAGCCGTTAGCCCTTCAAGGGCAATCGGGTTGACACAAATTACCCCACTCGCTCAGGCACAGTTACAAAAAAGTAGCAACAACTGGCCATTTTATCCAGAATTAGAAAATTTACGTGTCAGCCAAATTAGAACCTTGGTGGGCTTAGGAGTTATAAACAAGTCAAATGACTGGCGCCTTGACGAAAAAAAATCTTTAAGGGGCGGAGTTAATTATCTCTCTTTTTTAAACCAATATTGGAAAAAAAGAAATAACCAACTTATTTGGAAACAAACAGAAACGAATTATAGAAGATATAATCCTTGCTAGCTATAATTCTGGTCCCTATCGAGTTAAGCGTGCGATACAAAAAGGTGGTAAGGATTGGATCAAATCAAATCGACTTAAAGAAGCTCGTAAGTATATTGGAAAAGTAAAAAGTTACTGTTATCACTTTACCCAAAAACAAGAAAAGGATAGCTTATGAAAGACCGTCCTCTGTATTTAAATTTTTTAGGTGCCATCTTCTTTGTACTTGTTTTTTCATTTCCCGGCCAAATTATGAATTTGTATGGCCATGGTTTTTCTGAATGGGAGATGATTGTAAATAAACTAACCCAGCTAAATTGGATATTAATAAGTTTGTTCACAATTAACTTCATGCTCTGTTTAAAGGCCAGTCCCTATTTAAAGATATTTTTGCCAATTACTATTTTATTAGTTGCACTAAATAATTGGGTAGTTTCACACTTTGGAACAGATTATCATGAAACCCTAACTTTAACTTCGACTTTACTTTTTTCAATTCTATGCTACGGGTTTTTCTTCACCAAAGGGGTAGAAGCAATCAACAATCCAAGCATTCGATGGTGGCTAGTTCCAAAACGGCATCTGAAAAATTTTCCTGTCTGGTTAGAGTCCAATAAAGGAAACAAAATATTAGCAAGAGTATTTGATATCTCTAAAACGGGACTCTTCATATCTAGTATCGAAGGAAATAATTGGTTTACAAAATATTTTTCTCTTGGCGAAGTTGTCTCTATTAAGCTCGCGACTTCATCGGGGCTAGAGCTTAGGGTCGATGCCGAAGTAGTTAGAAAGGCCTCTCAAACTAGGGGAAATTACCCAGAAGGCCTAGGCCTACAATTCAAGGGTCTCACCTTCCTCGAGAAGCTAGACTTATCGAGAATTCTTTTACAGGAAGATTATCAGTTAACTTATTAGGCTTTGGGATTTTTTTCGAAATAATTAAAATGTAAAATTATCGCCGGTAATATAACCAAGTCACATATTAATGCTATTGCGAGAACAAAAGCGCAAAGAACTCCAAAATTTATATTTGGCGTAAGACTTGCGAACATAAATATACCAAAACATGAAACCAAGATTAGAGTGGTTACGACTAAGGCCAGACCGGTAGAAGTAAGAACTTCGATTAAGGCCTCATAACGACGGTAGCCTTTATTCATTAATTGATTGTAATGAGAGAGAAAGTGAATGGTGTCATCAACTGCAATCCCCAATGTAACACTCGCCACTATTGCACAACCAACATCTATGGTTTGGCCTATAATTGTTAAAATACCGGCACCAAAAATTATTGGTACTAAATTTGGGATCAATGATAGCAGCCCTGTTCTAAAAGAAGAAAATACAAGCATCATGAGAAAAGTAATAAGTAAGAGTGCCATCCCCATGGACGAAAAGAAGGTAAAGACAACGTAGCCATTCATTCTTTGGAATAGAATTGGTTTACCTGTAACTTGAACCGCCAGTCCTAACTCCTTCGCCTTAGTTTCTATTTCAAGAATTTTTTCCAAACTTTCTTTTGAGTCTTGAACCCGCCACAAGAGTGTTATTCTTAGGTTTCTATTTTGGCCATCGATTCTATTTGTTAGCTCCATTCCTTGAGGTAAGGCCATAGTATAAAGAAACAATTCTTGCGCGATGACATCCCTCTTCTCACTAATCCGGTATTCATCAGATGCTCCGAGAAAAAGTGACTGGTTAACCTCTCTTAAAATATTAATTATAGAAACCACTTTATTTATATATTCCTGATCCTCTAGCCAGTCTTGAAAAAGAGCAACTTTTTTTAAAAATACTGGGTCTTTTATGCCATCAACTTCCAAGCTATCAACTATTAATTCAGGCCCGCCTATTCCATTCATTTTTGAAAGCACAAAGTCATTTGCATTTCTAATATATGAATTCTTTTTAAAGTACTTATAAGGGTTTGAATTTATTTCATTGGACAATGCAAGCCAGAGAGAACTACTTGTCAATATTAGAAATAATATTAGAATACGGCCTTTGTTTTCAGCGAGAAAATTTACATACCTGGTAACCGATTCTCTAGGAACAAACTTTTGGTTTAAATTTAACTGAGCACCTCTCTTCTTTGTCATCGAAAGTACTGGAACAATCACAAGATAAGAATAAATTAACGCAAAGAGGGTACCAGTTCCGGCCAATACCCCTAAATCGCTAACAGGTAAAACATCAGACACCACAAGACTAAAAAAACCAATAGCAGTACTGACGGATGTTAGAAAAATTGGCCAGATATTTTTCTGCATTGCTTGATAGCAGGATTCTCTCTGATCAATTCCTTCGGCTAAACTTCGGTAATAAGTGGAAAGTAAGTGGACGGAATCTGCAATCCCTACAGCGATAAGAATTCCCGGTAATATAAAAGTTAAACTATTTACTCGAAAACCAAGGAGTCCACAAAGTCCAGTTGTTGAGATTATCGAAAATCCAATTATTGTTAAAGGTAGGAATACTCCCTTCCAGGATCGAAAACAATAAATTAAATACAAAATCACCAGTAAAATTAATATAGGATTCAAAATTCTTAGGTCTTGGAAGGACATGGTTTGAAAATGGTGGCTGACAGCTGGTTGTCCCAGAATATAAAAATCAAAGTTCCCTTTCTTGGAAAATGGTTCAAGCATCTTCTCAGTTGAGCGGTAGACTTTGTGATAGTCGGTAGTTTGACCAACTCTATGAATAATTCTTCCAAACAAAATCGCAACTGTTCCGTCCTCAGACATATAAGTGCCGGGGATTATTCTGTGTTTTTTAGCCACTTCAAATTGTTTTATAATATAATCAGTATTTTCTAGTTTTTCCTCAGGTATAAACGGCTCTGTCACTATTTCGTCGCCAATTGCATAGGTCCAATGAAAATTGGATAGCGAGTCTACTCGAATAATATCTGAAACTTTCCAAAATTCTTCAGTAATTAGGTCTAATTCTTTCAGCCGGGAGCTGGTAAAAATAGCTCCTTTACCTTTCACCTTGGCAATTATGATTACAGATTCATCACTACCGAACTTCCTTTCGAACTTATTCAGCAGGACAATATTTTCGTCGGTTTTCCTAAACCAAACTCTCGAGGAAAAATCCATTTTTAATTGAAACAAAAATGGAATCCAGAGCGCCAAGAACGCCATAGCGAGGGAGAGAGAAAGAACTGGATTATTGAGAGGCCATTTGCAGAGCTTCTCTTTAAAAGGTGAAGTCATTCTTGATCAATTCCAAATTTTGTTCCATCTGGAATATCTGTTTTTGGATAAACTGTTGCATTTGGTCCGATAGTGACGTTTGCACCTATCGTTACCGCCCCAAGAATTTTAGCATTAAGCCCTACCATCGACTTACGCCCAATTTTTAGTTTCTCAATGATCAAAAAGCCTTTCATTCCATAGTGGGCCATCAAGAAAGCTGAGCCACCAATAGTAACAAAATCATCTAGTTCTATCATACAAGGGTCTGAGATATTACTAGTGTTGATCATGCAGCCTTTTCCAATCTTCATTCCCATTAATCTATAGAACAGAATATTCAGCGGAGAAGGAGTTATAAAATCTAAAAAAGTATAACGAACGAGGTAAACGAGTGCGTTATGAGCATACCAGGGGTAAACACCTAGACTCATCCAGGGACCACGGTATTCTCGCATCATCAATAACCAAGGTAGATTGGCCAACGGTACTACAAATATCAGTGAGAAACAGAAAAGTAAGCTTGCAAGGGTAATTGCCAGTGCTTTAACAATAATTAATTCGGGCAATACGCTAAGAACTGCATCGTAGCTGGCCAGTGCAATTGCCATGGCGGTGGTTAGACAGAAAATATAACAGATAGCAATTGGCAGTAGGAAAAGTAGGTGCCCAATTACGCTAAATCGCCGGAGAACATTCTCAAGTAGGCCACTTAAGCCACTTCGCCTACTTTTAGTCGAATTTACGTCGTCTGAAGGTTCTTGATCCGGCATTTAATAGACTCCCGCTTAGATATTAATTGTGGGCCAGCCACAGCATTCTGTAAAGCATAGAGGGAAATAACTTATTGAAATTATTTCAATCTCTTGAAAATCAAGCCTTCTGGCAATATAACATTTCTATGAATAGATACCTTTCTGGACTCAAAGAAGTCTTCTTTTTCAGCCTACCCCTAATTGCAGGACAGGTTGGCCAAATGCTCTTTGGAATAGGCGATATTGTAGTGGCCGGTCGCTATTCAACTGAAGTTGTCTCTGCTTTAGGAATTGCCACTGGGATCTTTGCACCTTTTGTAATGGTAGGTTTAGGTCTTACCTACGCTGTCTCACCGATTGCCGCAAAATATCGAGGGCAAGGCGAGGAAAAAGAGCAGATTCTTTACACCTCCTTGATAGGTACGGCTGCGGCTGCTTTTCTGCTATTGATGGTTTTCCTAATCGTCATATTTAATCTTAGCCTTTTTAATTTTTCGCCTAATATTGAGGCCCTGGTTTATAGTTATTTGAAAATTTGCTCAATTTCAATTATTCCGCTGATGCTTTTCCAAACCATTAAGGAATACCTACAGGCTTTTGACCTCACCTACTTTGCCAATGGCACAATCCTGGGTTTCAATGTCATTAATGTAGGGCTTAATATAGTTTTAATGTTTGGCCTCTGGGGTATCCCAGAACTTGGAATTCAAGGGGCTGCCTGGGCAACAACTTTTTCTCGAACTGCCATGGCGATACTTATCTACATTTACGCCCAGAAAAAGATCACCAGTGAAAGAAGTCTAGACCGACACCTACTAAAAGAAATAACAAAATTAGGTATTCCGATATCCCTTGGAATTTTTGTTGAAGTTTTAGTCTTTTCCTTCGTCACGGTTATCATAGGGAAAATGAATATAATTGCATCAGCTTCCCATAATATTGTTCTCAATTTAGCCTCAATGACATTCATGGTTCCTGTTGCAATTTCATCTGCTGCTGCAGTGAAAGTTGGCGGAGAATTTGGTCGCTCCAACAATGATGGAGTCCTTTATTACGCGCTTGCCTCTCTTAGTATTACTTTTCTATTTATGGGATTTTCGGCCTCTTGTTACTTCTTTTTTCCAGAAAGCCTCATCAAGCTGGCGACTCCTGATCAAAAGTTAATTGAATATGGAAGTGGTCTTCTGATTTTCGTGGCGCTTTTTCAAATTCCAGATGGATTACAGATTACTTTACTGGGAATTTTAAGAGGCCTCGGTATTACAAAAATCCCTATGCTCATAACTTTCGCCGCCAATTGGCTGATTGGGCTGCCAATCGGATTGTATTTGGTTAATAGCAGGAATATGGAAGCGGCAGGGCTTTGGGCGGGCCTGGCAGCAGGCCTCAGCGCTCTATTTATAGGACTTTCAATTCTTTTTTATAATAAATACCGCAATTTACAGGCAGTAAAATTAGTCAGTTAGTGGCCAAAAAGTAGCAAACCTATAGAATTTACGAAACCGATGACACCTTGCGTTAATTAAGATATAGTCCCCTCGTGGAAACTACTAAAATTACATGCCTTACTTTCATTTTATTAAGCCTTTCTGTATTTGGACAAGGGCCCGATAAAAACCACCTCTATCCATTTCAGCAAACATTACTCAGTGGCGAATCGGCGGCTTCTAAAAATCAGTTGCAACTTCTCAATAGCGGCATCGCCTCTTTTTACAAGCGGATAGATATGGTCAGAAGGGCCAAAAAAGAAATTATCATGGAATATTTTATCTATGAGGCCGACACCTCTGGGAAAATTCTCCTCAATGAGCTTATAAAGCGCGCCAAAGATGGAATACGAGTACGGTTGCTTATAGATAAATCCATAACCATTATCGAAATAGATGAGTACTTTGCCAAATATATGAAAGAGGCCGGGATTGAAGTTTCCCATTACAATAGAGCACTCGACCCCCTAACTGCCCAATACCGTACCCATCGAAAAATATTTGCTATCGATAAGAGTGAGGTAATAACTGGAGGGAGAAATATTGGTGATGACTATTTTGACCTAGATCCCGTTTACAATTTTCTCGATCGAGATGTTTGGATCAAAGGACCCATCGTTAAGGCAATATGGGATTCTTATCAGAAATATTGGGATTCTTCTCGAGCAAAACTTTCTAAAGAACCAAAGGCCACCCACAGGTTAAGCATGTTCCATTCAACTCGTTCGAAAGACCGTTATCAAAACTTACGGAGCAAAGGGCATAAGCGAATGCTTAAAGAGGCCAGGGAGTTTGTTAAAGACATGTCTGGTATTGATGAAAAGACTACCAAGGTAGTTAATATCGGGAAGAAAATACTGAGTGAAGTTCCAGTTCATATCTGCCCTAAAATTACTTTTGTCTCGGACCTTCCGGGGGCCACAGTTTTAAAAAACCTACAAAGTAATAAATACAAAAAAGAAATGCGCTTAACTGGCCAGGCGATACTAGGTCGTTTAAATGACCCCAATGCTACTGCCGATGAAGTATTACTTGTCTCTCCTTATTTCATGATTAATAAAGCATGGTCAGAAAGCCTCCAACTTCTCCTCGATAGTGACAAAAAAGTTAAAATATTTACTAACTCCCTAGGGTCTACCGATGCCCATTATGTCTCTGCTGTTTTCTATCGGATAATTTTTGGTTGGCAAGAAAAAGGAATTATTCCCTATATCCATGATTCAAAATTTGCGAACCTCACACCTACTTTTAGCAAGGAAATTGAAAAAACAAGATGGGGTATCCATTCAAAAACTCATATTTATGACAATGATTCATTTTTTATAGGAACCTATAATATCGATAATCGCTCTGATTTCTATAATTCTGAGATGGGTATCTTTTGTGATGGCAACGCAAGTTTAACTCGTGAGTTAAAAGAAAATATTCAAACCCGACTAAAGAGAAGTTACCTACTCTCAGGAAATAAACAAGCGGTAGATCAAGAGGGTAACCCTGCCGATATTTATGGCGACGCCAGCTTAGAGAATATAAAAAAAATGAAGAGATACGTAATTCCAACTTATCTCTTCGAACCTTTTATGTGAACAGTTTTCAATCAAGAAAAATTTGTCCGTCCACTATGAAAAGAACTCCAGATAAGCCTGTTCCCACCCTTGCTACTTCACACTGTCTCTCAGTTAAATGCACGCCAAGATTTTCAACTTCGCTTTGCGCCAGTGGGCAAAAAACATGCTGCCTAAAATGGGAAAATTCATCTAGTTGAACAACACAGTTCTCGTTTTTCACGATCATTGCAGTAAATTGTGCCTCGCCTTCGCAAGCAAAGGAATTGCCGCAAAAAAGCATTAGAATGGCAATAATTGAGTTCTTCATTTCGTCTCCTGTTTAAATATCAGTCCTTCTACCTAATTTGTGCCTTTCTTGGAAGACCCCGTGACGAAATAAATCAGCTCCAAATTGAAACGGGAACAGCATTACCTGAGTACTAAACTTTGCTCCTTTATCTTTACTCAGCTCCCCTTCATAATAGGAAGACAAGCAATTTAAGGACGTTTTTCTGACACAATCAGGCTCGCATATATTTTTAGGCAAAATCAATCGTAAGCGAGAGCTTATTCATATAACTCTTACCCAAACATACTTTACTTTTGTTCAGGCCATTCCGTTAACTGCCTTCCTTGGACTTCTCATAGGGCTAATCGTTACATTTCAAGTTCAACTTGGACTTTCTTTTATTGGTGGCTACCAAAAGCTAGGCCAAATTTTAGCGGTAGTTCTATTTAGAGAGCTAACACCATTCTGTGTAACGATATTGATTATTATAAGAAGTGTAACTGCAGTCACTTCGGAAATTGCCACCATGAAAGTTCAACAAGAAATTGATGCATTAGAAACAATGGGGATACCAACCTACCAGTATATTGTTCTGCCTCGTATGATGGCTGGAGGATTGTCATTTTTTTGTATGGCAGTAATTTTTTTAATCACTGCCCTTTTCGGTTCCTGGATAGGAGCAAATTTTAATACGACTTTTCCATTGGAAGTATTAATGGATACTTTTTCGGCTGCACTCACGCCAACGGATATTTTCTTTTTCTTCTTAAAAAATACATTTATTGGCTCATTTATTTTTAGATTGGCCTGTGCTCGTGGTCTCTCGCTTAAGAAAGCACCTTTCGAAGTACCGATCGTAACAAATAAATCGGTTGTCGATTCTCTTATGGCCGGAATTTTCCTGCAAATTAGCTTCAGTCTAATATTCTATGCCATCGTGGGGTTTCGGTTTTGAGCCAAATAATTTTAGAAGTTCGAAATCTCGAAGGAGAAACCCCTCTTGGAAAGATTGGAAAAGACTCCCCTGTAAACTTTATTCTCAGAGAAAGTGAAACAGGTGTTTTCTTAGGTGGTAAGGAGCCAAGTCAGCTTTGGCGGCTCTTACTTGGAAAAGGCTCTATTAGTAATGGAAGCATAGAGTTTGGTAGTGGAATTAAAATGGATGATGAAAATATTCAATGGCGAAGTCAGATCGGTTTTGTACACCGAGATAAAGGGCTAATCTCAAACTTAACATTGCTAGAAAATGTCTTGCTACCAGCAAATTATCATGGGCTCAACAGTACTAGCATAGAGCAAGTTATGGATGATGCCCTGATAAAAAAAGAGAATTGGGATAAACGTCCAAGCGAAGTCGGTTGGAAAAGCCGAAAAAAAACTTTATTGGCCAGAAGTGTAATATTGAACCCCAAATTATTAATTCTTGATGACCCAACAGAGCTCTACCCATACACAGATTATCACGAACTTTATACCTGGATAGAAAAACAAAAGAAAAACGCCAGGGGAATATTAATTGGAACAGAAAACACTCCTTTTGGTTTAGCTATGGCAAATTGGATTTTACAACCAGAAAATACCAATATGGAAACTGAATTTAAAATTCATTTAAATAAAGATTGGATCGATTCAGCTCAACACTTAAAAAAGTCTATGATCAAACAAGTTGGAATAAATTTATGAAACTGACCGCCATTGAGAAAAGAGTTCTGATCCTAACCACTATCGTAATTGGAATTTTCGCTACTAGCATTTTAATTATTGGTAATAGAAATTTGTGGTTTGAGAATAAGAACAATTACAAAACGACTGTAAATAGTGCTGATGGACTAACCAAAGGTAGCAAAGTTACTTTTGCTGGTCTTAGAGTTGGTGAAGTCACTCACCTTTCAGTTAATGAAAATAATAAGATTGAAGTTCAATTCACAGTTAGTTCATCATTAGCAGAGAAAATTAAGAACGATTCAGTTGCCAGATTAATTAGGGCCATGTCGATTGGTGAAATGCGCATAGAGATTCAACCGGGAACGCAATCATCTCCAGTTGTTAAACCTGGAAATTTTATAGAGGGTAGAGACTCTATGGAGATCACTGATATTATCTCAGGTAAAAACATAGGCGTTTTCCTTGAAAGGATTGAAGGCGTAACCAAAGGAATTGGAAAATGGGGGGAGGCCATGGCCATCTTGACCAAAAAATTCAAACCAGAGGACCTGGCAAAAACTTATGAGCTAATTTATCCTACGATGAAAAATATAGGCCAACTAACAAAAGATCTTAAAGTTTTTACCGATGTGCTCCATCAAATGAAGTCCGACCTATTTGATAATAAATTGGCAAAAAAATCTCTTCGAAACATAGAGCAAATCACAAAACCATTGGCCAAGCAAAAAGAACATATCGAAGGTCTTTTAATTAACGTCAATACACTCACTGCGGGGCTTGCAGAGAACCCCAAGTTCAGTCAAAATATAGCGGAAGCCCTACAAGAGGTGATACTTACTCTTAAAGCCATGCAAAAGAGCTGGTTTCTCGAAAAACATGTAAAAGAACTAAAAAATAAACAATTGGAGCCTTAATATGCACCGAGTTCAAATTACCTGGTACTTATTTTTTGTTGGATTAATATTAGTTTCATCACTTTTAATATTACCCATCTTAGCTCCCAGTTTTCACCAGAAAATTCAAAGTAATTTAGGCACCATACTATTATGGCTGGTCGGAGTTATGTTTGTATTTGAGTTCAGAAATTGGAGAAAGTCTTGGGAAGAAAAAAAGGGGCCCTAGATTTCTCTAGGGCCATCAGCAGGAAGCACGTATGTAATCTGGGCCAATATTAGATTAGAGTTTCACTAAACTACGATTTTCCAGCTCACTAATGATTTGTTTGAAATGAGATAAGGGGTAGGCCCCCTTGATGGGAATTCCGTTTAAGACAAAGCCAGGGGTACCTTCGATCCCAAATTTCCTAGCTTCTTTTAGATCTTCCTTAATTCGCTGAACCACCTTTTGTGCTTTAATATCACGGGACAATTTATTCAAATTGACCCCAAGGGATCGGGATAATTCTTTTAAATATTTCTCGCCTTTTTTAATTTGAGATTGGTTTTTAAATAACTGATCATGGAACTTGAAAGCAAGTTCTTTGCTTTGCATCCGAATACCTTCAAAGTATTGAGCTGCTATGAAGGCATTCGGATGAAAGCTCAGAGGGAGATGCTTATAAATAACTCGGAGTTTATCTCCGTAAAGGGCCTTAAGAGCAGTCACGGTTTGAGCACCACGAGCACAGTAAGGACATTCAAAATCAGTATACTCAACAAGAGTTAAAGGAGCATTCGAACTACCCCTTATGGATTCATCTTCCCTAATTTGGGGAGTTAACGGTTTACTGTAGAAGCTCATTAACTCTTTTTTAGCCGCTTGTTCACGCTGGGCAGTTAATTCTTTTCGACTAACTTGAACGGCATCCTGAAAAGCAGAAACAAAATCAAGAGGTCTTTCTTTAATAACTTTTAAGACTATCTCAGGGTTTTCTTTGATGACTTTTTCAACTCGTTTTTTAAAATCATTTTCATTGGGTTGGCAGCCCGCCAAAATCAGGGCCATCGTTAACAGCCAAAATTTATTTCTTCTAAGAGTCGAATTGGTTTTCATATTTCCTCCTGTCTCCGTTGAATTTGTTTTGGAGACAGGATTAGTATGCTGGATAAGGTATTATTGGTTGTCAGAGTTCGAAGGTAGTTTTGTCAAAATTTGGTCAATTAATTCTATATTTTCAGGACCCTATGCATCATTCCTTAGTCGATAGCCAATGCCTCGGACCGTTTCAATTAGAGTGTCAGTTAGCTTTTGACGAATTTGCAGAACATGAGTGTCTACTGTTCTGGTAGAGGGGTAATTCTCATAGCCCCATACTTTATTAAGGATCTCTTCACGGCTAAAGGCACGATTAGGTGTTTCCGCTAAAAGTCGAAGAAAATCAAATTCCATTTTAGTAAATTCTTTTTTTACTCCTTCAAAAAAGACCTCTCGCTGAGCAAAGTCCATAGTCAGGTCTCCAACATTTATTTTTTCTTTTGCACTCGCCGCATCTCCAGGCGCTTCTTTTCGCATTTGAACTCGAATTCTCGCAATCAATTCTCGAGGCTCAAAGGGTTTTGTCATATAGTCATCTGCACCTGACTCCAGACCAATAACCTTATCGATTAATTCCGTACGAGCAGTAAGCATCATGATTGGAACCTTAGTTCCCGCTTCCCTTAATTCTTTTAAGAAATCTATGCCTTGTCCATCAGGTAACATCCAGTCGAGTATTACACAGCCGATATCGCTACGATCTGCCGCCCTTGCCTCTGTTAAGCTACGGGCCCTTGTGATTACATAACCTTCACCTTCAAGATACTGTTGCAGTGAGGTCCCTAGGCTTTCGTCATCTTCAACTAAGAGTATTTTTGCTTCCATGTTCTATCCTTTTTTCTTTTTGTCAGAAATTATAATTGTAAAACGGGTAGGATTAGTATTTAACTTTAACTCTCCCCCCATTTCTTTGATTGTTTTCAAAACGATGTTTAATCCAAGTCCAGTCCCTTCACTTTTATTGCCTTTAACAAATTCCTTCGTCAGCTCAGTTAACTCCAGCTCAGGGGCCTCTCCCTGGTCCTCTACTTCAATAAAAAGTTTTTCATCCAAAATATTGAGGCGGACGGCTACTGGAAGTGATCCATGTGTAAGTGCATTTTCAACCAGATTCTTTAAACATGTCCCAAGCCAATAACTATCAAAGCAAAAGCTGGTATCCTCGTTTAGGGGCTCTAGAAGAAACTCATTGGGATAATCCATTAAATAATCACCTAGAAATTCATCAAAAAAAGTATTTAGCGAAGGAACCCTCTCATAATTAAATTGAATTAATTTTTTATTTTGTGCTGCTTTTAAATAATTTCGGCTAGTTTCTGTTAAGCGCTGTAGTCGAAAGACTTCGGAAGAGATACGCAAAAGATCTTCCTGAGTCGCCTCGTCAAATTTTGAATAGTCCTTACTCATCTTTTCAATCGTCAATAAAAGTGAAGTGACTGGAGTTCGAAATTCATGAGTCAATACTTGTAATGCAAGTCGCCTCCTATCATCTTCCTTTTTTTGATTTCTAATCTTCACAAGTAATAACCTGACCACTAACGTTACAATAATAATTAAACCTATCAGGAAAGAAAGAGCTCCTTTATTGGCTTGGGTAAAAATATGACGAACATTATAGTCCCAGCAAAGGGCCCCATCTTTATAAAAGCAAGTATGCCCTTGCTGGTAATTTGAAAGGGTATACGGCGAACCTTTTAGGAAATCATTTAATTTTGAACGTGAGTAGATTCGATACTCGAGGATTGAGAACACTTTAGGATACTTAAGCCTAGCAAATAGGTATTTATCAGATAAGATTGTGCCCTCTCCACGTGCAATCGATTGCAAGGCCTCTTGATCCAGGTCTGAGAGGGTTCCAAAGATTCCCCCCAGGTCCCCCAACGCCATCTTTATACTCTTCAATTCTGTGACATGAAAATAAGGCAAGTGATTGAGGACCCACGATTTATTCTTATAACCGGGAGTACTCGATTCAAAAGCAAGAAAAGCATAACTTTTTCCGGAAGGGTGAATAAAGGGCGGCTCTAAGAAAAAGTTAGAGCTTAGGTTTTTTCGCCAACCACAGCGGTAGCGTTCCCAGACCCAAACCTTCTCGAAGTTCCGTGAGTTTAAAAGATTCTTAAAACTCTTAAAACAGTCGTCTTTTGTACTATAGCGAATGGCCCTTAAATTTTTAACAGTAGGGAGGGAATAGAGCGGATCCAGTAATTGAAATTGCTCTCGTGAATAATAAAGAGAATTGAAATTGATAATCGTCATCGGGTTTACTTTCTTTTGAAAGCTCCCTTTGAGGTGATTAATTTCGATGACGTCCTGTGGGGTTGCAGTGTAGGAGCCCTGCAAAAAAAGTGCAAAGTACCCCGTTACGAACGCCATCGAAATGGCGGTTATGATTAAAAGGAAATAACTTTTCATATCAAACCACGAACCTACTTTAGCAATTGGCAGCATTTTTTTGTCAGCATAAGGTCAAATTATTGAAAAAATTGTCCCAAAAAGTACTTTAAAAGGCTATAGTGCCTCTTTCTTAATTTTTCAAGGATTCTGCATTATGGCCACTACTAAGGATTCTCTCATTTTAGGTATAGACCTGGAAGGAATGAATGCCGACCTCCAAAACTCTGGTGTCAATTGTGACGTTGACCGCGTGATCGAAATTGGCGCAGCACTATGGGACTGGACAGCAGGACAGCCGGTATCAATGCTAAGCGAACTGATCAATGAAAGAGATCACTTACCTATCTCTGAAGAAGTCCAGGACATCACTGGAATTGATGACAATATGCTCGAAAAATGGGGTCTTAAGGATGCTCATATCATCGCTACTCTTAAAAACTTAGCGCATATGATGGAGCGGGCCGACTATCTCATGGCGCATAATGGAACTGGCTATGACATTCCTATGCTTGAGGCGATGTACCAACGCTACTCGCTAGAAATGCCAAAAAAGGTCTGGATCGACAGTATGATAGATATTGAGTACCCCAGAAATATTAAAGGCCGCAGCATGGCGCTTCTCGAACATGCTCATGGCTTTGTTAACCCCTTCCCCCATCGCGCCCTAACAGATGTCCTCGCCATGCTAAAAGTCGCTACCCAATACAATCTGGAAAATATGGTGGCCATGGCAGAATCCCCAATGATGACCGTTGTTGCCAAGCTCAATCCTCCCAATTGGCGCAACCAAGATCAGGTCGATGCCTTCAATAAGACCAAAAATAAGGTCGCCAAATCACGTTTCCGTTGGAACCCCAGTAATAAGACTTGGAGCAAGCAAATCCACAAAATTCTAATCGACGAAGGGCGCCTCGATTATGACTTTGAGTGGAAGGTGCTTGATTAAATCCCCTGAATTTAGCTAGTTACAGCCGATGAATCCCCGACATTTTAACTAAAGAATGAGTGAGCCTGACCGAAAAGCTTGGGTAAGCACAATTATCTTTAGGGGTATTATGTCAGACCATTTTGACGACGATGACAAGAAAGACGACGGTTCAGTTTGGACCTCCTACAGCGATATGTTCACAACTATGGCGGTTATCTTCTTAGTTATGTTCGTATTCGCTCTACTCCGTTCAGGGGTCAGTACAGTCACTGCTGTTAAACAAAAGAAAAATCAGGAAGAGATTTTAAAGGGCAAGATTCCTAGCTCCGTTCAAAATGCAAATAACCAGAAAAAAGAAAA
>JABGVH010000234.1 GCA_018646195.1 Halobacteriovoraceae bacterium
CATGAACGCCAAAATAGAACCTTTGTTTCAATTCCAACTTATAAAGAGGTAGGGACCAGAAACATTCGTGTCTCAGATAAGCGCGAAGGCGAGCAATGGAATTGGATTTATCGAAAATTTGGAGGCAAAGTTGTCGCCTTCAACGGAAAAAATCGCCAATTTAAATCTTTCATAGACAGCTTCCCCCGCTCTCAATTTCATTCCATCACAGTGGCGGAAGAATTAGACTTACCAGATGGCTGTGTTGATTTCATTAATTTGGCGACTCCTCCCCTAAAAGCAAAAATCCCCCTGCTCTTCCTCCCTGGCAATTACAAGACTTGGTTTGGTGCCGGCCGAGGAGGCTGCGGAATTCTGGCCACTGCAGAAGGACAACATAGGTTGACCGGGAAAAAAATAAAATCCCTCAACGAAAAAGAATGGAATAAGTTAGCAATTGCCCTGAAAACCGACGAGCGAGGCACAACTTTTCCTGAAAAGATTCAAACTCATTTTTCTAAAGCCGGATTCTGTTCTGTTGTCGAAAAGTTTGCAGGAGACCGACGCAGTTACCAAAACCTCAAAGAGAGGTTGGAATTGAGTAGCTGTCATAGTTCTTTTTTATGGTGGAATCGTCACGATCGCCAATATTCTCACCAAGAAGCTATTATAAAAGTACTGCAAGAAGGGCAAGGTTTGCCTTGGCGAGCAGTGACAAACTCCTGGGGGCATTACGGCTCTGTGATGGGCGGTAATTCAGGTAACTTTGTTCATATCCCCGCTTTTAAGCAAAAATGGCCCGGCAATGGCACCGAAGTCAGGCTGCTATCCGCCTGCCCCTGCGAGGAACTGAGACTTTATACTCGAGAATTATTGCGATTACGGCCCAATCGCTAGATTTATTTTCTAAGGATGATAAGATATGGTAATGAAATTTCTAGTTTTATCCATATACTTGAGCATTTTTTGCAATCCACTGCAGGCCAAGATTCGTGAAAGCGGAATTGTCTTTGGAGACGGATTCGCATTTTCCTTAACTGCCCCTAGTGGCTGGGTTCTCGACAATCACTCAGGAAATAGCGAGGGCCTTCAAGCTGTTTTTTACCCTAAAGGATCTTCTTGGGATAAATCTGAAACAGTAATGTACGCCAATATTGCTTTAAAAAAAATCAAAGGTAATGAAAGTGTTAAAAAGGTCATCTCTTTTGATAAAAAGAAATTTAAAATTAGGTCTGCAAAAACAAGAATCCTAGACGGAAAAAATATTCTTCTTAGCAATAAGAAACAGGCGATCGTCAAAAAATTTATGGGAATCGGCGATAAGTATAGCAACTCTGAAGCAGTGGCCTACGTCGACTCAAAACCGGTTATTGCCATACTAGTCCTCGCTTCACGTACCTCTAATGGATTCAAAAAAAATTATCCTCAATTTGAAAAGATGGTTAAGTCTTATCGCTTTATTGCACAGGACGTTCGCTTCAAGAAAAAGAAGAGACGGACGAAAAAAAGAAAAAAATAAGTTATTTTACTTAGAAATATTCTGAACTTTATTAACCCATTCTACTCCAAACAAGCCGCGATTGATTTGAACTCGCACCTTATCACCAACCTTAAAAGTAGGTCCTTCTGAATTCTTAGTCGCTGGGTTGCAAATTTGAATTTTGCGCACCGGAAGATTTGATTCAGAGGCGGGAAGTCTTTCGCTTGGATCACTTTCTAAATGAAAACAAGACGTACCATTTTTTTGAATTCCAGGGACGAGGTTTTCTATTTTTCTCTCGGCCATTTCTGGAGTCGAAGAATCGAAATAACCATTGGCACTAATGAGAGTTTGAAAGAAGCCAAGTCCCCCATAAATGAATACAAAACCAAGAAAGAAAAACTTCTGCACAGCGTGGATTTGCGCCTTCTTCCAAGGAATATAATAAAGTAATGCCGAGGCAATAAGAGTTGAAAGGGCAAAACCTAGGACGAATAATTGGGAGGGATCTACCAAATTATGGAATCCTCCGCGGGTAGAAACAAAGAAGGCCATAGTCCAGCAAATAAAACAGGCAACTACAATCCATCGGATTCTTCCTCTCCAAAGCAGTGCTTCCTCGGGAACAATGGGTTGTGCTTCAACTTCATCTGTATTTTGCGACGGAGGATCAAAATGATTGGCCTCCTGACTTGCAGCACTTGTTGCAGTTGAAAACTCTCGCTCTTCAAAGCCAACTTTCTGCTTAAGCGTCATCAAGGTACCTTGCATCCCCTCTAAGCTTAACTTGCTACCAAAGATTCGATAAAAGTGATCCCCTAATTGAAGATTAACCTCCATCGGCACACCATACTTAGGATGAAAAATGGGACCAAAGCTAATTTTATCGACCTCTCGATAAAAGATCACCTGTTCTTTCCAATAAAAGAGCATCATCGCTTTTGGGACAACCATATGATCTGAGTAGAATTGGATTCTATGATTGAAGCCATTTTCTCGATTAAAAAAGGACATTATTGAAGTGATTATAATGACGGCGTAGAGGCCTAAAAAGAAGATTTCAAGTGGCCCATTTCCCGGATCTAGAAACAAAAAGATAAAGCCACTTACTCCCCAAAGCATCCAAAGGTACTGGAAAAAAGCCTTGGGCTCATAACGGCATTCATAAATAGGTTTCTGTGTTTCCATAAAATCCTCTAAGAATTATCGGAAATTTATGAGGCGAACTTTACAGTGCCTTTCATTTTGCAGGCTTAGTTCGATTAAATTTCCCGCTATTCCTGAGCTTTTAAGTCGGGTGCAATCTCATTACTTAAGTGATTAAAGATTTTTTTAACTTCATCCTCTCCATATTTTTCTTCTAGATTCCTTAGCCCAAAATGATAGCGAGCGGCCTTTGAGAAGTAATCTGTAAAAAGAACATTAATAGTTGCCCCACCTACTCCTCCAATAATCGGAACCGCCTCCATAAGTAATTTTTCGGTAACTGCAACTTCGAAATAACTAGCAACTCTAGAAATGAAACTAACAATAATTGGAGCCGAGCCTTTTTTAACGCCTTTTAATAATTCTTTAGCACTATGTGCTGCCATATATTTCGCACCTTCTTGAATCATTTTTGAAAAGGCCACTCGAGAAGAGTAATAAGAGGAGTCCATTTCGTCGTCCCAATAGGCCTTATCTGCACCCAGCGTAAATATATAAAGACATTCCAATTTAACTTGATCTGAATTGAGATCCGCTCCAAACTCTTGCGCGATACTGGCAATTGATCGCATGATAATACCAGTCGTCAATGGCAGCTCCACCGGCAAGGTAAGCAGGCCAAAAAATCCTCCCACCCCACCAGTTAAGCCAGAGGCAACGGTGTGGCGCTTCTTCGTTTTATTTGACTCCTCTGCAAGCTCGGCCCAAATATCATCCCCATCTCTCTGCTTCCCAACACTTCGAATAGCGATTCGCAGCGCCTTTTCCAGAGACTTCTGAACAGCCTTTCGTACCATCTGCTGATGTTTTTCAGGCAACTTCTCCTGAACCCAATCGAGGGGCTTTCCCATTGCGTTGGCAACCCTTAATGCGATACTTGGGCTATCAAGAAAATGCTGTGCCTCTTTGATGAAATGAATTTCATCATCGCTTAGCTTTGTTTGGCTTTTCATAGACTTCTATTCGGCATATTCTAGTAGCTATTTAAATGTTGAAAATTATATCTGACAAAACTATTCTATTATTGCTACTAAGCTTCTCTTTTGAAGTCACCGCCCAAGTGACCTCAAGCCTGTCTGGTAAGAGCGTTCCGCTATTTGAGGCGGGTGCTGGAATGGTTGTGGCAGATGTTCCCGATTACCCGGCCTCTGGTCACAACACTACCCATACCGTGCCCTTTCCCACTGCTCTTTATCGGGGCGAAGTAGTCCGTGCCGATGAAAATGGAGGAATCCGTGGCCGCTTTTTAAAAAGCGAGCAATACGAGTTAAATCTTTCTTTCGGTGGTGCCTTACCTGCGGATAGTAGCGATAATCCAGATCGACTTGGAATGCCAGATTTAGATTTAATGTTAGAGGTTGGACCAGCACTCTTTATACACTTCCTTCCAAAGGGCCGCTACAAGAACAAGAAATTAACTCTCTCCTTGCCTGTTCGACAAGTTGCTATGACAGATGGGACATACTTAGAAAATCGCGGTGTGGTTTTCGACCCCTTTCTTTTTTATATCCATGAAAACCTTTTCTTTAAGAACTTCCTGCTCTTTTTAGGAACCGGTGCTCGCTGGGGAACACGCAAATATATGGAGACATTTTACTCTGTTCCCGATCAATTCTCTAATAGCTCGCGAGAAACATTTTTTGCCAAGGGAGGTTTTCTAGGAAGTCATTTTAATACTGGCTTTAGCTACCTTCTCTCTAAGGATGTCTTGGCCTTTATTGGAATGGAGCATGCAATTTACAAAGGAGCGAGTAATGAGAGCAGTCCGCTTTTTGCCAAGAAAAATAATACGACGCTTGCAATGGGATTTGTGTGGTGGTTTTATAAATCCAAAGCGCAAGGGGTACGCTACTAATTTTTTATAAACCAAAGCTCTGGCTTTACCATCCAGCCTTTTTTAAATTTAAAGATATATTCACCAGTGGTGCTAATGCCTTTTACAGACAATGCTACTTGTTTTCGATGCCAATATGGTTGACGAAGACTTACCTCGAAAGACTCGTTTTCCCCTCTTCTTAATCCAAAGGCTTTTTTAAAGTCTAGCCGTAATTTGTACTTATGGCTTTTCGCTACCCACTCAAATTGACTGCAGACTTGAGGCTCTGACTGTGTTGAATAATTTTTATCGACACAGGTTCTTTCATAATAGCGGAACTTGAATTGTAAATTCATACTGCCACGAGTACTTGGAGTTCTTTTAAAAACAATGCTTTCTCTTGCAGTGTTGCGACCAATTGGCTGCTCCAAACTTCCTAAATCAACAATGCCCCCCGAGAGCAGGACTACTTCACGAGCACCAGCAAGAAATGGATTCATTAGAACAAAAATTAAAAATAATTTGGCACCGAAATTCATCGCTTCTCTTTGGTTAGTGAATGGCTTAATGATAGCGCCAAAAGGGCTTTGACAGTAGAGGCTAAACCCATTTACTCATTAAAACGGGACGCTAAAAACTTAAAGCGAAGTAAATAGTGGAAGTACTTGTGCCAAAGGTTCAAGTACTGAGGAGTCGAGACCAAGATGCGTCACGAAACGAATCCGCTGAGGACCAAACTGAACAGCTAAAATCCCATGCTGATTTAGAAAATTTAAAAAATTCTTTGGTGAATAATTTTTAGAGAGGTCAAATAAGACTATGTTTGTTTGCCCATTAAAAACTTCTTTAATATAAGACTGCTGCTTTAATAATTCTCGTAAACTTTCTGCCAATAAATGATCATCTGCAAGTCGTTCCCTATTGTGTTCAAGAGCATAAATTCCTGCCGCAGCTAAAAAGCCTGCCTGGCGCATTCCTCCCCCCATCACCTTTCTAACCTGGCGGGCCTTTCTAATGGTTCCTTCATCACCTAAAAGAAGAGAACCAACTGGTGCGCCTAGACCCTTGGATAAACAAATTGAGATTGTATCAAAAAGGCCCCCGATTTTTGCAGTTGGTATAGCGGTCTCCGCTAGTGCATTGAATAACCTCGCTCCATCTAAATGCAGCTTCAAATTTTCTCTTTTACAAATCTCAGAAATAGCTTCTAGTTCTTCTAGCGAATAAGTAGCTCCCCCTCCCCGATTGGTGGTGTTTTCGAGACATACCAAAGTAGTTTTCGGCTTGTGAATGTCGTCAGGATTTATGGCATTCATAATTTGATCTTGAGTTAATTTTCCCTGATCACCATTAACCGTTTTGACAGAAGCTCTCGAATTAAAAGCAACTCCACCAACTTCATATTGATAAATATGATTGCTCTCTTCAATTATAATTTCGGATAGTGGTGGAGCTTGTAAAAAGACCGCAATTTGATTGGTCATGGTTCCAGAGGGACAAAAGAGAGCGGCCTCTTTATCAAAAAGCCCGGCTGCCATTTCTTCCAACTTGTTAACACTTGGATCTGTTCCAAAAACATCATCCCCTACTTCGGCCTCCATCATGCACTTCAACATTTTGGGAGTAGGAGTTGTCACGGTATCACTGCGCAGGTCGATAATTTTTTCCATGCTTTTTTCTAACCCAAAAACAGGGGCTTAACAACCGACTTTTTTACTCAAGTTTTTGCCAATATTACCGATACGTTGGGGTACTGGGAGAGCGCAAAATGAGTCACTGGAGACTCCAAATTAACAAGATTCCAAATAAACATGCCTATGTTTGGTTCCCCTGGATAGTCGGCCCCGTGCTGCTTATGGGAACAATTGTTACTTTACTATTTTCTTCTGAGACGACAGTAAAAAAACCATCCCCTAAAAATTTTAGCGGCATTAATAAAGAGAATGGAATTGATTCCAAACGCCAGCTTTATTATTACGAAGCTCAGATTTCAAATTTAGATAAAAAGGTGAAAAGCTATCGTGACGAGCTAGACCAGGTTTGGCTGGATAATGATCGCTACGAAGACACGCTCGACAAATCCAAAGATAAATTATTCAAAATCCTCGCCCATCATAAAGCAGTTCTCTCGCTATTAAACCAGCAACTAGCTTTGGAACGCAAAAAGAATAGCGAATTACAAACAGTCCTTATTAAAAATAATAAGCCTGACAAAAAAAACTTAACCTCGAATTTACCTGCTAAAAACAGTAGAATCCCCGCCTCTAATTAAGATAAACACTGTTGACCTTTGCCCCCTAGTATAGGCATCCTATTGGTGTGAACCCTACGATAGAAATTTTAAATCGCTTAAGCCACTCGTCTTTCCGTAGACAATTTAAGCTGACTTCTAATGAGCTTGATTTTATCCGCCAATTTGGAATGGAACGAGTAATTGATGATGCTCATAATCTGCTGAGGATAGGGCTGCCGTCATTCCACCGAGAAAGTCCCGGTGCTGATTTAATTGGAAAGGAAGGCGACCCTGCCCGCAAGGCAATGTTGGCCTGTGGACTTTGCTGCCGCCGCTGCCTGGCCTCTTGGCACCAAATTCCTCAAACTGAGGATTTAGTAGAGAGAGAGCTTCACCACTTTCTCTCGCTCTTACTTAGTTGGTTTCACCAACAAAAACGACGACCAAACTGCAGTGCTTTTGCGCGGTCTCATAGCGCTGGGCCTTCACAATTGGCACTTTTCTAATAATTGCCCATAATTTGGGCGACTAAAATTTAAACAAAATCTTGTTAACTCGCCCTTATTTAGTGAAATTAATCAAAGATATCAGGCTCTTAACTAAAGGACATGATTTTCCTCCTAAAGCCCTGGCCGATAGTCGGCTATAATAAGAGCTGGATCACAGAGAGGGAGATTCCATGAAGTTACTTTTATTCGTTCTATGCTCACTTATTGCGACAAGCACCTATGCAGGAAGCTGCGACAGCGACGTTTCGAAATGCCCTAGTGGCCCAGAAAAGACAAAAATTTGCAACGATGCCGCCGCTCAAATTCAACTCAATTGCGGGGCCAAATCTAATAGCTGTAAGTACCTACATGGCTGCCTTGAGCGCAGAGACACTTGTGTCAGCGGTCTCTCCCAATCAGGCAATTCAACTGCCGGGGCCTGGGTTCCCAACTCAAAACCCAAGTGTGACTCACTTAAGTCATGCCTTTCTAAAAACAAAGAAAACTTCAAAAACCCCTATGGGGAATGCAATTACAATTGGCAACCTAAGGGTCCCGCTGGCGAAAGCGGTAGCTGCAGTATCTATTATAATATGTTCGCTTATCAATACACCTGCCCCGGTCGCCGGGATTATTTTGATGAAAAGAAGGGTGACAAGACTTTCAATTGCCAAGATGTTGTGACTAATTACAATGAGTTCGAAAAAACCTGTAAAGACCTCAAGACCAAGTATGCTGGCTGCAAGCGTTTTTCTAAGTACAAAGCGGCCTTGAGCGATCACCCCGATAACAGCTGTAAGTATGCTGCTGATTTCAAAGAAAGGCCTTCAAAGACCTATGCCGTGAAGGGAGACGAAGACTCCTGGATGGACACTACTTTCTCAGGTCTCAAGCGATTCGTTGGTAATTGGACTAGTAAGGACGAACCCACTCTAGGCCCAGTTAGCGGTGCAAACGCCACAGGCCGCTCAGAATAAGACCCATTTCCATTAGATTTTAGTCCCTTAACCTGTCTATAAAATATACAGGTGTCTTAGCCTCCTTTACTTTTATTTGATACACTGCCCAATAATCCAGGACTTAGGATAATTGTATTTGGCACAGAACGTGCTTAGTAAAGGGCAGTCTGAATTAATTTTATAGGAGACCCAATATGAGAACACGTATCTTTAATTTATTCCTCGTACTAGCTCTAGGCGCAGGCCTAAGTGCCTGTGGTACAGACAAAGAGGATTCAACAAACAACGCGGCCAATGAGTACTTTAGCTCATTCATCAACTCTGTCGATGGCCAAAAAACGGGACAGAAGCTTATTGTCAGTACAACTGGCGCTAGCACAACAGGTACTAATGGCATCGGTGGAACTACTACCTGTCTAGGTACAACAGGAACACAGGGCTTCGGCGGTGTTGCTACAACAGAACTTATACTCGATTCCAACAGAACTTTTATTGTTTATCAAAACAATAGCAATGTTAACGGTTTTGGTGGTTTTGGTGGATTCGGTGGACAACCTCAACCGACTACAAATGCCGAAAGTCTAATTAGAGTCGCCGATGGCCAATGGAGCATCGAAGGAAGCCGTCTTGTACTAGAAGGTTTTGGATCAACTGGAGACTACGGTATTAATAATAATCCTTTTGGAAACCAAACATTTGGACAGACCTTTTTTGGGGCCAATAGCTTCAATGTAAATGTCGAAGCAGGAATTAATCTCAATACATTTAATCAATTTGGCGGAAATACTGGCGGACAAGGTATCAGCAATACCTTCTCAATTTGTAAGCCATAAAAAAAAGAAAGAATAAATCTATAAGATAATTCAGAGTAAAAGGGTCAGCTAGTGCTGGCCCTTTTTTATTGTGACTCTCCCGGATTGCGATATAATAAAATCAACCACTACGGAAGGATTTGTTATGAAGTCACTAGGATTGATTGCAGTACTCACACTTTTAGCGCCAGCACTTTTTGCTAAGAGTAAAGTCACCGATTTAATGTTTCGCCCCAGTACCGGAGCGATTGCATTTGAAGGCGGATTTGACTACACAAAAGAGAGCTACAGCATTAAGTCCGCTAGTATCACTACACGTGAAGATGACCGTACTGGGTCAAGCTTGAGAGCAGGCGCTACCTACGGTGTCATGGATACCTTTTCATTCGGCTTTAACTTCACTTATCAAATGAGTGATGAGCTTGAGCAGAATAATAAGTCGGTGTCTCCTTCTATAAAAACAACAAAAAAATCATCTGGATTTAAAGAACCAAATTTCATTGCTTCTTATAGGGCACTCGATGAAAAAGGTGCTATAGGTCTTCCACTAGATGTCACCGTATTGGTCTCACCTTCATTTTCTGACGGAAAAGAAGCGAATGTTACTACTGAAGGTGACTCTCTCCGTGGCGGATTCTTGGCCGACGTACAAGGAAAAGTTGGTGGAAAGCTCGAAGGATTTAGCTGGGAAGGACATCTCAACTTATCTTTCCTAGGTTCTAGAAAACTAGACAATGCCACCTCTGGCCAAGACGAACTCGACAAAGATTCTAGAATGGATTTTTCTCTAGGTGGACGAGGACAAATTCAGATCGGTGAATCTATCGCCTTTGATGCTGGGCTCGACTTAGTATTTATCGGTGAAGAAACAACAAAATTAACACTTTCAAATATTACCATCAAGGATGATTCCCATATGAATTTCGTCCTTTCAGGAAAACTTCACTACTATTTAATTGCCGATAAATTGGCCTTAAATGGTTCCGCTACCTACACAAAAGTTGGTGACTTCGATAGCACTTCAACTCAAGGGTCTAACACTTCAACCGTTTCACAACGGGTAGATGACAATATAATTGGAATTGGATTAGGCGCTAGCTTCTTATTTTAGGAGTTATTACTTACCGTGGACTAAACGTTTTTTTCCACAGCCCATAAAAATTGCCCAAACGTAATCAGGAAAACATTCAGAAACCTTGCCCTTTCCGAAGGTAGGGTGGTCTATAATATCTCCGACCTCAAAACGGCCACGAATGGAGTAAGGCTTCCCCTCTCCCACAATCGCATGCTCGACACCTTCATCAACTGGCTCTGACTGATAAAAGCCCTTAAAGGCACTTCGCTTATTTGGCTTCAAGTCAATTTGAACCCATTCTTTGAAACTTAAATTAAGGCCATCAAGTTTTTCAACTTTTGTTTTCCCAACAATCAAAGGTGAGCCGTAGCCTTCGCTAACTCTGTGAATATATATCCATTCATCGGCTTCCATTTCTTGGAAAGATTCAACCATTGTCTTTTTTATTTCCCAGTTTTTAAGCACTGATCCTTGCCAGAAAGTAGCAAACTTTGGATCGGCCTTTGGACCGCGAACCATTAAATAGAGGGCCATAACAACACCTTGCGAAAATTAGAACTCCACTATTCTATCCTAATCCCGACCATTTGGGAAAAGATAAGGCCATCTGTAATCTCAAGAATTAGTGCTTGAGGTCATAGAAAATATGCTGGTTTTAAGAGAGGGAATGGCGCAGTAAATAGGCAACAAATAAGCCGAGATAGTTTCCTACAGCGTATCCGACCAATCCAGCACTCAGCCCACTAGGAATCAATTGCGGATTATTCAAGGCCTTTGCCACCGGAGCGACTAACGCAGGACCAAAAATACCGGCCACATTGGTAATGATCGCAGTGTCTCTATCTATTTTAAAGACGTAGGCCATTGTGAAAAAGAGACTCACCGCTAATAAAAAAACAAAAGCAGTAAACTTGAAAATACTGGGTGCCATTTGCATTACAGAGCTAAAGTCGACCAGTGTACCAATCGAAAGACAAAATACTAAAAGTAGATACTCTCCTAAAAAATAGGAGTTTTTTAACGCTCTAATTTTTTTCCTAGAGCTAGCGAAAATTGCCAATGCTGTGATCAATAAAAAATAAAATGGAACAGATAATTTTTCGAAAAAGGCCAAATTAACATAATAAGCAATCAGGCAAATAAGCAAGGCTAAGATAAGAGCGATAAATCCGTCTCGCCAAGATTTTCGACACCCATTTATTTCAACTGCAAGCCCATCGCTCTTACTGTTTCCTTTGTCGTAATTAGGTAGGAATAGGGCAATCAACTTAGGACCAATTGAAAGCATAAAAATTATATAGATCGTCGACATTAACATATCGGCGGAATTGAGAGAGAGAAATAATCCATGATCGGCGTTGAGCGCTAAACTTATTGCGCTCATATTTGGTGTGCCGCCAGTATAAACTCCTGTTAGCATTCCGGCCCATTGCCAGCAACCGAGCTGATCAGAAAAGAAAAAATAAGGAATTGTTAAAGTACTAATCACCACGCAGCTGGTAGTTAAACAGAAACTTAAAACCGTCGTACGAGCGTCTTTAAGCCAACCCCGGAGGTCCAGGGGAAAAAGCATTAATGGAACTGCAATTATCACCATTACCTGTGACAAGCTTTTCGAAACTTCTGAGTGGCCTTGAAAATAAGAAATTGGATTGAGAATCATTCCAAGAGCGTAACAAATAAGTACCGAGCCTATCGCGGCAATAAATTTAAATCTTTTTTCTAAAAAAAGTACTAGCCCAGGGATTGTTAGATGAAATAAAAGGATCCCTATCATTTTATCTCTGCATTCTTTATCAGTTCAGAAACTATATCTAAGGTCCTTTGATGATGTATCGCTGAGGAGCCCTCTACTGGGTCCAGTAACGAGAGTAAAACTGAGCCTACAATTACCGGGTGAATCTTAAGCGCCAATCCCTCAACATTAGTCAGTTCTGGATAGACTCCCCTACCTACTCCTTGAAATAAAAGGCCAGTTAGTCTAGATCTCATAAGATCGAGGTATTGCGCATGGTAGTCTGCATAATGTGAGTCGATTGAACCTAGGTAGTAGAAATGGAGGTAAAAACGTGAGTGATGGGGAAAAGTTTTGATCCACTTAAAAGCAATATCTATATAATCGCTCATTCCTGCAAAATTATCACTAGCTAACCTCTGCTCTAGTTCAAAATTTATAAACTTAATACTCTCTTGTGAAACATAGCGGATTGAACTTTCCATAAGTCCTAATTTTTCTTTGCCCCCAAAATGATAGTGTATGGAACCCAGGCTTAAATTCAGCTTTCTAGCTATCTTATCCATCGTAACTTCACTCACTCCAATCTCAAGACAGAGTGAGAGGTAGCCTTCTAGGATTTGGATCCTTTTCGAGCTAAGCGGGAGCTGCTGCAGAATTTCTGGTCGATAGTGAGCTGTTTTCAACTGTAAATCCTTAATATTACGTTATATTTGAATTTTTATTCAATTTATTTGAATAACCGTTCAATTTCGGCCATTATGCCTCACGGCGTAGGCCAATTCAAGATAAATTTGGAGTTGCGAAAAATGAACAGAAAATTAAACGCTCAGCATGTAGTCCTATTTTTTCTTCTGCTCTTTATAATTGGCTGTGGCGTAGATGACCAGGCACCTGAGGATGGACAGGTCTTCAAAATTGATGAATTGGCCCAGCAGTGTAAAGTCGATGGAGAAAAGCTTAAACTTTTTTTCCACGAAAAGATTGGCAATGACCTCAATTGTCTAGGTGATGGGTTAAGAACTTTTTCACAAGTCGTCCTAAGAGAGAATCCTAAGTACATTAACAGACCCGAGTTAAGCGCCTTTTTAAAGAAATTTTTTCCAAATGATTGGGCCCACTTAAAAGAATATCTTCCATTAATTTTTGAAATTAATTCCTTCTTAACTCGTACTCCTAAAAACCGTATTCAAATAAGCAAAATCAACCATTTCATAGAATTAATGGTGATTATAAATAGCGGTATAGTCGATATTATAGATATTCAAGAAAGGATGAGTCCGGAAACTTATTTTAACCACCTCCCCTCTTTTCAGATTGCTATTACAAACTTTATAGTGAAACTCAATGGGTCAATTCTTAAAGAGGGCCTAGACTACCAACTAAACCTAATTGAAATTCTCAATATTCTAGAAAGAAATACCCAGGATGATGCAAAAGCCTATAAAAAAATAAAGAGTTTGTTATTTATTAAACGTCTTTTTATAGGAAATAGTGCTGAACTGCTAACGACGAATGAACTTTTGAAAAATTTAAATAAAATTCAAGAGCTCTACCTAGCTGCTGATGGCATGCTAAATACAAATTTTAAAAGTTTTTCGAATCAAAAAGAACAGGCCTCTTTCTTAATTATCAATTTTAAAAAAATACGGGCAGCTCTTTTTCCATGGAACCCTAAAACTAAGATAATAAGTAGTGAAAAACTTCTGACTGCAATAGGCTCCTTTTATCAGGGCTTCGATTGGTCAAAGTTAAAAGTTAGCTTTTCAAATTTTAAAGATAAAGTGGTCGGAAACCCCGGCCCTAGTTTTCTCTATTCTGATTTCTTAAAAATATTTGATATTGGAAAACTCGGGCTATCACAGTTTTACTTCACCCAAATTTCATTTCAAAAACTCAAAACGTTACTACAAGCAGGAGTCAAAATAGAGGAGCTTGATTTTCCTGATGGCCCAGAATATGACTTCTTCTCTAAGGCAGAAAAAGACCGTTACTGGAAAATATTTAATACTATTTCTCTTCAATACCATTACTTTCTCGATAAAGAAGATCAGCAAAGTTTTCAATATAAGCTAAAGAGGAGTGAGAGAGGATTTACATTACTGACTGTCGTTAAATGGGGCCTTCGAATAATTTTTGATAGCTACGGAGAGGGAAAGTCTTCACTTTCAAGAAAACAGCTCGCCTACTTTCTGAATCAATACAAAGAAATTCTTGTCGAATTAAATTTATGGTTAGTCGATAAAAATAAATTAATCAATGATATTGCTGAGGGAACCGATTTATTTCAAATGACTTCAAACGGAAACGGCTTGATCGAGGAGGACGAAATAACTCAATTTATATTTACAGTGGTCCATTCAAGAAAGGTCAGTCATAAACTATTTGATTACTTAAAAGATATTTGCCAATATTCTTCAGCTAAAAAAATTGATCTTTCTTGCTATAGACGTCATTTCTACCCTACTTTTCTAGAGACTCTTGCTTACAAAGAGCAATACCCTCTCCTGAAAAGCTATATCTCTCCAATGGCAAGTGAGGCAAAAGAACAATTCCTACGAGATGTAGAAATTAAATCAAGAATCCAGCCTAGCGAAAATATTCCGATGGATAAGATTGATTTAACTCGGATTATTAATGCCTTTTCAAACCTAGAAACTTTATATATTCGATTTGATCACGACAAAAATCAAGTTTTAGAAAAAAATGAATTAAACCAGGTTTTCAAATTATTTGAAGGTATCATAGCAACCGAGACCGGAAAGAAGATTGGCTCAAAAATTAATCGAAGTCTTTTTATCTATCTTATCAAGAAAGGACATGCACCTAGTAAGGCACAACTTATAAAATTTCATTTGTTTGGAAGTAAAAGAAAAGCAAAGCTAACAAAGAATAAAGTCGCAAAAATATTATCTCTATTTGGCAAAAAGGAGTCATTCAATGACCACTAAGCATTTATCATGGCCTATACACGGCGATAAACCTGAAAATATTTTGAAAAAATTGGAAGAGAAGAAAAAGTCCGATATCGACTGGGAGGGCGGGAAGGTTTTCAGCCTCGTATTTAAAACAGATAAGGAACTAGGAGATCTTTCCAAGGCCGCCTATAATATGTATTTTTCAGAAAATGCCCTTAATCCTTCAGCTTTCCCAAGTCTCAAAGAGATGGAGAAAGATGTTGTAACCATGATGACCGAACTACTAGGCGGAAATGAAAACTCAAGTGGCTCATTTACTTCCGGCGGGACCGAAAGCATTCTCATGGCAGTTAAAACTGCAAGAGAGTGGGCAAAAACCAATCACCCGGAAATAACTGAACCAGAAATGATTATTCCTCTTACCGCTCACCCTGCATTTAATAAAGCAGCCCATTATTTTGGAATAAAGTTAATCACGATTGATACTGATCAATCGTATAGGGCCGACCTCACACAACTAAGCGACAAAATCTCTTCCCGGACGATTTTAATTGTGGGGTCGGCTCCTTCATACCCTCAAGGAGTAATTGATCCAATAGAAAGCATGGCCAAGATAGCTAAGGAAAAAAATATTCTATTTCATGTTGATGCCTGTATTGGGGGAGTCTTACTTCCTTTTCTAAAACTAGATGGGGTGGTTTCCGAAAACTTTGATTTTTCAGTTCCTGGCGTCACCTCTATTTCCGCTGACCTCCATAAGTATGGATATACTCCCAAAGGTTCCAGTGTCGTACTCTACAAGGATAAATCTTTAAAGAGATTTCAATTTTTTACTACCACCAATTGGCCAGGAGGAATGTACGGCTCACCGACCGTTACAGGAACTCGCCCGGGAGGAGCAATCGCTGGCTCTTGGGCAGTGATGCAATACCTCGGTTTTGAAGGTTATCAGAATCTTGCCCGGAAAATTTTTAAAGTCACCCAATCATATGCTGACAAAATAGATCAATTTGAAGGTATTTCATACGCCATGAGGCCAGAGAGCAGCATAATTTGTCTAACCTCTCAAAAATTTAATATTTATCAAATTGGCGATGAAATGCAAAAAAGAGGCTGGCATTTGGATAGGCAACAAAATCCTTCGAGTTTACACATGACGGTAATGAAGGCCCATGAATTTGTACAGGATGAATTTTTTGAAGATTTAAAATTGTCTCTAGAGGTTGTGAAAAGCTTCGATAAAAAAATGCAAGGCCTAAAAACCTCCATGACAAGAGGAATGATTAAGGCGATGCCTTCTGGAATGGTTAGCTCTCTGATCAAGGGGAAAGGTAAGAAAATGGGCGAATCAAACCAAGACGAACCGAATACTGCTGCTATGTATGGCATGATGGGGGCGATAAAAAAGCAAAGCGATCTTGATAGCCTTATATTAGATGTTATGGAGCAATTATTTTGATAAAAACCCTATTGATCCTTTTATTTATGTTTCCCTCTCTATTATGGGCAGAAAAAACCATAGAGGGTGTAACGGTAGCTTCTTTGAAGAAAGATAAAGGACGTTTGATAAGTGCGAAGGCCTCAAAAATATTCGAATTAGATATTAAAACTGTCAGCAAAAAAGTTATAGATTTTGAAAATAAATGTAATAATGACCTGCGCAGAAAAAGAAAACTTATTTCAAAAGAATCAAATTGCCTTTACCCCAATAAGAACGTCATTGAAGCGGTAAAACTTCCATCGTTAAAGCCTAATTGTAAAAAATGTTTTCTTATATTTCGGAGAATCTATAATCGTTCTTATTTCCAGCACTATGACCTAATTGAATCTAGTTCTAGTGGGATTTCTACGATAATCAATCACCGAATGTTATCTAATGAAAAGCTATCCGAATATATTACGCAACCAAAGAAAACCAGGTCTGCCTTTAAAAGCTTAAGTGGCCAATTTAAACTTACCAAGCTTGAAGATAAGAAAACTAAGGTGGAATATTTTTATAAGGCCTATACTGAGAATTGGCTTTTAAACCTTGAAATTACCCAAAATACATTACTAGAAAATGTTGCAAATGGGGTGCGGGCTACAATTGATGCCATTGGAATAGTTCATGAGTGAATTTACGATCATCCCTCCGGAGCCTCATTGCCCATGGTATCAGGCCCATACTTCAGCTCCACCAAATATTGATTGGTGTGAGGAGAGCCTCTGCAGTTGGATCCATGAGCCGGCCAATACCTGGTCTAACCTTGCCTATTTATTTGTAGCAATTTATCTTTTTAAGCTTCTTCGCAATAGCAGTAGTGAATTCCGTTGGTTTTCTCCTGCAATGTTTTTAATGGGCCTATTCTCACTAATTTATCACGCCTCTTATAATTTCTACACTCAGTTTTTTGATTTTCTAGGTATGTATATTTTCACTCTTCACTTATTTTGCCTCAATATATATAGGTTAAGAAAAAAATCAAACTATCCCTTAAAACTATATCTCGGTTTGATTAGCTTATTTTCAGCAATTACAGTTTTCGGATATATTTACAAAATTAAATTTCAAGTATTAATAATTATTATTGCTGGCATGATAATTTTAAGCGAGTATTTTTGTTGGAAAATTAAAACAACAGCAATAAATTATCAAAATTATATTATATCACTTTTCTTAATTGTTATTGCTGCAACATTTTCGGTTTTAGATATTAGCCGAACCTGGTGCGATCCAAAGAATCATTGGCTGCAGGGGCATGCCCTTTGGCATCTCTTTAGCTGCCTTTCTCTCTACTTTTCTTTTCTTTTCTATAGGCAATTTGAAAAAAATGAGTGAGTTGAAATATCTTTTAGTTTTCGTATTTCTTATATCGCTCAATGCGAATGCTGGGAGTTGGGATAGCAAAGCTACGCAGTTGGGACGAACCTATCCCCAGGCGGCAGTTGTAGGAGGCGAATTCGGTTATTCCCAAAAATTTTGGAACAGTCGTAAAAGTCCTGTTTTATATGGCCATCTAAGGCCCGTTTTAAGAGCAAAAAGCTCAGGGCTAGTAAATTCATTTTCAACTGAGCTTAATTTTGCTCCCATTTCTTTCCTCAACTTTTCGATTGGGAGAAGACAAGTTTTTAGAAATGCCAAAAAGCTTCAAGGCCTAGATTGCGAGAAAATTATCTGCGATGGAAAGGTTAAAAGAGATTATCTAGCTGTTCAATTTGGAATGGCCTATAAAAAGCTATACTCTTTTCTTCAATTTAAAAGAGCAAAACTAGCACATGCCGAACAACAGAATTTAATTGCAGATGAGCAATCAACTTTAGTCTATAACCAGCAACAAAACCGCTTAAAACAATTAACTTTCCTGGTTGGTCTCAAACAAGATCCTAAAAACTCCTATGGTCTTCTTTATTTAGATAATGAGATTGAATTAGAAAATAGCACCACTAAAACTCTGTCGCCCTTTTGGCAGAGGTCATTTAAAAAATGGAAAGTGATGACGCTTCCCGGCATTTTTCAACGCTCTGACAAAAAAAGATTCCTAAGCCTTATAATTAGGGCGGAATGGACATTTAAAAAAGGCCTGTCTCTTTTTTAAGCCTAAATTATTGACGCTGCTCCCCAGCAAAAAGGGACAGAAAAATAAAAAAACAGAAAAATAACAAGACCTTTGGGAATATTTTTATTATTGTCCCGACATGAAAAAACTACTCTTCATCCTCTCATGGGGATTCTCTAGCTCGCTACTGGCCGCTCCTCTTGTGCATACGATTGTTCAAGACTCTCTTATTGAAAGGGGTACCATTACATTTAATGTTACCAAAGTGGGACAGAAAAACATCCTTTCAATAAAATCGAAGGCCAAGACTACCTCCTGGCTGCTAGGTACTAAAAAAGGCGAAACAAAAATTGAATTGCCTTCTCATTACCTAAGTGAAGAAGGTTACCGAAAATTAGAACAAGACGGTCATTACAAAGATCATTATGTCTCATTAAAGTTTAGTGGCAGAAAAGATTTTGGCCCTTATTATGACTGTTATAAAGTTTCGATGAGAATTAATAAAAAGCCAGGTTGGAATATGCGCTTTACTTACTGTCCTGAAATACCTGCACTCGGTTGGGGTGAGGCGACTCTTTTCGTTCCAAAAATCCCATTTTATGGGGCACATACCTTTAAGTCTTATTGGAACCGAATAGATCCAAGTTACATTAAGCTAATCGCAAACTAGAGTATTATCCTAGAGCCTACTAAAATAGAAATTACTAAAAAGATAAGCCAGGCTGGGTGACGCCCTCTAGAAACTAAAAAAGATATCAGAAACGAAAGTGCAAAGGTGACAGTACTTGCCCGATAAAGGAATTGATATTCGAGCGTCGGTTGTTCTGCTAAATGGTAAAATAAAAAAGAAAAACAAAATCCAAAAACCCCTACTATTAGCCAAACAAAATGCAGAGTTCTTTTTGTTAAGAGACTACTATTATAGGCATTTGGAATTCCCTCTGTTCCTTTCCAGGGACGAAAGATCCAAAATTCTCCGTAGATAGTATGACCTAAGGCCAATAAAAAAGTTAAGGCCGCTGCCCAAATTAATAAATTCACGGTATCTAATGAAGGATTTGGCCAAGAAATTCTTTTGACCTTTCACTTTGTGGATTATTAAAAAAGGTTTCGGGGTCGGCTTCTTCTACGATTTGCCCCTCATCCATAAAAATTACGCGGTCTGCAACCTGCCGGGCAAATCCCATTTCATGGGTTACGCAAAGCATAGTCATTCCATCCTCCGCAAGCCCAACCATCACATCTAAAACTTCTTTAACCATTTCAGGATCAAGTGCTGAGGTAGGCTCATCAAAAAGCATCACTCCAGGCTTCATGCAAAGAGCACGAGCGATGGCCACTCTCTGTTTTTGTCCACCCGAAAGCTGCCCCGGGTACTTAAGCGCCTGATCCCCGATTTTTACTTTTTCAAGATAGCCCATTGCTACTTCTTCGGCTTGGTCCTTGGTCTCATGTCGAACCCAGACCGGCGCCAGGGTTAAATTTTCTAAGATAGTCAGGTGGGGAAAAAGGTTAAAATGTTGAAAGACCATTCCAACTTCTGCTCTTATTAAATCAATATTTTTTAAATTATTTGTTAGCTCTGTACCGTTGACGAAAATTTTTCCGTTCTGATGTTCCTCTAAACGATTAATACAACGAACGAGGGTCGATTTCCCAGATCCAGAAGGTCCACAGATAACAATTTTTTCACCCTTCTTAACTTCCAGGTTAATATTTTTTAGCACATGGAAGTCGTCGTACCACTTATTCATGTCTTGCATTTGTATAATCATTTCACTCATATATGCTCCGTCCTAATGACTTCTCGAAGTGGTCAATTCATATTCTAAACGTCTCGAGTATTTTCCCATTGAAAAACAAAAAATAAAATATATCAAGGCCACAAATAGATACCCTTCAACTGAGAAACCTAACCAATTACCATCTTTTAATGCCGTCTTAGTAGTATTCAGCAAATCAAAAAGGGCGATGATAAGCACTAGAGAAGTATCTTTGAACATTCCGATGGCGGTATTAACTGTAGGGGGGATCACTATTTTTAGTGCTTGTGGAAGAATTATAAGGCGCATAATTTGAAAAAAGCTAAGTCCAAGTGCTTCTCCTGCCTCATATTGCCCCTTGGGGATCGCCGCCAGCCCACCACGCACGACTTCTGCCATATAGGCCGCCACAAATAAAATAATTGCAGCCTGGGCCCGGAGCAATTTGTCGATGACAACGCCTTCTGGCAAAAAAAGTGGAAACATAACAGAGCTCATAAATAATAAACTGATTAGCGGCACTCCACGAATAAGTTCGATATATCCGACACAGAAAGCCTTAATTACCGGCATTTTACTTCTTCGCCCTAACGCTAAAAGTATCCCAAACGGATAGGAGAATACAATCCCGACAAAAGAAAGCATTAAGGTAAGCGGAAGCCCGCCCCATTTATTAGAGGGAACTAACTCAAACCCAAACATCCCTCCACGCATTAGAAGTATCCATAGAAAAACATAAACTACCCAGCGCCTGACTAATCGCTTGCTCCATCGAGATGGCTCTTTTGAATACCAAAGCATACAAATGAATAAACCAATGGCCGCGATCGGTCGCCAAAGGTATTCCCTTGGATAGAAGCCGAATAAAATAAAAGTAAATTTTTCCCGAATAAAAGCAACACAAGCGCCACTTGCCTGACGGCAATCGTCAGCACTTCCTAACCAAACCGCATCGTAAACGAACCAGTCCAAAAAGGGAGTCAGCATCTTTAGAATTAAGCTAAAAAGAATAATTGAGAGCATGCTTTGGGCAGGAGTAGGAAATAAATTTTTCTTCATCCATTTTGCCATAGCCTCCCCTGCAGGAAGGGATCGGCTCTCAGGATTTTTAGTCCATTTATACATTATCGATCCACCAATGCCATTTTGCGATTAAACCAATTCATAAAGAACGAAGTCAATAAACTAAAAGTTAAATAAACTGCCATGATTAGGCCTACAACTTCTACCGCCTGTCCCGTTTGATTAAGAGTGGTATTCGCAATATTTACAAAATCAGGGTAGGCGATAGCTACAGCTAGAGAACTATTTTTAGTTAAGTTTAAAAGCTGGGAGGTAAACGGAGGAATTATTACTCGAAGTGCTTGTGGAAAGATAACCAATCGCAGTGACTTAAAGCGAGAAAGTCCAAGGGACTCCGCTGCCTCCCATTGGCCTTTGCGAACGGACATAATTCCGGCCCTTACAATCTCAGCATTGAAGGCCCCAGTGTATAAAACAAGTCCCAAAAGTAATGAGAAGAACTCCGGAGAAAGGTTATAGCCTCCACTGAAGTTAAACCCCTGTAGCTCAGGAACACTTAATTTAGTAGGCGCGCCCCCTAGAAGCCATATTAAAACTGGGAATAGAAAGAGAAGACCGATGCCCCAAATTATAATTGGAAACTCCTGACCAGATTTAGCCTGACGTTTTAATCCGAAATGATTGGCAAAAAAAGTGAGAGCAATACCAAGGAAAAAGGCAGCGATCACCCATGACCAGATTGGATGGTCTGCCATGACCGTGAGAAAAAGCCCTCTATTACAAATGAAAAAGCCTTTTATAGGCATCATCGCTTGGCGTAGTCCCGGTAATATTTCTGTAAAAATGGCATACCAAAAGAAGAGCTGGAGAAGTAATGGAATATTCCTAAAGGTCTCGACGTAGGTTTTCGAAAGCGTTCTCACCATCCAATTTCGCGAAAGTCCTAGAATCCCTATAAAAATACCTATCAAGATGGCGAAGAAATTTCCTACAACCGCAATTTTAAAGGTATTCAAAAAACCAACTTTTAAAGCACCAAAGTAGGTAGAGGAAGAATCGTACTCTACGACAGACTCCCCTATTTCAAAGCCTGCTTCTTGGGTAAAGAATTCAAAGCCGGTGGCAATATTTTGGCGTTGTAAATTAGCCTGGGTATTGGAAAATAAATACCAAGAAGTAAAAATCACAATGACAAAGGCTAGAACCTGAAAAACGATTGAGCGGTTTTTCGGATCCTGCCAAAAAGGAATTTCGTTATTATTCATGTTAGAAGAATTTTACCTCAAAGGAGGGGCATACATCAAACCGCCTTTTGTCCACAAGGCATTGGGCCCTCTTTCGAGCTTAAGAGCAGTATCTTTTCCCACATTGCGTTCAAAAATCTCTGAGTAATTCCCCACCTGCTTGATGACATTATAGGCCCATTTCTCATTGAGGCCTAAGGCCTTGCCATTTCCTTTGGTTTTTCCAAGCAAACGGCTTATTTTTGGGTCTTTGGATGACATGAATTTATCCACATTTCTAGAACTAAGTCCATATTCCTCAGCTGCTAACATTGCGAAGACTGTCCACTTTACGACATCAAACCACTGGTCATCACCATGTCCCACGGCCGGGGCCAAGGGCTCTTTTGAAATAATCTCAGGTAAAATCATATAGGCGTTAGGATTTTTAAATTTTGTCCGCTCACTGGCCAATCCAGAGGCATCTGTCGTGAAGGCATCGCAACGTCCCTTCACAAAGGCCTGAACAACTTCGTCATTATTTTCAAAGGTCACCGTTTTAAATTTCATTTTATTGGCGCGAAAGTAATCGGCAAGCCCGAGCTCTGTTGTAGTTCCCTGTTGGACACAGATTGTGGCGCCATTTAAGTTAAGTGCTGACTTAATCTTATCTTTTTTCCTTACCATAAATGCCTGGCCATCATAGTAAGTAACAGGAGCAAAATTCAGTCCCATCTCAGAATCTCTTCTTAATGTATGAGTAGTCACTCGGGAGAGGATATCGACTTCACCAGATTGAATTGCGGTAAATCTCTGCTGACTAGAAAGAGAAATGTATTCTACTTTTTTGGGGTCACCAAAAACTGCTGCCGCCACTGCCTTGCAAACATCTACATCTATGCCTTTCCAATTCCCTTTAGAGTCAGGGGCCGAAAATCCAGGTAATCCTTGGGTAACCCCGCAGCGAACCTTCTGGCGCTTCATTATATTTTTAAAAGTTTTCCCGGCCAAGGCCTGACCGCTGAATAATGTGAACAGTAGCAAAATACTTAATTTTTTCATTTGAACTCCTTGAGAGGGGAAAGCGCTTAATTAAAACAATTTGCCCCCTTAACTGCAAGGATTTAACAGGATTTAATCCGACGCTGGCATTGCCATGACTAGATTCCAATTGATAGCATTGGCTAAATTTAAGACGAATCTATCAACCAACTAGGATCATTCCATGAAAAAGTTAGGACTACTTACCCTAATTGCCGCCTTTTTCTCAACTTCGGCAATTGCAGATACCCAAACACGTAATTTTTTAATGCGCCAACTCGGAAACCGGGGCCCTTCACTTGAAAAAGTTCAAGCGATCGATGCTCTACGTGTCCACCTAGGTAACAGCCAAGTGCGTCGTACCCTAGAAAACCTTATTTCAAACTCCAGTGAAGACAAGAACGCCAGACTAATGGCGGTAAGGGTTCTCTCACTTGCTTCTAATACCAATTCAACGACTTTGCGGGCGCTGAAGAGAGCACATAATGGCTCTAACGACATCACCTTTAGAGCGGCCGTACTGCGCTCTTTTTACCGCAGTACCCTTAATGATCGCGACCTATACAGTACTTTAACTCGCAACCTTAATAGTAATGCAGACCTACAAATTAAATTAGCTTCCGCCTATGGTCTAAAAGACGCTGCTGGAAGAGACCAGGTAAGCCGCGCATTAGTAAGTGTTTTGAACAACCCCAGTCAAAATACCGAACTTCGAATTGCCGTTTTGAAATCCCTTTATATGGATAGAGCAGACAACCGACTTCAACAAAACATCCGTTACTTGGCGGCCAATAGGGCCGAACCTGCCTCTCTAAGGGCAGCGGCCATTCGCTTTAGTAAGACATTTAATATTTCCTCTCGAAGCCGAAACCAGGCGCTTCAGCTGGCCAACGGGATAGACCTACCGGAAGTAAAGGCCGCCGCCTATGATGCTCTAACCTTTCGCCTCGACGAAAAAGACATAATCTGGCTAAACCTCACGGTCGACCCACGCAATGGCCAGTATCGCGACGCTTTAGATCACCTGCATCAAGGTGGTCATATTGCAGTCCCTACTACTGGCAACGCCGGGCACAACTTATAATAAAACCTTCCCCTCTGCTTTTTCTCAAAGAAGAGGGGATTGAAATTGGCATAATTAGTATTCTTGGCTATAAATTGGGTCATGAAAAAAAAAATACTCTGCACCCTAGGACCTAGTTCACTCAACCGTAAAGTTATCAAGCGCCTTACCGACCTTGGAGTTGATCTATTTCGAATTAACCTCTCACATACCCAGTTAGATGAACTGCCAAACGTTATCGATGAAATTAGAAAACATACCCTCGTTCCAATCTGCCTCGACTCCGAAGGCGCTCAAGTCAGAACCGGAAATTTTTCTTTTGATGAATTAACAGTTAGCGACAATAGTCTTTTATATTTAACTAAAGATAAAAATAAGGAATCAGAAAAATACATAACTTTGAATTATCCAAGACTACTCGATCAAATTGAAGAGGGAGACTTTATCAATATTGATTTCAATTCAGTTCTCGCTCAAGCTGTCGAAAAAAGTGGCGATGATATTCTTATACGTATATTAAATGGCGGTAAAATCGGAAAAAACAAAGCTGTCACTATTCAGAAGAGCATCGAAATGCCGGCCTTAACAGATAAAGATAAGGCCTGTTTTAAGTTAGGTATCGAAAAAGGTATCGCTCATTTTGCCCTTTCTTTTGCCAACCGAGCTTCAGATGTTTTAGAGACACGAAATATTATTGGAGAGGATTCCTTCTTAATATCAAAAATCGAATGTACCAATGGCCTACTTAATTTAGAAGAGATTACTTGTGCCAGTGATGCAATCTTGATTGACCGAGGTGATTTATCAAGGGAACAACCGATCGAAAGAATCCCTATGCTTCAGAGGCATATCACCAGAGAAGCAGTTAGACTCAATAGAGAAGTTTATATTGCCACAAATTTACTAGAGACAATGATTGATTCACCTCAACCAACAAGAGCTGAAGTTAATGATATTTATAATAGTCTTAGGGATGGAGCTGATGGGCTAGTACTTGCAGCCGAAACGGCGATCGGGAAATACCCTACCGAAGCGGCTTCAATGGTTGTTAAATTGATACATGAGTTCGAAAACGAAGACCAAGCCTTATTCGATGACCGGAGTTATTACCACGCTGATCCAATGTCCTTATTAATTCCTCCTCATGGAGGGAAATTAATAAATCGATACCGTCCAAATTATGATCTAAGTGGCTTAGAAAAGGCCCCACGCTTAACCGTTCAACTAAATGACTTGATGGATTGTGAACAGATAGCTTTTGGTACCTACTCTCCCGTAGAAGGATTTTTTACAAAAAAAGAATTAACTTCTGTGCTTAGTAACTATCGCCTTCCCTGTGGCACGGTCTGGCCACTACCACTTGTCTTGGCCATAAGCGATCAGCAGAGAAAGGGACTTAAAATAGGTCAAAAAGTTATATTACAAAGTGAATCGCTGACCGAACATGCTGTACTTGAAATTGAAGATCTCTATCAAATGGACCTCGATAAAATGGCCGAGGCATGGTTCGGAACTAACTCCATGGATCATCCGGGAGTTCTTCGCCTTCACCAACAAGGAAATAATTTTATTGGTGGCAAAATACAATTAGTTAAGAAACTAGTTTCTTCTACTGGCCAGTATGAACTTACTCCTTACCAAACTCGTTTTATTTTTAAAGCAAAGGGCTGGGCTAAAGTAGTAGGCTTCCACACCAGGAATATTCCTCACCGCGCCCACGAGTTTATTCAAAAAGAGGCCCTAGAGCGTTCCTTTGCGGACGGTTTGTTTATAAGTCCGGTTACAGGTCCAAAAAAGAAAGGCGACTTTAAAGGGGAGCCTATTTTAAAAAGCTATCAGGCACTCATCGATGCCGGATGCTACCCAAAAGATAAAATTCTTCTCGGGGCATTCCCTACTTTCTCTCGTTATAGTGGCCCTAGAGAGGCGGTCTTCACCGCTCTTTGCAGAAAGAACCTAGGCTGTAGCCACTTTATAATTGGAAGGGATCATACCGGAGTTAGTAATTTCTATGGCCCTGATGAGAATTTTAATTTATTTAAAAAACTAGGCGAAATAGAAATTGAACCCGTCTTTTTTAATATTGTTGGCTATAATCCTGAAAAAGAAAACTATGAAGAATCAACAAGTGCTACTAAACATTTAGAAAATATTAGTGGTACCCAAGTGAGAGATGCCCTCAAAAAAGATAATCCCCTTCCCACTTGGTTCATAAGAGAAGAAGTTCAAAATGTAATCCGTGAAGAAATTCAAGTCGGCAAGCAGGTTTTCTACTGATGGCACTTGTTCTTTGGCTGACTGGCTTATCTGGTTCCGGAAAGACCACTTTGGCTGAATACGCTGCGAAGGAATTATCTGAAAAAAAGACGTCCTCTACTATTATTGATGGAGATGATGTTCGCGATTCTTATCCAGAAAAACTAGGTTTTTCAAAAGTAGATATTCTTAAAAACAATCGCTATATAGTCGAGCTCTGCCAAAAAAAATCGGACCTTTTTGACGTCATATTTGTCCCGGTCATTTCGCCATACGAAGAGTCGAGAGCACATGCACTTAAAACTCTGGGAAAAAGCTGCAGTATTATTTATCTCAATGCCGATCTAGCATCTGTAGAAAAACGCGATGTAAAAGGCCTCTATAAAAAGGCGCGCGCCGGGATTATAAATAATATGATTGGATTGGCCGATTCAAACCCCTACCAAGTCCCCTCTTCACCGGACTTAATACTAAGCACTGGCCTTAATGGAGACGCCCCAGAGGCCAGCCTCAAACAACTATTGGCCTTTATCGAGCAAAAATTATGCTAAAATAAGAACAATCTCTTTCAGGAAGAAAAAGAATGTTCAGCAAGCAAGAAAAAGACAAGGAGCGTCAACAACTCAATCGCCACAGCTTCCAAATTCGCCAGGCCCTAGGCCTGCTAATACTTGCCACCTTTTGCCTTTACTTGCTCTTTTCACAACAAATTGACCTTATCAGCGCCATTGGAATCGTGACACTGCCCGTCATCACCTTAGAGTTGATGGCCTCTCTGTACCGACAATGGGCAAAAAAAGAGGGCTTAACAAAGCGCTGCAATAATGTTTATACTGAGCGTAAATAAATATCAGTTCAGGGGCCAATTTATGAAGATTTTTCTAACTACAGTCTTATTATCACTATCATTTAGTGCCATTGCATTAGACCTTGGAAAAATACCTACCAATAAGAGCTATCCTGGAGTTAAAGAAGACCCTATCAAAGTTCCTAACTTCAAAGAACGCAAGGGCACTGAAGATGTTGACCTTATTTCGACAAATACCTTTCGCTGGAGCTTAGAAGAAAATTCTCCTTGCACTGTAAAAGTAACAAATGTCCATACTGAAGTTTCTTTCACAGATTCTACTCTATGTGAATCAGTTAAGACTCGCCGTCTGTAATTTTATCAACATTTCGTTTAAATGAATTTTTAAATTTTATGGCGTGATAACGCATGGCTTGGCCACGCAATTTCTGTGGCCTATAGTTTATTGAATTTTGATCGAGCTCTCCAATATTTCTTTCGAGCTCACTAAAATCACTGGCAAAAGAAATCCCCTCTCCTTTAAAAAAATCGCGATTACGGTCCCCTTGATCAACGATAACCGGTCGGCCAGAGGCAAGCCCCCAGAGAGCGAGCTTGGGAAAATTCAACTGACCATTTTGTAATTGATCAATATCTACAACACCCCGTGCACCAGAGAGGATTGGAGAAAGATCTCCCTCTTCTTTAGGTCCTAAAAAACGAGGGTCACTGCTGCTTCTCTTTAGTGAGTCTAGGTGTTTGTCAGCCCCTACAAAATAATATGTATCTCCGGACTTCTCAAAGATACTAATTAATTGGCCAGCACCAATCCCGGTTAAATTCTCGGCATTAACTGCATAATAATCGAGCTTACATGCGGCGCTAGGACCTTTCTCCACCTGAGGATTAAGGGAAAATTGGTCTATCTTAAACCCCGGCTCTAGAACTTTGATATTTTTGTTTAAGTTGCTAAATTTATTTTTGAGTCCCTCTGTTGCCACCCAAAGTTCATCACACTGTCCTAGCTTGTTTTGGGACCAGTTTCTCAAATAACTTCCAAAAAATTTTTCTTTCCAGGTTTTTGGTCCGACCCTTTCGTCGAAAAGGTAAGTTATTTGTCGGGTCTTTTGGCATTTTTTAATTCCATGAGATAAACCAGAGGAGACGTTTATAATCAGATCAACACTACATGGGATAAAAAGTCGGTCAGCGGCGGTAGGAACCATATAAGCTGCTTTTTGAAAGCCTTCAAAATTTTCTACTTTATGGGAAATAAAGGATGAATTAATCTTTCTCTGCTCAATAGCACCGCCGATTGAATGGGCCTTATGCGCCAGAGTATATACCTCAGCATCTTTGTACATTTCACAGAGCAATTCAAAGACTTCATTGGCCCGACTCTTTTCGAGAAGTTGGTCGCAGGTTAAAACTATTTTCATTAGGAGTTGGAGGCCATTTCTTTAAAATAATTGGCGGTACGTGTAATTCCGTCCTCAAAACCAATGACTGGAGCATACTCTGAAATGGCCTGTAGCTTGGCCAAGTTGGGACGGCGTTTTTTAGGGTCATCTTCTGGTAGCGGGTGGTAGCTTAATTCCGACTTACTACCAAGCACCTTAATAATTGTTTCAGCGCACTCTGTAATACTGTATTCATCAGGGTTGCCACAATTAAAGGGAGTGTGAATATTTGAAAACATAACATTATGGATGGCCTGGGCCAGGTCTGTTACAAAGCAAAAAGAGCGAGTCTGAGTTCCATCGCCGTAAATTGTAATATTCTCATCATTCATCGCCTGGTTTATAAAGTTGGGAATCACTCTCCCATCATTAGGACGCATGCGCGGGCCATAAGTATTAAAAATACGAACAATTCGAGTATCTACATTATAACGACGATAGAAAGTCATCGTCAGAGCTTCGGCAAAGCGCTTCGATTCATCATAACAGGCACGAGGTCCAATCGGATTAACACATCCAACATACTCTTCAGTTTGCGGATGAATTTCCGGGTCACCGTAAACTTCAGAAGTCGAGGCTTCCAAAAAGCGCGCCCTTTTTTCTTTGGCCAATTCTAATAGATTAAGAGTTCCTTCAGAATTAACTCGCATTATTTCAAGAGGTATCTCTTTAAAGTCAATCGGCGAAGCAGGAGAAGCAAGAGAATAGATATAATCTATATCAATTCCCTTAAAATCCGGGAGTCCATCAATAATATTAATTTCTTCAAAACTAAAGTTCGAATTCTTAGAAAGCAACTCAACATTTGAACGACTTCCTGTAATGAAATTATCGAGGCCTATAACTTTCGCCCCGAGTTCTAAATAAATTTCGCAAATATGAGAAGGAACGAATCCGCCGGCTCCTGCCACCAAAACTGTTTTTCCTTCTAGAGATTTAGGTAGCTGTACATTTTGTGGCATGTTTTTCCCTTTAGTAATGCTTAATTTGTATTACCGTCGAGCCTATTAACAAAAGGCCTCCCCCTAAAAGCTGAGTGCTATCAAGGGTTGCTCCTAAGAATACCCAATTCACGCCAATTGCGCAAAAGGGGAAGAACATTTCTGCCAGTGCGCACAATCGGGCCGGCAATCGCTTAAGGCCTTGATAATAAAAATACATCCCTAGAAGCCCTGATAGCACTACCATAACAAAAATTTTGGACCAAAACTCAGGCGCCCATTGCCATTCGAGTTCTCCAGACATGACTACTGGGGTAAGACAAATCATTCCCATCAGGAATCTTCCTGACATAATTTCTTTTTCACTATATCCATCAGTACTCAGTTTTTTGCCAAATACAGTTGAGCTCCCCCAGCTAACCACCGCCAACAAGGCCAGACTGTAACCAATTATAGAGTCGACACTGGCCATGTCCGAATCAAAAGAGAGACCATTAGCTCCTGGCCAAAGGTCTTTAAAGGAAATCATTAAGCCGCCAACTAAACAGAGCCCGGCCCAGAAAAAATACTGACGCCTTAGTGGCTCCTTGAGATAAATACGAGCTAAGAATATCGCCACAAGTGGCTGGAGCTTTTGCAATAGTATGACGAGTGATGGATTAATAAGAGTAAATGCTTTAGTAAAGGCCAGGGTTCCAATAGCTGAACCAAAGCCACCGATAGCGAGAAAGTGTAAAATATTGGAAAGTTTTGTCTCTAAAATTTTTTGACGGGCACGATATAATATCGGCAAACAACAAAAAACCAAGAGCAAGTGTTCTGCAAAGACTATAAATTCTGCTTGTTCACCTAATTTAAGCAGAGGGTAACGAAACAAGGTATCAACTGCCCAAAGTACACAAGCTACAATAACAAAAAGTACACCAACCATCTATAATTCAACTTTGATTTTATCGAAGGCCAGGCGGGCCCGTGCCGCAACTTTACCTTTTTTAATTTTTTTTCTTGTTTTGCGATTTTTCCGCTCTTCCTTAGTCAATGTCACAGGAGGAAGTAGTCCATGATTAATATTTGATGGGCTCGGCTTATTATTAGTCATAATATAATTGAGCAAGGCCCCTATTCCAGTTTCTACTGGCCATTCTAAGGGAGTTTTCCCACTAATTTTTCGCCAGATTTGAGACGCAGCATAAAGACCCATGGCAGCGCTTTCTGTATATCCCTCAACACCGGTTATTTGACCAGCAAAGTAGAGTTGTGGGAACTCTCGGCTACTTAAATCTCTTCTCAGTAATTTTTTTGCATTGAGAAAGGAGTTACGGTGAACCGAACCAAGATGAATAAAGCTGGCCTCTTCAAAGCCCGGTATTTTACGAAAAACTCTCACTTGTTCCGGATACTTGAGACGGGTTTGAAACCCTACTAAATTAAAGGCACTTCCCAGCAAGTTTTCTTTTCTGAGTTGCACACAAGCATAGGGTCGCTTTCCATCAGGTAACTCAAGTCCGATCGGCTTCATACAAGAAAAACGAGCTGTTTCCTCTCCCCTCTCGGCCATGATGTCGATGGGAAGACAGCTTTCAAAAAATTTGTATTCTTCAAAGTCCTTGGACTCAACTTTTTCGGCAGCTACTAATTCACTAATAAAATCGACATACTCATCTTTAGTAAATGGAGCATTAAGATAGTCTGCTTCTATTCCCTCTTCTTCCGGAACAGGCTTGTGGCGATCTTTATAATAAAGTTTTTCATAATTTAGAGAATCAGCATCTACTACTGGTGCAATTGCATCATAAAAGTAGAGATCTTCTTTACCAAGAGTCTTTTGCATCCATTCTTCTAGTGCTTCTGAAGTCAATGGACCGGTGGCAACTATTATATACGAGCAATCATATTTTAGGCCCCAGTCTAGTGGATCACCAACCACTTCTTTAACAACTTCAATTAAGGCATGATTTTCGAGTTTTTCCGTGATTGCCAAAGAAAATTTCTCTCGATCCACCGCCAAAGCGTCTCCAGCGGGAACTTGATTTTGGTAAGCCGCCTCTAGCACCAGAGAGCCCATAGCATTCATTTCATATTTTAAAAGACCATGCCCACTCGAAGGGTCCATGGATTTAAGGGAGTTTGTGCAGACTAATTCACCAAATGATTTTAATTTCTGTGAAGGATTTGGGGTTTTAGACTTACCCTCCACCAGAACTACCGGCACTCCTTTTCCGGCCAAGAACCAAGCGGCATCGCTGCCGGCAAGACCTGCACCTATCACTAAGACTTTTTGATTTTTCATGCTATAGTTCACTTGTTATTTGACCCATTGGGTAGCATGATTAGCCCACTGTGGCCATGGGAGTCGTATGCAAATCCATTGCTACCAAACGAAGCATTCAATAGCAGATTTCGAGGGGTTTTTTGAAACTCTTTGGAGTGCACTTATTTCAAAAGATGGTGCAGGTCTTCACCTTTTTCCAGAGCTATTTCTCTGTGGTTATCCATTGCAGGACCTCTGTCTAGAGCGCTCTTTCCTATCCGGTTACAATAAACTTCTTCTAAGGGTTAACACCGAGAGTCAAAAGCTCCCAAAAGACAGTACTAAAATCCTGCTTCTAGGTGGCCTCGACTATCAGATGGAAGGGGAACTTCCCTTGAAGATCGAAAACTGCATTTTCCAGCTTTCTCCGGGTTCAGCTCTCAAAAAAATTTACACCAAACAATTACTGCCAAATTACGATATTTTTGACGAAAAAAA
>JABGVH010000108.1 GCA_018646195.1 Halobacteriovoraceae bacterium
CAATGCTTTTTTGTATTCCAGTACTATTGTCGATTCTTCGCTGTCTTTGTGTTTGGTAACAAAGCTATTTAAGTCTAATCCTGATTCCTCGTTTGGTAGTCCTAGTAGGTCAACATAATTGCGGTTCCAATTGTCGCCGGTCATGGGATTGAAACGTCCCTGGGTGTATTGTCCACTTTTTTGAATGAGGGCCCAGGGATTGGCATTAGGGATAAAGCTGATCGATCCGCTAAAATCATTTTGTTGAAAGAAATCTATCAATTGGTATATGACGGCATTACCTTGGATTTCTGCACCGTGGACACTTGATTGAATATGAACATGGGGACCGGGGGTCTGACCGGTTATTCGGTAAATTTTGATACTTAGTAAGTCGCCGTTTGGCATTTCTTTGACGGGGACTTTGAGCGTTTGAATTTTACTCATAGTGAGTTCTCTTGTATTAAACCAACCAGTCTGATGATGCCTTGATGGTTCTAGGAGTCATTAGGTCACCATTGTAAATAATAACTTCGGCCGGCAGGTTGTGGCAAAGGAAAAAAGGCATGGCCTCCGTAAAGCCATAGGCCCCACATTGATGAAAGCATAACCAATCTCCTTCATTTATGTCCGAAGGAAGTTCAAATTCTCCCAGTACATCTAAAGCAGTGCAGAGAGGACCACTGACTGTGAAGGGCCGTAGTTCAGAGTCAGATTGGCGCAACATTTGGCAGGGAAAAGCTTGGCCGGTTAAGGCAGGTCTTGCAAGGTGGTTAATGCCGCCATCGAGAATTAAAAGTTCTTTTCCCCGGACAGTTTTACGATCAATCACTTGAGTCATGTAGTGACCAAACGGCCCTACAGCGTAGCGTCCTAGCTCCATCCATATTTTTTCTAGTTTAAATTCTTTTTTAAGCTCTTTAAGGTTGGAATTTATTTCGTTGAAATCTATTTCCTTTTGATCTGAACTGTAGGGAATTCCGAGTCCTCCTCCGAGGTCAAGTATCTTTAATTCAATCGCCAGCTTTTTAGCAAGAATTTGGCACTCTTCAGTTATTTTCCACCAAATCCTTTTAAGTTCTGAAACTTCTAAAATATTCCCCCATTGAAAAACATGCAGACCCATAATTTCTATATTTTCTATTTTTTGTTGGTCTAACTTAAGCCAATTCTCGGCATCGGTTCCAAAAGGAGTGATGCTATTGCCGCCCAAGACAGAGACTCCGTCTTCCCAGTCTAGTTGAACTCTAAGCAAGACCTTAGGCCTTCGTCCCAGCTCACCAGCGATTTCAGATAGCCAATAGGCCTGGTTATGCGACTCTAGAACTATGACATCAACTTCATTTTCAAGCAGGGATCGCAAGTATTTCCTACTCTTTGATGGGCCTGTCGTTAAAATTTCACCTGGGTTGATTCCCGAAGAAAGCGCTTGGTCTAACTCGCCTTGAGAGGCGACATCTACTCCAAAGCCTAGGTTCCTGAAAATTTTTAAAATAGCGGAAAGTGGATTGGCCTTACAGGCGTACCAAAGCTTAAGGTCAGAATCCATTATGCTCGAAAGTTTTTCAAGGTGTTCTTTTAGGCCATCCAGATCATAGTAGAAAAATGACGAGTCAAGGCGCTTGATTGTTTTTTCAATTAATGGGCGGTGGGCAGTTTTAATTTTCATTATCTTAAAAATTCTTCTAGTTCGAGTGATGCCTCACTTTTCTCATCTCGGTATTTAACAATTAAGGCGCAGTTCATACTAAGGCCTTGCTCTCTCGCCCATTCAAGTTTTTGATTGACTGGCCGTGAGCCTGGAACAACGATGGCATTTTTAGGAATAGGTTCATCTCTAGTTAACGCTCTTTTATTGACACAGTCGTAGACAGGAACGCCTTTTGAGAGGACAACTCCAGGAGCGATAACTGCACCTTCTAATACTTGAACGCCTTCTACTATTACTGAGCCTGCTCCAATAAATGCTCCGTCCTCAATTATCACAGGAGCGAGGCCTATAGGTTCGAGTACGCCGCCGATTTGAACCCCTGCTGAGAGGTGGACATTTTTCCCAATTTGAGCGCAAGAGCCAACCAAGGCGTGGCTATCTATCATACTTCCACTGTCAACAAATGCTCCTACGTTGACGTAGGCCGGGGGCATAAGAATAACTCCCTTGGCGATATGAGATCCTCTTCTGACCGAGGTCCCGCCAGGCACCATCCTTATACCGTCTTTTGGGGTGAAGCGCCGAGCTGGTAAGTTGTGCTTATCTACAAAACCTGGAAAGCCTTGTTCAGAAAACTCTTTGAGCTCGCCTGCTTTAAAGGCCTCTAGGATGGCCTTCTTGACCGCAATATTGGCCTGCCAAACTCCATCAATTTTTGAGGCGGCACGCAGTTCGCCTTTTTCTAATAATTCAAATACTTCCTGCCAGTTTAAATCACTCATATTTTTTCCTTACTGATTAAATTTGTTGTACCACTGTTCTATTTTTTTATTGGCCTCTAAAATCTGGGCCGGGTCTTCTAGGTCAGATTGAGACAAGGGAAGTCTGCATTCAGCAGAATCGATAAGACCTTTTTCCTTGAGAAGTCGCTTGGCAGGAATGGGGTTGCTGACACAGAAAAGGCTGCCAGCGCATTCGTTCCAGATTTCTTGGTCTTCGAATTCACCGTCTAGTACCTGACGGACATATTCATGAGTGGCCTTTGGCCAAACATTGCTAGAGACGCTGATAAGACCTATGCAGCCCAAGGGTTTAAAGCTAGGCAATAGCGCATCGTCGCCACTGAATATTTTTGCTTCAGGTGCAGTGTTGGCGAATTTCGAAAATTCTTCAGGAGAACCCGACGCCTCTTTAATGCCCCAGAAGTTAGGATGAAGCTTTAATTGCTCTAGCGCAACAAGGGAGAGCGCCTTTCCAGTTCTGCCTGGAATATTGTAGAGAACTACAGGTCTCTTCACTCTATCCATTAGTGTCTTAAACCATAAGTACTGTCCCTTGGGCTCGGGCTTGGCGTAAAGTGGAGTTACCATGAGGTAGGCATCAATTTTTAAATCCTCTAAGTAATCGACCCAGGCGCTAGTATTTCTAAGATTGGCCCCGCCAACCCCCACCATGATCGGTGCCGCCAGCTTAAGTGAAATTATAAATTCTATTATTTTCTTTTTCTCATCAAGGTCTAGGTTGAGGGATTCCCCTGTGCTTCCCAAAATAAGTAGACCGTTTTTGGCGTCGGCCTGCAGTTTTGCCAATTTTTCAAGTGCCGGGTAATCGACTTCGGAGGCATCGTTCATTGGGGTCACTAGTGCAGTCCACAGCGGGTATTCGTTAAGATTCATAGTAATTCCTTAAGACTTATATCTTCGAAGCGATGGAGTCCGGCCTCGATAGTTGGGTTGGTTGTTAGTTTGGTCGCCGCCCAGATGGCACCTTCGGCAAAAATCTTTCGATCCAGCGCCTTGTGCTGCAGTGTAATTTCTTCGTTCTCAGTTTTGAGACGCAATTGGTGGTCTCCAATCACGTCGCCTTCTCTTTCACTGGAGATGCTGGCCTCGAGTCCAAGCCAGTCTTTCCATTTAAGAGCGGTGCCGCTTGGAGAGTCTAGCTTTTGGGTATGGTGAATTTCGTGGATTGAGCATTCGAGTTTTTCAAATAGCGCCGGTGCTTTTCCTAGGATTTTTATCATCTTAAAAACCAGGTTCATACCCAGTGAGAAATTATGGCCATAGATCCATTTAAGGTCCTGGTCGACCAATTTGGCCTGTATATCAAGTGGCCATTCAAAGCCTGTGCTACCAACAACTGTTGGAGTCTTGGCCTCGAGAAGAAGCGGAATATGTTGTAGGAATGCCGGGCCCGGTAAGAAGCTGATTACAGCGTCGAGCTGCTTCAAGCTTTCTACTGTTGCTTTAGAGTTGGAATCAAATACCACCGCGGAAGGGAAGAGCTCAATAACCTTGGAACCAGTTTTGCCTTTTCCTAAAAGTCCTAATTTCACAGGGACTCCTTATTTTCAATAAATTTAGAATGCAGCCTATTGATTGCGATGGGGGCCTCTTCACTTTTGACTAAGAAACAGAAGTTATGTTTGCTGGCGCCATGACAAATCATGCGGACATTAATCTTTTGCTCGCCTTCTTGGAGGGCATTGAAGATTTTCTGGCCTAGCCCTGGGGTGTGGTTAATGCGATTTCCTATAAGTGAGACTAGGGAGAGGCCTTTTTCTATTTCAACTTGGGCCATTTCTTCTAGCTGGCCTATGAACTGTTTCTTAATGAGTACTTCATTATGAACAGTTATCGCGACAGATATTTCCGAAGTTGTGATTGAGTCGACACTGATCTGGTGATCGTCAAAAACCTTAAAAATACTGGCCAAAAAGCCATGCGCCTCTAGCATTTTTGGGGTGGTAATTGTCAAGATGGCCTGGTCTGACCGGACTGCCATGGCGCGAATCAGTGGAGCGTCTTCTATTTCGGCGACAATTTTTGTGCCGCCTTTCTCTCGGTCAAAACTGGAACCGACAAATACTGGTATATGGCCTCTCATTGCTGGCTGCAAAGTCGTAGGGTGCAGAATTTTAGCTCCAAAGGTCGCCAATTGGGCGGCTTCTTGAAAGCTTATCTCTTTTATAGTTACCGCCTTTTGGCAGAGCCTAGGGTCGGTGGTGGCTATTCCTGCCACATCGGTCCAGATTTCTAGTGAGTCGGCGTCAATTCCTTCGGCCATTAGAGCGGCGGAGTAATCGCTGCCGCCTCTACCAAGTGTTGTGGTGGCGCCTTCCATTGTTGCGCCGATGAAACCTTGCGAAACAAAAACCGTTCCTTCTTCAAAGGCCGGAAAAAGTTTTTCTGAGCAATTTTTTTTAATTTGATCGAGTAGTGGGCGCGCCTTAAGGTGGCAATTATCGGTTTTAAGAACTTCTCGTATATCAAGTAGGGAGACACTTTCGCCGCCAGAAAGTTGCAGCAAGGCCTGGTGGAAAAGGGTCGAGCTCATTCTCTCTCCGAGCGAGTAGAGACTGTCCATGGTCTTTGACCCGCATTCCTTTAGCAGAGTCATGCCTTGGGTGAGGGTTTTAAGTTCAGTGAAGCAGAGCTCTAATTGCTGGATGCAATCGGCGGTAACCTCTAGGTCTTTGGCCAGCTGCTGGTGCTGGTCAATGATGCCAGTAACGATTTGCTCGGCAGAGGCCTTCTCACCGAGTGCTGCAGATTTACTTAGCGCGACTAGCTTATTGGTAGTCCCTAAAGTGGCGCTTACTAGAATTAGGTTAGCGTTACTTTTGATAGCAACTTCAGCACTCCGGCGCATGCACTCTGCATCGGCCATAGAGCTACCACCAAATTTGGCGACGATTTTCTTGTTTTTACTTTGCATAATTACTCCAACAATATACTTCCTGCATTGTGAGAGTGTAAAACGGAATTGTCGGGGGCAGGATGGAGTCTTTGATTATTACCGTAAGCGCTTCATCCTGCGGGATGACAGTCACGGGGGCTTCGGCCTCGGCGACCAAGTGATGGAACTTCAGACTTCCAGCTCTTTCGGCAAGTTCCCCCTGGGTGCTTTTCTATGGATTCTGAAATCCTCATAGCGCCTGCCTGGACCTTGCTCCTCTTCTCGGTATGCATAATTAGGCTATATTACTGATGGCATATAATCAAGGATAATCATATTTTACAAAAGCATGGCAATATTCCATAGTGAAGTTTAGGAGATAAAATGAAGAAGTTGGGATTTATTGGTTGGCGAGGAATGGTCGGCTCAGTTTTAAAAGAAAGAATGCTGAGTGAAGGCAATTTCGAAAAATTTAACACGACATTTTTCAGCACCTCAAATGCAGGAGCAGAGGCGCCGGTTGTAATAAATGGGGAACCTCTCTTAATCGATGCCCACTCCCTAAATGAACTTTCAAAAATGGATATTCTCATCACCTGTCAGGGTGGTTCATACAGCGAGAAAGTTTATGCTCCTTTGCGGGACAGCGGCTGGAACGGGG
>JABGVH010000171.1 GCA_018646195.1 Halobacteriovoraceae bacterium
TACATTGTCCATTTGCAATAGGGGAGAGTTGGGATCCATTGGTTCTGGCGCTGTCACATCGAGTCCAGCTCCTGCAATTTTGCCGACCCTAAGAGCGTCATACAGGCTCTTTTCACAGATTATATTGCCTCTGGAAGTATTTATTAAATAGCTAGTTGTTTTCATTTTTCCTATTGCCTCAAAGTTAAAGGCGGCGGTTGTTTGTTCATTTAACTCTGAATGAATGCTGATGAAGTCACTTTCTTTTAATAATTGATCGAAGGACACCGCCGTGTATGGAAGTTCTTTTTTAGGTGTACGCGAACAGTAAATAATCTCCAGCCCAAAGGCGACTGCCCTTTTTGCAACCGCCTCTCCAATTTTGCCCATACCAAAAATACCCAGCTTTTTACCTCTTAATGCTGGCCCTAGATAACCTCTTGGCTCCCATTTTTTCCATTTAGCAAGTCGGACATCTGCATAAGCGGGCAGCAGGTTCCTGGTCAGGCCAAGTAATAAGGCAAAGGTTAAGTCGGCAGTAGCATCTGTTAGCACATCAGGAGTATTTCCTATCGGTATCCCAAGCTCTGTTGCCGCCGCAACGTCGATATTGTTTACTCCAACTCCATAATTAGAAATTATTTTTAAATGGGAATTGGCCTTTAAGAATTTTTGGTCAATCTGGTCAGTCACCATCGGAATAATTCCATCGTAATCAATTCCCAAGGCCAAGAGCTCACTGCTGGTGGGGGGAATTTCCTTCTGCCATGTATCAACAGTAAGGCCCGCTTCTTCTAGCAGAGTGGTAGCGTTTGGCATTATTGAACGTGTTATTAAAATCTTTTTACTCATGGTGTCCTCGATTAACGGGGTAAAATAGTCAGATGACAGTAAAAGATAGAAGCTTTTAGTTCCCAGTATAAAGTTATATTTCAATAATAATTTAAATAAATTAACAGGCAATACAATAAAGACAAGTTGAAAGGATGAAGCCCCTTTTCAACGCATGGAGGCAATATGAAATCTTTAGTAGTCGCTGTACTTATGCTGGCCGCAGCAACAACCCAGGCCGCAAATGTTTGTGTAATCGATTCAGGAACGGATATTTTACACAAAGACCTATTAAACAACCTTTGGATTAACAGCAATGAAATTCCAAGCAATGATCGCGATGAAGATCGAAATGGATATCAAGATGATGTTTATGGTTGGAACTTTGCAGAAAGCAATAATCTTGTAATCGACCACAAGTACCGTGGCACACTTACATTTGATATTCGTCGCTTCTTTGCCATTCAAAAATTGATGATGGAAGGAACTGCAAATGACGAAGACGTGGCATGGTTACGAGGCAGAGTAGGAGACCAAGAGTTTCTAAAGAGTCTTCAAATTTACGGTAACTTTATGCACGGAACTCACGTAACTGGAATCGCCGTTAAGGGTAACCCTGACGCTAGAGCGATTGCAGTCAAGCTTATTCCAACTGAAGTTAAGCTACCCTTTCTTGTCCGTGAGGCCAAGAAGCTCAATCAAAAAGGACTGGGAGTTACACTAGCTAAAATGGCGCTAGGGGCGTTAGCAAAACAACAATTGAAGCTAATGGTTGAAATTGGACAGTATTGTAATGATCATGGTGCAAAAGTGGCCAACGGTTCTTTTGGAACTGGATATCCTCAGGCAAAAATGATTGCCAGTGCAATTTTAAAAATCACTGTTAAAGAACCGACCGAGGCTGAAGTTGAAGAAGTTACAAAGCATTTCATTGATACGCTAGTAACTGAAGGACTACACTTTGTTAATGCCGCCAAACGGACACTCTTTGTTTTCGCAGCAGGAAACGATGGTCTAAACAATGATAAGTTTGGAACTTTCCCAACTAATATTTCAGCCGACAATGTTATTAGTGTTGCAGCAAGTATTAAGCCAGGTCAGCTTTCAAGTTTTTCAAATTTTGGTAAAACAAATGTCGATGTTGCAGCTCCAGGAGTAGGTATTAACTCAACTGTGCCTGACAATAATTACCTCGAAGTATCTGGAACAAGCCAAGCAGCTCCTTATGTTGCAAACATTGCAAACAGAGTTGTTGGAGTTAATAGTGACTTACTTCCAGTTCAAGTTAAGCAAATCATTATGAAGACTGTTGACTCGAGACGAGGCTACAGCGCTAACCTAGTAACTGGTGGCGATGTTAATATGGCCCGCGCGGTTCGTGCAGCAGAACTTACTCTTAAAATGAATATTTCAGAAGCTATTGCAGAATCTCACCGATTAATTAAGGATGATTATAAAGAAGATGAGTCGTCGAGACGTAAGTCTCAGTCAGGGCCCAATGGTTATGTATTGCCGCTACCTAGTGTTTTTGCCGAGCTTCGCTAAGAAGTTTTAAAATTCACGGGACCTTTGAGTCAAGAAATGGGGATCAAGGAATGATCCCCTTTTTTTTATTTTTTTGTTAGCAAGTAAGTAACTTCTTGGAAGTGAGTCAGTCCTGCTTGATGAAAGCGAGGGTTACTTATTTCAACTTCACAGGCAGAAAGTTTCTTTATATTGAAATGACTGGCGTAATTGCGGCTTACTTCACTTGCTGGGACAGAAAAAGGCGGCCCCGCCAGTAAGTTTTGATCATATTCGAATGCTATTAGAAGAATTTGTGAGCCCACGGTTAATAGCTCGCCAAAGACTTGATAGTATTCTTGACGCATTTTGGGGGGCAGAGCGACTAGCGCGGCCCTGTCGAATACACCTCTTATCGCTGGTAAATTGGCCTCTCTCCATTTAAAAAAGTCGCCACAGTAGATGTCTATATATTCACTTTGAAAGCGTTTAAACGGCCCTACATCGCTTTGGATGGCCTTTATTTTATGTGAGTGAAAGAATTGATTAACTGCCTTTATGGAAAGCTCGAAGCCAATCGCTTTATGCCCTTTATCGGCCATAAATTTTAAATCCAGGCTTTTCCCGCATAATGGAATCAAGAAGGGATCGTTAGGAGAGAGCTCCAATAAGGGATAATTCTTTACTAATTGCGGGTGGTATTCGGATTTATGAAAGCCAGGTGTCTCTACAGATTTCCACTTTTCTTGCCAAAATTTTGCTTCCAATTTGAATCCTCTATTTTTTAAGTTCCCTATCTGTACGGCAGTATTAGGCATATGGTAATTCTCGGGGTGTTAATGAATTGGAATTTGATAAATTTCAAGAAAAACTGTCCTTTGGTAGACAGAATGGCAAAAGTTACTGAATTGATTAAATTATTAACAAAAAATGACGAAAAAGGTTTAGGATCAATTAATTGAATCCCCCCAGGAGAGGAAAATATGTGTGGAATATTAGCAGTTATCGGCAATGCAGACCTTCAAGAGGCAACGGAACTCTCTAAACAACTTTCGCATAGAGGCCCCGATGAGCGGGACTCTGTAGTGACTAAACACGGTCATATTCTCTGTCACGAACGACTCGCCATTGTTGACCTTAATACTGGTAAGCAACCGCTTGTGGGACGCGAAGATAATTATTTGATTCATAATGGAGAAATTTATAATCACAAGGAATTGGCGCGCCAGTATTGCCACGATCACAAATTTAAAACTAATTCAGACAGTGAGATAATTCTTCATCTTTACCAAGAAAAAGGAGAGCGATTTCTAGACCTTTTGGACGGAGTTTTTGCTTTTGTATTGGTCGACGGGGATAAGGTTTTTGCTGGTCGAGATCCAATAGGGGTTAAGCCGCTTTTTTACGGTCACGATGAGCTAGGCAACTTGTGGTTTGCTAGTGAAACCAAAGCATTGATTACAAAGTGTATAGAAATTAACGAATTTCCTCCTGGTCATTACTACACCCAAGAGGCCGGCTTTGTTCGCTATTTTAAACCTGCTTGGTTTTGTGGAGAAAAGGCAGTAGAGGGGCCAGAGTTAATTCATGACACATTGGTTGCCGCCTGTAAAAAACGATTAATGAGTGATGTTCCCTTGGGAGTATTGCTTTCTGGAGGGCTCGACTCTTCTCTGGTTTCCTCGATAGTTGCTAAGGAATTTAAAAAGTCTGGGAAAACATTAAAGAGTTTCTCAGTTGGACTAAGTAAAGGCAGTAGTGATTTGGAAAAAGCACGAAAGGTTGCAGAGTTTTTAGGAACCGAGCATCATGAGATAATTTTTACTGCGGAACAAGGAATTCAAATTCTAAGAGATCTTATTTGGAAAACTGAAACCTATGACGTCACTACCATTAGGGCCTCTACACCTATGCTGCTTATGAGTAAATATATTAAGCAATGTGGAGTTAAAGTTGTAATGTCTGGTGAAGGCGCCGATGAAATGTTTGGAGGTTATCTTTATTTTAGCAATGCCCCAAGTGAAGAAGAATTCCATGGAGAATGCCTTAGGAGAGTTAAAAGGTTACATACCTCAGACGTTTTACGGGCCGACCGGTCAACCATGGGAGAAGGTGTTGAGGCAAGGGTTCCCTTTTTAGATAAAGAGTTTTTAAAAGTAGTAATGTCTCTTGATCCTAAATACAAAACAATAATCAAAGGCGAGAGAATGGAAAAAGATGTTCTTCGTCAGGCCTTTAACAGAAAGGGCAGTGATGGACAGGCCTATCTGCCAGATGAAGTACTTTGGAGACAGAAAGAACAATTCAGTGATGGAGTTGGTTACTCTTGGGTTGATTCTTTAAAAGAGTTAGCGGATAGAATTATTTCTGAAGAAGAGTTTTCAAAGCGAAATGAATTATTTCCCCATAATACGCCTTTTACGAAAGAGGCCTTTATGTACCGAGTTATTCACTCAGAGTTCTACGGGCATAAAGATAGCGCCGCATTGATTAAAAAATGGATTCCGCGCTGGCAGGATTACGACATCGATCCTTCGGGCCGCGCCAACACATACCATACTGAGACATACCACGAAGAAGGCCATGACGAAGATCAGGCAGACGAAGTGAATTGTTTTTCTGATAATGATGTTGCGATGATGGGTTAGAGAAACTCTATAATTCCTGTTTCGCCATTGAATCTTATATGATCGCCGGTTTTTAATTTCTTGGTAAGTCCTTTTAGTGAAACTACCGTCGGTAGGCCCATTTCACGTGCGACAATTGCCGAATGGGAGAGAAGGCCTCCCCTTTCAACAAGAAGTCCTGAGACACTGGGATAGAGAGGAATCCAGCCCGGGTCTGTTCGGTAGGTTACTAAGATCTCACCATTTAATTCAAGGTCGTCGTCTGGAGATAGGATCACTTTGACTTTACCTTCAACAACTCCAGGACAGCATCCAATGCCCCTTATTTCATTTTCTTTTAATTCGATGTCATCAATGACAACTTCCTCGACTGGGAAATGTTGGTTTTGCCAATAAACAGGGCCCCGCGTATGAAAACGTGAGGCCGGCTCATCGCATTTTTCATAGTCCTCGTATTCGTTCTTTCTCGCCATAATGACCTTGCGTAAATCTTGAACTGGATTTGTTCCCTCGAGAGAGCCTTTAAGTTCATATAGGGAGAGGTAAAAAATGTCTTCCTTTGCGTCTATTATGCCCCTGTTGGTGTAGTCTTTTCCAATTCCATAGAACATAGAGCGGACTATTCCATACACTCTGGTTCGACAAAATCTGGTGTTCTCGCGATTCATGACGGCTTTTCGGGCATTCTTAAGTGACCAGCGGTAGATTAGCTTCTTAGGGCCTTTTAGATTCTTGGCAAGTAATTGCTCTGCATTTTCTTTTATTTCCTTTTCTCTCTTCTCATAAATTTTTAAATCTGTTTGTCCTGCATTGACTAAATTTTTGAGGAAGACAAATAGAAGCGAAGGATCTTGATGCAAGTCTTTCTGTTCTAGCTTCATTTCACTCATGCAGCGAAAGCCAAAGCGGTCAATATAGCTATTAACTAGCTTATAAAAGTCTAGATAGCTGCTCTGTGCTAATGTTTCAAGGGTGTCGTTCTTGTCTGTCTCTAGAATTAGCTTTTTTAGACCTTGGTCTTTGCAAATTTCTCCGGCCATAGTGATCAATATTTTGGTGGGCTCAGCAGATTCTAGGTTCCCGTTCCCAGCAAGCAGATCATTGTGAAAATTTTCACCGAGTCCGCCAAGCCATTTTTTAGTAAGTTTTTGAAAAATTCCATAGTGAATCATACAGAGGAAGTCATTAATAATTGGGGCGTGCCATTTCCAAAGAAGGTGTTTTTCTAGCTCTTGGTAGTCAGCGTATATTTTATCCGCTGGCATAAGTGAATAGTCGGTTTTCCGAAAGCCATTGTAGATTTTATAAAAGTGATCTAAGAAATTATCAACAACATTTTGAATATTTAAATGAAAATAAAAGAATTTCATTCCAGTTAAAATTTTTCTAAACTTTGCAGAGATAGTACTGTCGAATGCTGGAGGCCTAACTCTCTCGGCAATCTCGTCTTGAAGGGCGGTATCTGTGCCCATCATGGTCTCCATAAAACCACGGTTATATTTATAACCTGGTAGGATATTAGTTAACTTATACCAATTGAGAAGATTGTAATAAACCCGGCCATAAAATAATCCAAGCATGTTTTTTAGAAAATAGTCCATTTGCTTAATGTTCTTACTTGGAACCATGAGTATTTCACAAAATTGAACATATACTTGATGGTAAACGTAATGAGCGAATCCAAAGGTCAGTGGTTTTGTAATGCCTCCATATGATTCTACAATATTTGAGTTGTCCCAAATGTACAGGTGCCCAGTTCCTGAGATTATGTCTGTAGTTACTGGACGTGATTGTAATAAGTAGACTTTTCCTCCCAATATTCCCCATTCTACGTCTTGTGGGTAATTGTAAAAATTTTCTATTTTTAAGGCGAGCCCGTGTAGGGTCTGCATTTCATCTTTTGTAAGGGAGGGGGGTTGTTGTAGCTCTTCAGCGACTGGAACTTCGATACAGGTTTCATTTTCAACATCTTGTAGTAATTGTGAAGTTTTTTCTGCCAGCTCTTCGCTTATAAGAGAGCCATCTTTTTTTTCTAATAAAAAATTATCGCCATCCAGTAGACCTGAGACAAGGCCTTCTCCAACGCCGTATACTGAATTTATCATAATTTTATCAGGTGATCCAGACATGGGGTCGCAAGTGAACATGACACCAGATTTCTCAGAGCAAATCATTTCCTGTAATATCACTGCCACTTTAATATCGAGAATTGTTAATTGGTTTTCGCGGCGATAAACTAATGACCTTTCAGAGTAAGCACTGGCCCAGCATTCTTTTACTGATTTTAATAATACATCTTGGCCCTTAACGTAAAGAAAGCTGCTCAATTGACCAGCGAAGCTATGGCCGGACCCGTCTTCGTCTAAGGCAGAAGAACGGACGGCGATTAGCTGCTTTCCTAGCGAGTGGAAGGCCTTCTCTATAAAGGCCTCAATCTCATTTGTGTACTTTGTTTCACAAATTAGCTTTGTCAGCAATTTAGATTTTTTTGACTCAGAATCCTCTGACTTTAAAATGTCGTTTAGCTCATTTTCGATGCCAGTGTCTTTTTTAAACTTTTCAAAAATATGTGGCCCTAGAATTACCCACTCAGGAACTGGCAAGCCGATTGAGGCCAGGTAATATAGATTAAGACCCTTTCCGCCGGCCTCTCTTTCAATAAAATTTCTGGTGCTATTTTTTGTAATTAAAAGCATTTTTCTCTCAGGAGTAACGTCTTATGAGATAATTCGCAATTACCCCCAAATAAATTAAGACAATATAAAAAGAAGAAAACGCCCGAAAGAGTTTTCCCGATATAACGGTTTTTCTTATTAGGTAGATGATACTGATCAACCCAAGAGTCCCAAGACTAAATGCTTGAAACGCCTGCATAAAGAAGAAATCTATAGTTGAAATATAAAGCAGTAATACGCCTACTGCTGCAGCTTGGCTGAAAACTAGAATGACCGCGCCAAATTTTCCCCAGATGCTAGAGTATGTATCAACTCCATCTCTCTCTTCGCAGGGCTGGTATACTTTTCTGCCGAGTTCGAAAATATTAAACAAGAGCCAATTGGCAATTGCAAATAGATAAAAATCCCCATCCATATCCCAGAAATAATACCTGCTCATTGCACTAAAAATAGAAACTGAAATAAAAATTGTAACAACCGTGTGGGTGGTGGCGTAAGTTGTTAAGTGAGGGCGAATTAGATCGCCAATGAAGAACTCTCTATACATCGCGAGAGAGTAAGCAATCGCTAATATAATCGATATAAAGCCACTGACCCCGCAAGTAGTGAAAAAGATAATTTCTAAAATAATACAATTTTCAATACCTTTTTTGACATCGAAATGTTTAACCAGCCCCCTTGGCAAGGGGCGGGTCGGATTATAGGCCATGTCGGTATCGTAATCTTTTATTTCATCATAAAATCTGAGTTTTAAAAAAAAGGCGATAGTTCCCAAAGTTACCCATAGCAATTGAATGGGTTCAAGAATTACGAATTTACTGGCGTCGACAACGAAGTAATGGGCCGCCAGAAACATAATAATCATTAGAAAATGTGAGACCGGCTCAAATCTCTCCTGGGTGAAAATAAACCAATCACCAATCTGCTTTTTACGGACCTGGGTATACTCACTCACTAAAGCAATCCTTTCTCCCGAAGCTGATTTCTTAGAACCGAATATTCCACTTTACTATGGTGTCTAGCATCCATAGGAATGGAGTCCGTGAAAACAATTTTATCAACGGGAATACTGTTCTTTTCCATTATACGAGAAATTTCTTTTTGGTTCTCCAGTATTTTTTCACTAGAAGGATTTTCTTCCTTGGTTGTATAGGCGACGACAGTTTTCTCGCCTAATTCTGAGTCTTCTACTCCTAGATAGGCGCAGAGATCAACAAATGGGAGCTTTTTCAAGACAATTTCAGAACGAACCGGGAAACAGTAGAGGTTATTTCTATTTATTGCGTTATGGACTCTGCCTACCAGCCAAAGATTACCCGAGGAATCAACTCTACCTAGGTCTCCTGTCCTATGCCAAATAACTCCATTTTCATCTTTAATTTTGGCGCGGGCGAAGGCCTCGCTATTATTAAAATAATTTTCACAGACATGTTCGCCTGAAACGATTATTTCTCCTACATTTCCTTTTTCTACTTCTAGGTCTACCCAGTCATTTTTTGATTTTATGACTATAGAATCTTTATTAATTTTTAGGTATTTTACATTTAGCCCAGAGTCAAACTTTCCTACTAGAACACCTTCATCTACTATTTCTGAATCTTCACTCGACTTTTGTGCGATCATTTCTTTGGCCTCTATATGTGCCATAGGTTCAACTTCAGTGCTTCCATAGAGTACTAGCACTTCAGCATTTTCTGCTACGCTAGTCATTTCGATTAAATCGTCTCTTGAAACGGGGGCCCCTCCTGTAATAATTCTTTTGAGAAAGGGCAGTTTAATTTTGTTTTCTATGCAGTAACTAGAAACGACTCTAAGCAGGCTTGGTGACAAGGTCGTACAACTAACTTCTGCGCTTTTCATTTGTGCCAATAGGATAATGGCATCTTTCTCAGAAGGGGTTCCCACGTCTATTGCTGGTAGAATGGTAGTCACTCCCGCGGCCAAATTATTGAGACTAAAAATTGGAAAGACAGGGAGGTCTCTATCGCTTTCTTGATAAGGAAGGTGCCTATCTAGAGCGTAATGCTGAGCCGCTAAAAAGCGATGGGTGCGGTCAGCGCCCTTTGGTGTGCCAGAGGAACCAGTGGTAAAAGTTATAAGTGCAGTATGTTCTTGCTCAACCGCAGTGGCCTCTACTTTTTCGGTCCCGGCCATTAATTCTTCAACAGAAGCAGTGTATTTTTCAGTAGCTGGGCCGACAGAAATTTTCATCGGAATTCGGTCTATTTGTTCGACCCCTTTAAAGTGCTTAAATGCCATATCGACACTAATTATGACCTTTGCATCAACAACTTCAGCTGCTGACCCCATCTGGTCTCTACGCGCCCAGGAATCTAAAAAGACCGCTACTGCTCCGATTTTTTGTAGCGCAAACATTGCAGCGTACATAGGCAAAGACATTGGTACAAATACGATCGCTCTGTCTCCCTTTTGAATACCTAACTTTTTCATTCCTGCGGCAATGACAGATACCAGGTGATCTAGCTCTGCTACAGTGACGCTCTTATGTGGTAGCGGTTGATTTAAATCAAAGGACCAGTTTTGCAATTGCTCCCGATCGACCCAGCTGAGTATAGGGTGGTTAGGTATTTCCGCAGCGTGTTTCGAAAGAAAAGAGGAAACGTTATTAAGCTGGTGTTCTCCCTTCTGGTAACCGAATGGTTTTTCGGTATTGTGCTTTTCTTCAGTTGAGGAGTTTAAGCGGTCAAGGTAGCGCTTTAATAATTCACCAACTTGTTTTGCATGAGTATACGGAAGAGCATGTCCACTATTTTTGACAATTTCTTCTTCGACTTCCAAAATATTTTTAAGGCGACCAGATTGAGTACTGTCACTGGAGAGGTCTTCGTCACCTCTGATTATAAAGACTGGTGTCCCTAGCGCTTTTAATTTTTTAATATTGGCCATTATTTCATTTTCTTTGTTTTCTTTCTCGAATAAGGCCTTCTTGAGTCTTTCGGGATTGGCAAGGTAGGATTTTTGTTGTTGGTAGAAGCTTGGAACCTGTGAGGGGCTTGAGCTATCATTTAACATTTGATCAATCGCCGAGTCGGCGGCCTTGCCAAGAATCATTTTTCCCACAAGGGGAAGCCCAAGAACAGATTTTTTAAGGCCACTCATTTTCTTCTTTGGAAAAAGAAAGGGTGCAATAAGAATAACACCTTTTGTTCTATCAGTATTTTGAACCGCCTCACTAAGCGCTTCTGCACAACCCCAAGAATAGCCAACTTCGAAATTAGATTCATTGGTCAGGTTGTTGTTCTGATCACCGTATCGGTCTGGAGTTGAGAGTTGATAGCCTTCCAGGAATTCCCTTAATTGTTGAAAGTCCTGAGGTCCACCTGGTGAACCATGGTGGGCACGGATAGTTGTAGTCTTTTTCATATGGTCATTCCTTGGTTTATAAAGCTTTTAATTTTTAATTTGTCAGGATTTTTGGTAAAGACAATATCGTCGCAGCTGTTTTCGCTGCCTTTGGTAATTTTTCCGGCAGTTTCAATTTCTTGAAGTAGTTCTGTAAGGGCAGCTGCTTCAGTCTTTGCCGTTTCCTTAAGATAACTCCAATAATTATTTTCTGTACCAGGGTTAACTTCGCAGGTTTTTAATATTTTTCCTTGATCTATTTTTTTGTTCATTTGGTGAATAGTAAAACCTGCTGGCCTTTTTTCACTCAAAGCATAGAGATCGCAGAGGGTTCCTCTATATTTAGGCAAAATTCCGTGATGAATATTTATACATCCTAGTTTTGGTGCACTAAGAATTTCAGATTTATAGATACAGCGAGTTCGCAAATTGACGATTAGGTCAATTTTATTATCCCGCACCCATTGAATTGCGCGGGCATCATTCATTGACTTAAAGCGGACCGTTTGAATTCCATTTTGGTGACAGAGACCTTCTCTTTTAGATAGCGGAAGCTCTAATGTATTTTTAACCAGTGCCTTTGCGATTTTATTAGCGCCTAGATAAAAGAGCCCTGCGGTGCTTGCCGCAATTTTACTATCTAAATTATCCAATAGGGCCAGGCCGATATAGAAATCTTTCCGCAGGCGGAAAAGTTCCTTGAATAGCGGTAGGTAATTCTGTGGCATATAAGTGATTTGGCTGGTAACCAGTAGTACTCTCAAAAAGTCTCCTAAGCTCTCGTTATTATGTATTTATAGTAGAGAGAAGTGTCGAAGTTTTAAAGGGTCAGGGTAATATCTACACGGTGCGTTATAAATTATGCAATGGCACTCTAGAATAGGCTCAAGGACTAAATAAACATGCAAAATATAAGCGTCTATCTCAATCAGAGGGCCTCCAATTCTAGTTTTGAATTCTGGCGTTCTAAAATAAACCGATCTCTTTTCAGAAGTCAGTTGAATTACCGTACTCCAGGTAGTCTTGAGGAGCTTCACGGTGAGCTTAATAAAGATATTGAAAATAAAGTGGATGCCATCATTTCAGTTGGCGGAGATGGTACTGTAAATACTCTCATCCAGAATTTAGCAAACTCTGAAATAGGGCTTTTGGTTATCCCTGGCGGTACTGCAAATGACTTGGCCCATGAGCTTGGCAACGAAAAAAATATTCAAAAAGTTATCCAATGTATTCGGAATAAAGATTCTAAGTACATAGATTTAATCAAAATAAATAATAGGTATATGGCCACCAATGGTGGGATCGGGCTCGGTGGAGAAGTCGCTAGTAGGGTAAATTCGCTTCGCCAAAAATTCCCTCTATTTAAAAATTTAATGAAATTTTCTGGAAAAAAAATTTATTCCTTTCTGGTGGCCCAAGAGTTACTAGGCCCGGCATTTGAATCCTATGATCTTTTGGTGCGTTCTAAGGAATTTTCTGGGCAAGTCCACGCCTCCGCCATTTTAATAAATAATCAACCGGTTTTAGCAGGGACTTTTGAAATAGCACCCTTTACCTCTAACTCTGATGGTAAATTTAATGTGACTCTTTTAACTCATCCCTCAAAGCAAAGGCTTATTCGCTGTGTTTTACAAGTGGCCAGCGGGCAAATACCAAAAAATGATCCCCATTTTACTACTTTTGAAACCGAGAGTTTGGAAATCGAAAACTTAAATCCCGAAAAAAATGTAAAATTTTTTGGTGACGGTGAAATATTTGAAAATGAAAACAAGTGGAATATATCGATAGAGCCTTCGGCCTTGAAGGTATATTCAAGAAATGAGGAAGCAAGTTTACTTAATATCGCCAACGAAGTGACGCTTCAATGAAATTATTGGTCACCGGAGGTACTGGATACCTAGGGCAGTATTTAGTTAAGAAATTGGCAAAAGATGGACAAAAGATCTACGTTTTAGTCAGGCGAAGAAGTCTTAAAAAATACCAGAAGTCTTTCGCGGAATTTGAAAATGTTGAATTAGTTCTAGGTGATATAACAAACCCTGATATATTTGATGAAGAAAGTGTCGCAGAAAAAGTGAAGTCCGAGATAGAGGGAATAGTTCATGCCGCAGCCTTTTATGATCTGGAAGGCGATTATTCAAGAAGTTTTTTGTTCAATGTGGTAGGTACTCAAAATGTACTCTATTTTTCTAGACAATGTCCCGAACTACAGATTTTTCATCATATAAGCACTGTTGCAGTTGCTGGAGACTTTGCTGGCAGCCTCTATGAAGAAGTCTTAGAGTGTGGACAGAGTTTTAATAATCATTATGCAAAAACAAAGTACGATTCAGAACTACTGGTACGCCAATGGGAAACTAACGTTAAAAAGCGGATATACAGGCTCGGTGTTCTTGTTGGTGACTCGACAAATGGTGAGATTCCAAAAGTCGATGGGCCATATTATTTCTTTAATCTTCTCGCTAAATTTAAGAAAAAAAGAAACCTTATCAGTAAATTGAAGTTCTTGCCGTTACCGTTTGAAGGAAACTCGGTTTTTCCGATGATTCCTGTAGACCATGCCGCTGATCATATTGCAAGTGGAGTACTTCAAAGTGAATTATCACTGGAGCCTTTTCGATGCTACCATGTAATCAGCCAGCAATGCCCCACAGTTGGTCAATTTATGCATGATGCAATGGATGAATTTGGGTTTAAAGTAAAAGTACTTCCCTTGCCAAAAAATGCACTTAATAAATTAATAATGCAGCAAATAGGGCTTCCTAAAGAATTGCTGTCATATATGTATTCTGGCTGTCACTACGATAAGGGTCAAATTGAAAAAGATTTCCCTAATATGTCAAAAAGCCTGTATTCTGAATACAAACGGCCATTATTTAACTTTGCCACAAGAAAGTTTTTTGGATCATGAAGCATATACTCTCAATAGCCTATTCCAGGGATAGTATTAATTTTGACGAAATTATTAATTTTCGGGGTGAAAAATTTCGTTTAACTCAATACTCAACCAATTTTGATTTTGATGTCACAAAAGATATTGTCCACAAGTTTGAGGGGCAATGCGATGCTATTTGTATTAATGGAATTCCACCCAAATTAAAAATGAAGGGAGGGGCCTTCGTACATCCTCAGTCCGATCGAATAAAAGGTCTTTCTCGAGGGGTGCCAATTGTTGATGGTCAATTAATAAAAGATATCTATATTCCCTGGGCCATAAGGCAATTTTATTTTAAGAATAAGAAATTGTTAAGCAATAAAAAGATGGCCTTTTATTCAGGCGCCTTTAATAGTAGTTTGCTTGACGTAGTAGAAGAATTTGACAATGAAGTCTTCCTGGCAGATCCCTATTTCTATTTAAAGTTGCCTTTTAATGTAAAGGGTAAAAGTAGTCTTGAAAAATTCATTAAGTTTCTCGCACCGGTATTAAAGAATCTCAATTTAAAGCGCTCGAATGTGGCCGATTTTACGCTCTCCCACGGCGAGCATACCCCACATTTAAAAGAATTTTTTTCGGCCGATGTATTCGTAGGAAATGAGACTACCTTTAATTTAATTGACCTACAGCATCTCCGTGGAAAAACAGTCGTTATTGATTTTTTAAGTCCAGGCCTAGAATCTAAGTTCACCGAGATCGGGGTAAAGGATGTTATTGTTTGCATGCCTCGACTGATAGACAATCGACATATTAATTTTTCAGTATTACATGCTATATTCCAAACCTACCAAGAGGACCACTTGCGTGATGATGACGTAATAAGGTGGATTGAGAAACTAGAGCTTTCCTCTGAGTTAAGAAGTTTTTCAAAAAAATCATCGACTTCTGCAAAGAGAGAAAAATTTGCTTTTATAATACACCCCTTAAGTACTGATCATCTATTTAAGCACCCGCTCCTCAAAAAATTTAGTAAGTTAAAGAAACCTCTTGGTTCACTCACGGAGGAAGTCTTGGCCCTTTCTCCAGGATTTTTTTACGGCACAATCAAGGGTATTAAAAGTGAAAAAAATGGAAAAGGCGTAGAAGGTTTAATTTATTCAGTGACAGAGACTCCACGTAAATTATTAGAAAAGGAACCCCAAACTATTTATAAAAAGTTAGTTAACCTCGCTAAAGAGGCAGACAAACGAGGTGCCGGTATTATTGGTTTAGGCGCCTATACAAAAATTGTAGGGGACGCCGGCGTAACAGTGGCCAATCTTAGCCCTATCCCTGTGACCACCGGCAATTCTCTTTCGGCGGCCTCGACCCTATGGGCGGCTAAGTTTGCTATAGAAAAGATGGGGCTGGTAAAAAAAGTGGGCAATACCTACCTTGGAAAAGTGATGGTAGTGGGGGCGACAGGCAGTATTGGTGCAGTTTCCGCCAAAATTTTGGCCAAAAGTTGGAATGAAATAATACTGGTTGCGCCTAGGGCCTATAAATTGCTTGAGTTAAAAGAAGAAATTTTAAATATTGCGCCTAATGCTGAAATTAAAATATCTACTTCTGCTGACAGTTTTTCACATGAATGCGATTTAATAATTACGACTACTAGTGCACAGGGAGGAAAAGTTCTAAATATTGAAGATGTAAAATCAGGTTGTGTGATTTGTGACGTTAGTAGGCCTTTTGACATATCATTGGAAGATTCACTTTTGAGACCTGATGTTATGGTGATAGCCAGTGGTGAAGTACAATTGCCCGGCGAGATTAAAAGCAATGTAGACCTTGGACTTGAAGGTAATATTGTATATGCTTGCTTGGCCGAAACTGCCTTGCTCGCGATGGAAGGGAAATTGGAATCTTTTACATTGTCCCGGAATATAAATTATGAAAAAGTTTTAGAAATTGATAGAATGGCCAAGGACCACGGGGTCAGATTATCCTGCATTATGGGTCATAGTGGCTTTATAACGGACGAAGAATTTGAATTATGTCGTGCTCATGCGACTAATAAGTTGAGTAATTATGACAGCTAACTATTTTTCCGATTTAAATTACTCACTAGGTAATGAGGACACAACCCTAGAAGTAGAGTTAGTGCTTGCTCTTAGGCCGAGTCGAATATTGAGCATCGCCGGCTGTGGATCGCGGGCGATTCCACTTTTATGTTGCGAGCCGAAAGAACTGATTTGTGTAGATGTGGCGTCACAACAAATTGCAATCACAGAACTGAGAGAGGCCAGTGTTCGGACCCTTACCTTTGATGAGTTCAGGCTCTTTTGGGGGTTTCCTCCTTTTTCTGCCTTTGATTACTCTAAGGAGCGTAAAAATATATTCAACGACCTAGTCCTAACTCAAGATACTCGTGAATATTTTGAAAAGCTGTTTAGTAAAGTAAGCTGGGGATCAATACTATACGAAGGGAAATGGGAAAAAACTTTTGGTATGCTTGCAAAGGCGGTCAGACTTATATTTGGTAAAAAATATGATCAGATTTTTGAACATCATGATCTTTCTTCTCAGTTAAACTTTTATAATAATAAATTCCCCATCAAAAAGTGGAAAAGTATTATTTTTCTATTAGGCAATAAAAGTGTTTTTAATGCTCTCCTTTACAAGGGAGATTTTATAAAAAAAAATATTTATGGTTCTCATTTTGATTATTATTTCAGGGCCTTTGATAGCTTGTTCCATCACACTTTGGCGCGCAATAGCTTTTTTGCAAACCTGTGTTTTTATGGCCGCATTAACCACGAAGATGGCAATACTATTGAGGCCGACCCTGGAGTATTTGCCAGCTGCCAGAAGGCACTAAACCGCGAGGGTTCAAAAGTATTTTACGAGAATACAGACCTTTTATCTGCTGCCAGTAAATACCTAGAAGTTGATGGAAATGGGCTCGATTTTATCTCTCTCAGTGATGTTCCTTCCTACTTTTCAGGTGAACTTGAACAAAATTTTCTACAACAATTAAGACCTTCACTTAATCCTGGAGCAGTACTTGTCCTTAGGTCTTACCTTAGGGAGCCACAGGCCGATCTTTCTGGATTCGAGGACATTACACCTAAATTTGGCCAGGCAATCCAGTTAGAAAAGGTTCAGATGTACCATATCAAAATACTCCAGTATGAGCCTTAGAACTTCCTGCGGGGTAGAGTTTCCGGTCGAGATTTTATAAAATAGAGGGTAGCTGGAATGAATCCAGTGGAGTTTATCGCTATTTGAAAAAACTACTAATTGTATTAATATTTTCTTTTGTGCCTGGAGTAATTGCAGCTCAAGAAGACCAGGGGCAGCAGATAATACAATTACATAAGTATAATTACTTTCATCCCTATACCTATACCACCTCTGAAAGAGATGCCGGCCAAAGGTCAGAGCTGAAGTACCAGTTTAGCTTTAGGATTGCCTTGCTTGGCTCGGGCTCTCGTTCTGCACTTTTTTTGGCCTATACTCAAAAATCTGTTTGGCAGATCTACGACCGAGATAATTCGCGTCCTTTTCGCTCAACAGACTATAACCCTGAGGTTTTTTACAGGACCGGAGGGAAAACTTTTTACGGTGACTTTGGCTATGCCCATGAGTCAAACGGAAGAGAGGACCCAACTTCGAGAAGCTGGGATACCTTATTTTTAAAACTCAAATTTACGATACCTTCTTTCGATATCTCACTTAAAACTTGGTATATCTTGGGGGAGGACCAAAATAAGGGGGATATCTTTCCAGAGAAGAGGGAACCTATTGTGGACTTCTTTGGTTATAATGAACTGGCCTTAACATTAAAAGGTGATTATTTTTTCTGGGCCCATAAGGCACGCTATAATTTTTCCACCAAAAATGGTTCTTATGAAACAAACTTGTCATTGCCTTTAAGCTCACGCTTTTTCCTGACCTTTCAGTATTTCTTTGGTTATGGCGATACCTTGCTGGATTATAACCAATCGACTAATCGCTACGGTCTAGGAATAATGTTAAACCGTTAGGCCGTCTCTGCCACAGAGACGTGGCAAAGATAATTAACTGAAGCTCCTTAAATAAATTAAATTTACCAATAATTCTAGCTAGTTAAGTCAATATAAAGAAATCTTCATAATTGACTCAATTTAGGTCGATAATAAACTATGGAAAAAACAGTTAGCGGCCCTTGCTTTCTGCTACTTAGCAAGGACCCGAGCTTTTATTCAGTCATGGAGAGTACCTCACAGTGGCTTGTAACCACCAGGAAGGAAGAGGCGAGCCTCTTGTTATCAAAATTTGATGGCCCCTGGGGGGCTTCTTTATTGACCCCGCCAAAGAGGGGGTAACTCTTGAAATTCTAGACCTCCTACATACAGAGTATGCCTCAGTACCGATTTATTTAATTGGTGACGGGCCCAAGCGCTTCTCGGCGCTTGATAGGGAAAAAAGAAATATTGGGATTCAAGGTAACCTGTCCAATTGGGATGAGATTGCCAATATAGTAGATCAAGTCGAGATAAATTTTAAACGTTTCAAAAATGTCTCCAGCTCTGATGATTATGCAGATGGAGACATCAATTTAGAACATGAGGAATTTCATGCAGTCAAAATTCAAAACTTTTTAAGTGGGCACGATAGCCTTTTCGATATTTTCGTTCAATTGCGCAAAGACAAATTTGTAAAAGTTCTCAGCGTTGGTGATTGTATAACGTCCAATAGGTTAGAGAAGTATATCGATAAAGGCCTGGGGCATCTCTTTATTAAAAAATCTGAACAAGAGGGTTACGTAAGTTTTTGTCAGCAAGTAGTGGCCAACTTGCATTCAGTTGAAATTCCAAGCGATAGCAAAATTAAAATGACTCTAACTTCAGGGGACGAGACATTAAAATATTTAAAGGACCAGGGCCTCGATGACGAGAGCATTGAATATGCAAAAGAGTTTGCTTGCAATGCTCAAAAAACTGTTGAGGGATTGGCGGCCAACGAGGAGACGATAAAATCTCTTATATTAAACGCAAGCGTCTTTGAGCACTCTAGTGGAACCGCACTCATTGCCGGGCTAGTCGCCAGGGAACTAGGTTATGAAAATAAAAAGCAATTACAAAACTTAGGGCTTGCCGCCCTTCTTCATGATATTGGACTCTTTGAAAGTGATGGCAATGATAAAATCTTTTTAGAAGAGTTTGATGTTGAAGAAGAATTAAACAAAAAGTCCACCTCAGCAGATCGCAAAGAGGCGCTTAGTGCCCTTTACAACGATCATCCTGGTAATGCCGCTTTTATGTTGAGTAAAATTAAAACGATAGATGACGAGATACTTTTAATGGTTGAGCAGCATCATATGCGTCCAATGGGTAGAGGCTTTCCCACCTGGAACTTCCAGGAGCTACAGCTTCATCCGCTTGGGCAAATTCTTGCGATATCGGATGAATACTCAAAAAGCCTAAGTGCTTTTGGTAGAGGGAAAATCAATAAAAGTGAATTGAATAGTTTTTCAAAAGGCCTTGGAAGTTTTGATCAAAAACTCCGCAAGGCATTTCTCGCAATCTTTTTCGCTTAAGAGCCACACATTACACAATCATCTGGATTTTCTATAGAGCAAAGCATCGCCGCTTCGGCCTCTTCCCGAGTCTCACCTTTTTTCATTTGGTAAGCGGTAGGATTCACTTCCGGCGTTGCTGGTCTACTTTTTTGATCCACAGTAAATTGAACTGCATTAACAGCCGCCCTAGTTCTCAAATAATACATTCCTGTCTTTAGGCCTTTTTTCCAGGCAAAGAAGTGCATGGAGGATAGTTTTCCAAAATTTGGCTCTTCCATATGGATATTTAAACTCTGTCCTTGATCAATATAGGGGGCGCGGGCACTGGACATCTCAATCACGTGCTTTTGTTTTATTTCCCATACCGTTTTATAGAGCTCTCTTACTGCTGCAGGAATACGCTCAATCGATTGAACGCTTCCATTGTTGGCAATAATTTCATTTCTCAACTTATCATCCCATAAATTAAGGTCAATTAAATCTTCAACGAGGAATTTATTAACAACTGCAAATTCACCAGAAAGAACCCGGCGAACATAGATATTGGAAGTTATTGGCTCAAAGCACTCGTTGTTCCCAAGAATTTGTGATGTTGAAGCAGTTGGCATTGGTGCAACAAGCAGGGAGTTTCTTACTCCGTGTTTCTTAACTTCTTTTTTAAGCTGGTCCCAATCCCAGAGCTCATTTCCTGGTTTTACATTCCATAGATCAAATTGAAAAAGGCCTTGAGATATCGGAGAGCCCTCATAACTGGAATAGGGTCCGTCTACAATGGAGAGGTCTTTTGAGGCGGTAAGAGCAGCAAAATAAATAGTCTCAAAGATTTGAGTATTTAGTTTTAAGGCCTCATCGGACTCAAAAGGCAAGCGCATTTTGAAAAAAGTGTCGGCCATCCCTTGCACTCCCAGCCCGATGGGGCGGTGGCGCATATTGGAGTTCTTTGCCTCAGGAATCGGGTAGTAGTTGATATCAATAATTCTATTGAGATTCAACGTTGCTCGATAGGCCACTTCATAGAGTTTTTTGTGATTGTAAGACAATCCATTATCTGAGTTTTCTACAAACTGGTTGAGGGCAATAGAGGCCAAGTTGCACACTGCCACCTCATCAGGTGAAGTATATTCTAAAATTTCAGTACAAAGGTTTGAAGATTTAATTGTACCTAAGTTTTTTTGGTTTGATTTTTCGTTAGCAGCGTCTTTGTAAAGCATATAAGGGGAACCAGTTTCAACCTGTGATTCTAAAACGGCGAACCAAACATCTTGTGCTCTAACAGTTTTCTTGGCCTTGCCTGCCTTTTCGTAGCTGGTATAAAGTTTTTCAAACTCAGCTCCATAGCAATCGGCCAAACCTGGACATTCATGAGGGCAAAATAATGACCAGTTTCCGTCTTCTTCAACTCTTTTCATGAAAAGGTCAGGAGTCCAAAGTGCATAGAAAAGGTCTCTTGCTCTCTGCTCTTCTTTGCCTGTATTTTTCTTCATTTCAAGAAAATCAAAAATATCGGCATGCCAAGGCTCAAGATAAATAGCAAAAGCACCCTTGCGCTTTCCACCGCCTTGGTCAACGTACCTAGCGGTATCGTTAAATACTTTCAGCATAGGGACAATTCCATTTGATGTGCCATTGGTGCCTTTTATAAAAGACCCTTTGGCACGCACATTATGGATTGAGAGCCCAATTCCTCCAGCACTTTGTGAAATCATTGCAGTATTTTTTAAGGTGTCATAGATGCCATCGATCGAGTCATCCTTCATGCTAAGTAAGAAGCAACTGGATAATTGTGGTTTAGAGGTACCCGAGTTAAAAAGCGTAGGGGAGGCATGGGTAAAATATTTTTCAGACATAAGATTGTATGTCTCTATCGCGGCATTCATATCATTCATATGGATGCCAACTGCCACTCTCATAAGCATTTGCCCTGGTCTCTCTACTATTTCACCTGCTAATTTTAAGAGGTAAGATCTTTCTAGAGTTTTAAATCCAAAGTAATCGTAATTAAAATCGCGCCGGTCAACTAGCGCCTTGTCTAGCAATTCGGCATTGCTAAGCACTGTCTCATAGAGTTCTTTTGAAATTAGAGGAGAGTGTTCCCCCGTAACTTCGTTAACGTATTTATACATGGCCTTTATGTTTTCAGAAAAACAGCCTCTGGTTTCCTTATGTAGGTTTGAGACAGCTATTCTGCCGGCCAAGACACTATAGTCAGGGTGTCGAGTAGAAAGGTAAGCGGCGGTTTCTGCCGCCAGTTGGTCGAGCTCTCTTGTAGTTATACCGTCGTAAATTCCCTCGATAACTTTTTGAGTTATGATAGTTGTGTCTAGGAATTCAGAATTGAGGTCGAAAGTTAGCTGTGCCAATCTCTCTGTAATTTTATCAAATTTTATGGGCTCTTTTTCGCCACTTCTTGTTAGTACATACATTTTCTAAAACTCCGCATCTAATGTGAAAACTTGTTGTGTTTTGTCTGCCATGATTCCGCTTTTTTGATATTCGGAAACTCTTTTCTCAAAGAAATTGGTTTTACCTTCAAGGCTTATTAGCTCCATCCAATCAAAGGGATTTTCAACGTCGTAAGCTTTTTGGCAGCCGAATTGGACCAACCAATGATCGGCGACAAATTGAATATATTGCACCATCATTTGGGCGTTCATTCCTATAAGGGATACTGGTAGCGCGTCTGAAACAAATTCAGTCTCAATCTCGACAGCTTCCATGATGATTGCCCGGATAGTGGCCTCGTCGGCCCTATTCTCTTCTTGCAGCTCTTGGTGCAAAAGACAGCCAAATTCACAATGCAGGCCTTCGTCTCTACTAATGAACTCATTGGAGGTGCAGAGGCCTGGCATTAGGCCACGTTTCTTAAGCCAATATATGGCGCAAAATGATCCCGAAAAGAAAATTCCCTCAATCGCAGCAAAGGCCACTAAGCGCTCAGCAAAGGACCTTTTGGACTGAATCCACTTCATCGCCCACTTGGCCTTCTTAGAGACGCATGGGAGGGTCTGAACGGCGTTAAAAAGCTCGTCTTTCTCTTTTGGGTCTTTTACATAGGTGTCGATCAGAAGGCTGTACATTTCGCTATGAATACTTTCCATCGCCATTTGAAATCCGTAAAAGCAACGGGCCTCTGGTATTTGAACGTCGTTGTAAAATCTCATTGCTAAGTTTTCGTTGACCATTCCATCTGAAGCAGCAAAGAAGGCCAGCACATGCTTAATGAAGTGCCGTTCGTTGTCATTTAATCTATCCCAGTCGCTTAAATCGGCGAATAGGTCGACCTCTTCCGTAGTCCAGAAAACCGCCATATGCTTTTTATACATGTCCCAAATTGCGTGATACTTGAGTGGAAATAAGACAAAGCGCTCTTCGCTAGCCGTAGTAATAGGATCCAATTATGCCTCCGTGAATAAACTGCTTCTCAAGCAGCGCGTGTGTGTTGTGTGTGAGAGACACTAGAGTCGCAGAGACCTAGCTTCTGAATACTTCAGAAGTAATTTCTTTTTGATGTCGACTGGTTTGTGTGCTGTCAGTTTTATAGTATCGAAAGCTTTTAAAATTGTAAGAATTATTTTTTGACAGTTTCTTAAAATAGGTCAAAAAATAACTTGACCATGATTCAAATCGCCTCGCAATCTCATTGCAAAGCACTTCATTTTTTTTCTAAAATAATATTACAATCATAGGTCTTTAGAGTCATCGCGGACTTGATGCACCTTCCATTTTAATGAGTCCAGAATATCGGAAGCTATTTTTTAAATAATTTTTACTTAATAAAAGTCTAGCCTCACGCAACCACTTGAAAATACGATCACCAAAAACTGACTTTAAGTAATCATTACAAACTGGCCAGTGCTATGCGTTAAATACGGTATAACTATTCAATATCTTGTTGATTTGGAGCTAATCTATGTTTTTAAAAAAACTTGCAGTGCTTTTTGCGCTCAGTTTTTCAGGTCTTATTAATGCCTCGGTTTTGATTAAATCTAGGTCTCTTAATTCAATTGGAACCAAGAAGGTTCTTCAACAATTATTTCTAGATGCACCAAATGGACTTTTAAAAATAAGCTCAAAATCAAGAAAGAAGAAACGAAACTTTGAGGAAACTGTTTCGGTTAGAACTGCTAGAGAAATAAAGTTGGCGGAAGGAAAAATATTCAGAAAGCTAGGATGGAGCTTAAGGCTTTCATCGATAAGACCATTAACTGAAAACCTAAACCGCAAATTATTTTTTAATTTGACTCCTAAGGGCCAAGAAACAAGTGCCGTTGCTGAAGATGTTAGCGGGCTTTATGTTACCTATCTTTCACCTAGAAGCCCGCACACAAAACATCAGCTATTTGCAACATTTAATAACCAGGGCGAAATTTCGAGGCTTGGGATTGAGCAAATTAATGGCAAATTGGTGGATTTAGTAATTACAAGTAGCGAAAGCGAACACTTAATTAAAAACAAAAAAGGCGAATTGTATTATCGAGTCCGAACAAATTATTTTGACGCCAAAATCGAGGCCAATTTTACTGTATTTACACTAGTCGAACCAGGTAAAGAAAATTACCTCAAGTACAATTTTACCCTAAAAAAACGCGCACTGACCAAAGCAGAACAAACAAAGGAAGAAAAGTTTACCTGGGAATTGGGACATAACTATAAAATTGATGGAAAAATATCCTTATCTAAAGACAAAACGCCAGAGAAAGACAGTCTTTATATATTAAAAAGTCCCATCACAGGTATCGGTGCCGGCCTGGATGGAATATTTGGGACATTAGCGATTGGTATCTACGACTTATTCACTTCGGGCGATGGTTATAAGAAAAAAGTAAAAAAGGTCATTATCAAAGAGGCAAAAAATACTGAGATAATTGATGAGTACTTTAGCTCAAGTGAAATCGAGGAAATTGCTACAAGGGTAACTGAAGATACCAAGCTCCCGAAGTTCGCACCATTTACACGGCAGAAAATTATAGTTAAGAATACCACCAAGATGTTTACTCGAGCGTTAATGGAAAAATTGCTCAAGGAATTTTTGCCAGATAGCTCCCTAGCGATCGAAAGAGAGAAAGAATCTAAGGCGATTACAAGTGACTTCTATAGCTGTCTTGATATATCTAAAAATAAAAAGGCCTCTTCTTCCTGCGTGAATAAATTTGAAAGATCTGCTCCCTACAGACTAGGGCATCGTTTGCTTGAGGCTCATATGCAGGACAATCTTAAATCACAAAATTTAAGCAATTCTGAAATGGAAAAAATAAGGGCGGCCTATAATTACCAGTATAATGTTTGTGCCCAGGAGTACTACTTCGTGGCCTTCGATCGTCACAATGTTCAAAAAGTAGTCAATGATAAACCAGTTGTTTTTGATGGCGTAAATGCAATTCAGTCCTGCCTTTATTCGGGGGTTCTAGAGGGAGTTCAGGTTACCACCAGAATCGTAATTGAAAAGACCTTGGAGAAGTTCATAAAGAATGAAAAAGAGAGAGAAAGCTCATTAGACAAAATTGGGAAAAATGCCGATGGTGAATTTGAAAATCAAAAATTTATCACCAACAAACTAGGTTTTAAAGAATTTCGATACGACTTACTCAAAAAAATGGAAATTGATCAGTTTAAAGCAAAAATCTTAAATATAATTGATCGTGTCACGGTCTTTGCTGGCTCCGAGGTCGTCAGGTCGCAAATATTGGAGACTTCGTTAATTAGAACGATGGTGGCCGATGGAGATCTCAATGAGGCCGTCTTTATTGAAACAGTGATGAAAGAAGGTTATCAAAAATGCCTATCATTTATGCCTGAAAAATCTCCAAATCCAGAACTCTGTCAGGCCTATATCGAAATAGTTACATCCTACGAAGTTTTAAAAAACCTATTAAAGAAAAACTTAGTCGAAATGGTAGGTGACAAAACTGACGGATATAAGAAAATAGTTAAGGCCTTAAAAATTGATCAAAAAGTTGAGGCCAATAGCTGCTTTAAAAGACAACTTAAGTATTATGAAGACGGATTAGTGAGGGCCGAAGAGAGAGCGCTAAATTCACAAGGCCTTGCAAACTGTGGAAAGCTTTTAATTGGCGACCTGGTTTTCCACGTCACTGAGATAATGATTAAAAAAGAAATGGGCGAAAAAGTGCTGGGAAATGTGGCCATCGCTGGACAAGAGCAGCTTATTCACGGGCATCAATCTTTTGCGCGAAAATGTTTTATTAAAGAGATGGACTCTTTTAAGGATCTGGAAGAGTTGGGCGATGGTCTTGATGAGGTACAGAGAAAATGTTTAACAAAAATATATAAAGAGGTTATTCCTGGCCTTGTAACTCCAGTTCTAGAAAGTAAGTTGGCGGGAGCGGTTAGTGACCCTGCCTTGAAGCAAGAATTAATAAGTAAATTGAAAGAGCAATTAGTTAGACTAATTAATCAGGAATCCGATCCAGAAAAAATTATGAATGCAGTAAGCGATTTTGCAGCAGAGGCCACTATCCAGGTGATAGAGTCAATAATATCGAATACACTGCTCGACAAGTTTCCCGAAAAAGACAGTAACGGTAAAGTTATAGAAAAAAACATGGTACTACGAAAAAAGCTTTTTCAACGCTTAATCAACCCGGCCTTTAAGTCTAGAATAAGAAGGGCGTCTGCAACAGGGGATGATTACGAGACGGATAAAGCAATCAATGACTTCATTATCAATGCCGTTGAAGTAATAGCTCCTAGTGTTATCAAAGACAAAGTTGCTTTTTTCATTAAAAATCCTCTGCTGAGGCAGGGTTTAATTGCAAACTCTATTCAAGAACTTAATTCTTGCTTACAAAAGGTCACTGAAACTAATGAACTTGCCTTTGATTTAGAAAGAAGAGGAGAAAATGGATTTAGACAAAATGATATTCCAAAAGAAATTGAAGGATGTGTCCAGAACACTACTCTTAGCACTACTGAAAGTGTCCTAAGAGGGATTTTTAATCAGGAATCGGTTCTTTTAAAAGAACAACCACAGCTAAGGCAGCATGTACTTGATATTTCCATAGAGAGTTTTAAAAAATGCCTCCGTCATATTCCCAGAGCTGACAGTGTTAGTTTTGACCGGGGTCTAGATGGCTGTACTTCTGCAGCAGCGGTTAATTTTAGCCGCAACCTTTCAAATGATTTTTTAACAGTTATAGAGAATATACGAAGGGGTGAAGAAAAAAGTAGAAAAGGATTTAATAAGTGCTTAGACACTTTGGTTGATGAAGTGGCGTCACGGGGTGGACAAAGTAGCACGGGCAGTATCTCAACTAATTTAATATTTTTAAATTCCTTTCTTGGCAATCCCAGTATAGCTATTTCCTGGGTGCAGAAAGAAATTAATACTTGTATCAATAAGCAGTTAAAAAAGGCCCTGGCCGTAGAAGTCCGGCATTACTTTGTCGCTGTCACTCCTATTAAATTAAACGATTTCCAGCGAAAACTTCTTAATGATTCACTTCATATTTTTGCTCCCTTGCTCGATTTCAATATTCAATTAAAAGAAAATACAAGCTCAGATTCTGATGGGTTTTTAGAAAAAACAGAGAATGGAAATATGGTTAAATTGGCCGATGAAATTATTAAGATGATTTCAGAATTTGTTTCAATGGCGATACTCTTTGATCCAACTAGTTTTGTTCTTGCACTCGAAGACGTAAAAACAGAGATCTTGGAGTTAGGAAATAGTGGAAATCAAATATTATACCTCGAAGATGTTATGGAGGTTTTATTAAAGTCGAAAGCATTAGATATCGTTATTAAAGGTGCAATCGCCTATAAGGTTAAAATTCAAGCTGAACCACTTGTTAAAGAATTTGGAGTTGAAGGGAAATTTCTTAGAAAAATTTCGGCCAAAGGCATGATTAACTATATTTTCGATCAATCAGTTCCAGGAAAAACCGCATTGGAGTATTTGAAAAAAGAGTATTTAAGGCCTTTGCTCCAGGGGAAAGTAACTGGTGATATTCCAAAAGTTGTTATGGACAGAGTTAAACGCGCCTTAGCCGCCGATAAAAGGCTTGGTGGCTTTGCAGAAGTAATTCTCGCCGAACTGGCACAGAGCAAATTAAATAATGCCAATGAAGATTTAAATTGGGCAGAGTGGGCGGTCTCAAGGGCCTGGTTTGGACACCGGAATTCGAATTTTGATTGGGGGACTTTGCGAAATAAACCTCATGGCAAGGTGGCCTTACAGTATTTTTCAGACCATCTCTTGCTCCCTTCACTGCTATTTGACGAAGAGATATCTAACGACACTGAAATCAAGGCCCATAGACTTGAAATTGAGAGAAAGACCGGTCACTTAAGTAAGTTGATCGAAAGAGCGGTTAATGAATAAACTAGAATTTTAATTTATAAACAGGGCTGTCGGAGAGCTTCTTGCGGCGCTTGTCGTATTCTTGGGTGGTTTTGACAGAAGAGTGATTGACTTCCCTGGCGACAGAATAAATATCGACTCCAACTTCCAATAATTCACTAATAAAGGTCGCTCTTGCTGAATGGGGAGAGACTTTAAAATTGAGCCCTATTTTTTTTGCATAATGATCTATAATTTCATTGATCGTTTTGGGATTCAAGGCCTTATTGAGGTTTTGCGGGTTGCTTGGGTTTTTGGTCGGTTGGAATAGCCAATCAGAATTTTCATGCTTTCTGCCTTTAGATTTCATCCATTCTAGATAAACTTCCAGCGCCTCTATGCATTGAGGGTGTAGAAGTTTCTGGCCAATTTTTCCCCCCTTACCTTTGAATTCAACAAGCTTGTAATCATTAATTTCACGATAATCACAGTATTTCAAATTTAAGATTTCACTTTTTCTTAGGCCAGTAGTAAAAAATGTCATCAATAGGGCACGATGAAGTGGCCCTGAATTTTTATTTTCCTCTACAGCTGCAATAAGGTCTTTAACCTGCTCGGCATTCAAAGCATTGGTAGGCCTTAGTACTTCTCGGCGGGGCCTTTTGACAGAGTTGACCGGGTTAAACTGACATTCGTCCTTTTCCACTAAATAATCAAAAAATGAGGAAAGAGCGGCCAGTTTTCTGGCGACAGTTTTAGGGGCGCAAGGAGAACCATCACGGCCGCCGGTCTCTTGCAGGAAGTTTCTATAACTAACAATATGCCGCCGCTCAATTTTTGCAAAGGCCTTTAATTGATCATATTCGTTTGTAAGATAGAGCAGGAATTTTTCAATATCAGTTCGATAAGAGTTTCGGGTGTGGTCCGAATTAAAATTATTAAAAAACTCTGCGGCCAATTCTTCATGGAGAGGAATGGCAAATTTAAGTAGTACCGTCATGCTCTAATGGTAATAGATAAAGGGGTTGAATTATATGGGGTAGATTGTGCACGGATTAATTGACACGATTAGAAGGGCAATAAACCCCTCTGAAACGGAGCTCAGAGGGGCCGAAGTAATGTCTCAGTGGGAGTTTAGCCTAATCTTTTCCAAAAGAGACACAACTGAATATATTTAAGAATATTGTAGGTGGCTGCGCTTCAAGGCAACCAACCAGACATTAAAAGTAGCTCTAAGTTCATGTCTTGCGATTTTAATTTTGCGATTTAAATCAGCAAGGGAATTGGCACCGCTGACTTCTAGTCCTTGGCGGAGCTTTTGATAGTCTTGTTTTAACTTGTTTATGTTCTTTAACGCCTCTTCAAGTTTAATTTTTTGAACTCCTAGAAAGGTAGAGGGGGAGCTCAATGCAAGCTCGCCTTTGTATTCTATTTGCTGCATCATGAAGCGGGCCTTGAGAATTTCTTCTTCAGGTGTTCTAATTAAGCCGCTGGTGAGACCTATTTTAGACAGCAGGTAAACGATCCATTTCGTTGGGTCATACTGGTACCAGCGAACGCCATTCCTGTAATCGTTTTGAAAAAAGTGGTGGAAATTATGATAACCCTCTCCAAAAGAAAAAAAGGCGATTAACCAGCTATCCCTAGCACTATTGCTGGCAGTGTAAGGCCTATTACCTACCATATGACAGAGGCTATTAATAAAAAAAGTACAGTGGTGAACCATAACCAATCTTGCCAAGGCTATAATCGCAATACCGCCAATTGGTGAGCCCATGGCAATGCCCAAGAGAGTTGGAAAAATTAATCCCACTACAATTGAAATGCTGAGGTTGTGTTGGTGTTGCCAGGCAACTAGTGGGTTATTTTCTAGGTCTTTAGCAAACTTGTTTCTATATTGAGGTTCTTCTTTAACTAGTACCCAGCCAATATGCGCCCAAAAAAAGCCTTTCGAAATATTGTAGGGGTCTTTTTCGCGGTCGCATTGTGCGTGATGGCGTCGGTGGTCACTTCCCCATTTTAAAACAGAGTTTTGAAAGGCCGCTGAGCCAAAGATAAGGGTAAAGATTTGAACCGCCGGATGCGCCTTAAAGGCCTTATGTGAAAAGAGCCTATGATAGCCAAGGGTAATTGAATAACCGGTTACAAAGTACATGATAATAGCTGGGACAAAGAGCCAAAGGTTGAGGCCTTCCAATGTGACGTGCCAGTAGGTGGTTAAAACCATCAGAGGCGGGGTTATTAGCAGAAAAGATGTGTTGCGCCAGTCGATGCGTTTCCAGGGAATTTTACTAAACATTATTACTCCAATATTTACGTCCTCTTAAGGCTAGCATGGAGACTATTTTGACTCTGTAAAACAAATGTAAAATTGAGTTAAATTGCCGCTTTAAATCAATTTAAGGCCATGAAATAATAGAGTTAGCTATATCATTCACAACAGGGGTTCCAACGTGGCAGGCTTTTTATTAATTTTATCTCTCTTTATTGCTCCTTTAGGATTGTCGCAAGAAAAAGTTGAAACGATAGTCAATAAGCTTCCGGAGAGGCCATGGGCGGTGGTTGAATTTGTGCGAGGCAAAGTTCTTTTCAATGGTGCCAAGGTTTTAAAGGGCGAGAAGTTAAGGGTAGATGGCAGCCTAGAAGTCTCCAAGAGATCTTTTGTGAAAGTAAAAATAAATGGCTGGGACAATACGATTGTCCTCGGGCCGCGATCCGCAATGGAGCTAAAGTTGAGCGCTCAAAAAACCGGTGATATTTCGCCTGCCAAATACTCGCTTGTGAAAGGTGCTTGTAGATGGGTGCGTAAAAAGATTGAAGGACAGGTTGAGAAAGGCCTGGGAGCAGTTCATACGCCAAATGCCGCAATGGGTGTTCGAGGAACCGATTTTTACTTAAAGGTAAATCCTCTTTTGGGTGAAACTGAAATCATCGTATTTGACGGAGAGGTTGAGTTTACAAATGAATTAGAGGTTACAGACAAAAAGTCGCTTACTAGTGGACAGTGGGGCGGTGTTGGAGGTCGGTACGGCCAAAAAATTGGAGAAATTCTTAATTTAAGTAAGGCCGTTTTAGATAAGTTTGGAAAAAAATTAAATATTTAGCTTGCACTAACTATGAGCAAAGCTATTTTCCATAACTTCTACCAGTTCCGAGCCCTCGCTAAGGATAGCGCTGACAGAGTGATTGATAACGATCCCTTCTTCGGCGGCAGTCACTTCAAAAAGACAATCGTCCAATTTTCCATTTCTTTCTAGATTATCGAGATTAAGACTTCTGGCAAGAACTTGATTTTTGGCAAATTTTTGACCAGGCGCTACCATGAATTGGTAAAGTCCACCTCTAGGAGCGTAGTAGCTTTTATAATCTTTTAGATAGCAAGCAAGACCGTCGGCACTGGGGACTGTCGGAGAGCTTTTAAACGCTAGTCCTTTATAATTCAGATAGTGAAGTATACGAGCGGCATCTTGCTCGGCCTCCTCAAGTGACAAGCGCTCTTGGGAACCTAGCTCGATAGTATAAGATTCAAAAACTGGCGGTAGCCTTTTTCCCACTTCTTCTAGGGCGCTGGTTAGTCGCCACCATGGCGCTTGAGAGGCCTCATCCATCGCTCCTGAAAAAATATTGGGATAGATTAAGGTAAAGGGCATTTTGAATTGTTTTGAACTTTCCGCCAGCAGTTCCGAAGAATAGAGATACCTGGTGGCGCATGGACCGGTATGCAGGTCAAGCACGATATCGGCAGGGGCGGCGAGTTTTTGCAGGATCAAGTTTAATTTTAAATTGTCGCTTAGGCCTCGGGTCTTTCTCAATTCCATATA
>JABGVH010000173.1 GCA_018646195.1 Halobacteriovoraceae bacterium
AAATTTATCAGATTCAGAACTAGAGGAGCCAAAATCATCTGACGCCACTTCTCTATCCGATTGGTAACCAGCATATCCTGCAATTGAAAGTTTGAGGCCTAAAGTTTTTCTATCGGGGCTTCCTAGCACTTGGACCTGAAGCCCTCCTTGCCATGGGGCCTCGTTAGATTTATTGATCAGAAGATCTATTCGATCCCAAATACCAACCGCACCATTTAGCCCAACGCCAAAGGAATTATCGCCTTTGGGGTCTGTCTGCAGATCAATTGAGCCTGGGTCACTTGAAAAGACATTAGAAGACTGACTGGTGCGAGCGAGGGAGACTTTATGAGCGTGGTGAGCATTTATAGAACCCTTAACTCCAAGTGCCTCTCCAGTAGTTTCTGGTGTTAGGAATTGGTGAGTGGGCAAATGAAAGTCGACATTGATACTTCTAGAGCCGCAGGCGGAAAAGAGTAAAATAAAACTGAGACAGGTTACGCTCTTACGAAACATAGAAAATCCTTAATAGGTTTGAGTCTGTTGGCAATTTTAAGGGTAATTTTCTTAGAGGTCTAGGGATTAGTCAGTTTCGTTAATTGTACGGCACTCTGCTTCTACAGTTTGACCATTGTCATAGGTCTTTCCAGCACTGGCGCGCGGTTCAGGTCGCGAACGGAAAGTCGCTCCTGGATTTTGATGCATACCTTTTTTAAGCTGTTGAACAGTTATATAGGAGCGCCACAACCCTCTGATAAAGGTGAAGACGAAGTAAAAGAAAACAAATTTGAGAAGCATTCCAATCATGGCCCATCCTACCTAATAAATGGCATTTTTGCCATTTTCAATCCCAATTTACAGGGTTACTTAAAAGATGGTATTACAAGAGCTTATGTCAATATCCAGTGAGGAAAAAGATGGCAGACGCCCCTAAGTCAATACATTGGGCCGATATTACGGCAGATCGCATTATTCGTCAGAACGGTGAAAAGGAGACCTATGTGGTGGCCTCAGGAATCACCCCTTCTGGAACGGTACACTTTGGCAATTTCAGAGAAGTTATTACTGTAGACTTAGTGGCACGGGCACTACGGCGCAAAGGCAAGCAGGTTCGCTTCATTTTTTCATGGGACGACTACGACACCTTTAGAAAAATACCTAAAAATTTACCAAATCAAGAACTTTTAGAGAACTACATGTTCCAACCAATAGTTGATACTCCTGACCCATATGGTGAGGCCGAATCATACGCCGCCCATCAAGAAAAATTTTTCGAAGGACAGTTAGAAAAAGTTGGAGTTCAAGTTGAGTTTCTTTACCAGGCCAAGAAATATCGGGCAGGACTCTATCGAGAGGGCATTGCCACTGCCTTAAATAAACGCGATCAAATTATAGAAATCCTCAACCGGCACCGCTCAAGTCCCCTGGCCAAAGACTGGCAACCCGTTTCAGTTTACTGCTCTAGTTGTAATACAGATAATAAAATTACCGCTATGAAATGGGAGGGGGAGGCCCTCTCTTATCACTGCGAGAATTGTGACTTCGACGGCATTGAAAAACTTGCGGAAACGACACGTTTAAAATTACCTTGGAGATTAGATTGGCCTATGCGATGGGGCTTTGAAAAAGTTGACTTCGAGCCAGGTGGAAAAGATCACTCCTCCGAAGGTGGCTCTTACACCACTGCAAAAGAGATAGTTAAAATTTTCAATTGGCAACCTCCGGTCTACCTGCAATATGACTTTGTATCTATTAAGGGAGCTGGCGGAAAGATGAGTTCTTCCTCTGGAAATGTCATCACAATAAATGACGTCTTAAATGTTTACGAGCCTGAGATGTTGCGCTGGATTTTTGCCAGCTATAAGTCCAATGTTGATTTTTCAGTTAGCTTCGATCTCGATGTTATCAAGTCTTATGAAGACTATGACCGTCAGGAACGTTTAGCTTTTGGAGTCGACAGTGGAAATGAAAAAAAGGTTAATATGGCAAAACGAGTTTTTGAATTGTCACAGATAAAGGATATGCCAAAAGAAATGCCTTTCCAGCCATCTTTTCGCCACTTAACAAATATACTGCAAATTCACGATGGAAATATTGAAGTCGCCCGAGAGGCCTATCGTTCTGAGATTAAAAACCCCAGAGATGAGCGCCGTTTTCTAGAACGAAGTACTTGCGCCCTCTACTGGCTCGAGAACTATGCCCCCGAAGAATTTAAATTTAAAGTCAATAGTCAGACCCCTGCTATTGAAGCGAACTCAAAACAAACGCTCTTTTTAGGGAAATTAAGAGACTTTGTCAGTAGCGACTGGGCCAGCTTAAGTTGTGATAAAGACCTGCATGAAAAAATGTACCAATTTATCCATGAAGATGAGATGTCTCCTGGGGAAATTTTTCCACTACTTTATCAAATTTTAATCTCGAAGGAGAAAGGTCCTAAGCTAGCTGGCTTCATCCGCACTATTGGAAAAGAGAGAGTGCTGAAATTATTACCCAGCTAATCCATATGGCGGACTTGTTTTATAAGAGGAATCATGAAAACTACAAATACTAGGATATAGATTCCGCCAAATATTTTATAACCATTTTCAAATCCTCGATTGTCCATTATCCATCCCATCATCGGTCCGAGAACTATAAAGCAAATTCGGACTCCTAGGGAAGATACCGAATTAGCAGTTGCCCGCATATCTGCCGAGACTCGGGTATTCAAGGCGTCTCTTAAAACCACCATTCCTAAACCGCGACAAATCTGAAAGCTTAGCAAAAAGAGAAGACCCCAAACGGTTGGATAAAATCCCATTCCTAAGTAACCAAAGACCGGCAATATTCCAATAATTAAAAGTGTTGAGGTAGTACCCCAATAGCGTTCTACAACATGCGCTTTTCTGGCAATCACTGCTACCGTAATATTACTAAACGCCCAGAGAATTCCGAAGTACCTGAGAGGCACCGATAATTTGTCCCAGATGTCTTGAAAGGTCCAAACCGCAATAAGAGTAGCAGCACCGTAGAAAATTATATTTAATATGACCAAGGTCATTAACTTGGAATGCTTAAAAAGTGAACGATAGATATACTTCCAATTTTCAAGATGGCCTTTTTTATCCATCGTGCTTCTTGGTGGCTCAACTATAGTAAAAGCGATTAGAAAGGGAATCCACTGCACAAGTGCATTTACTTGAACAGGTAGATTTAAGGAAACAAGAGCTAAGGCGCCTCCGCATAGTGCTCCTATCGTCTCCCCAAGTTGGGTATAGAAAATTTTCTTACCCATTAACTTAGATTGACCACCTCTATCTCCCAAGGCCTCAAGGGTATCGTAAATTAAGGCGACATCGGTGCCAGAGAAAAGGCTAAGGCCTACACCTAAGAAGAAGTTTGTGGCCACTAATTGCCAGAAGCTTTCTGCAAAAGGAAAGAGACTAAAGCCAAGAGCATGAAAAAAGGTCGCTAAAATTAGAGTTTTCTTACGCCCCAAAAGATCAGCAATATAGCCACTGGGCAACTCAAGAACTAGCACCATTGCTGCAAAAATCGATTGCAGCTGGAAAACCTCTTCCATGCTTAGGCCTATCGACTTGAAGTAAGGCACGATGATTGGAATCGCCAAAAGGAACATCCAAGCACCAGATAGACCATAAATTTTAGTTAAGTTGGACCTCAACCCTTCACTCTGCACCATATTGCCTCGCAAAAACACCCAAATTAACAGCATTTTTGCCCGATGCAAATAAATTCATTACAATGGCGGCATGAGAGAACAAACTGCCTTTCGGGCGCGCCAAACAAAATTACTGCATATGCTCAAACCAGGCAGCATTGCCCTGATTCCTGCCGGCTCACTGGCAACCAGAAGCAATGATACCGAATTTCCCTTCCGCCAAGACAGTCAATTCAAATACCTACTTGGCCTAGAGGAACACGACGCCTTACTAGTTCTATCCAACCTAGATGGCAAAATGCGTACGATCCTTTTCTGCCAAGAAAAAAATGCACTAGCAGAACTTTGGTCGGGCAAGAGAATTGGAGTAGAGCGGGCCAAGGAGCTTTTTAATGCCGATGAGGCCTATCCCCATGCAAATTGGAAGGAAAAGTTGGCCGAACTTTTAGTTGGTCATAAAAGCCTTTATATGGATTTTTTCAGCCACGACACCTTCTTTACCCAGGTCAAGTCACTTTTATATCAATTGTCCCTGACCAAAAAAAGGAAAGAACCATCCCCTAGCGAATTTGTAAATCTAGCCCCATTGCTAGGTCGTCTACGCTTAATTAAAGATTCTAATGAAATAGAATTTATGAAAAGAGCGGCAGAGATTACAAATAGAGCGCACCGGGGTGCCATGGCCCTTGCCAAGGCCGGTAAAAATGAAAAAGATATCAATGCCGCAATGGAATACCTCTTCCAAAGAGATGGCGGTGGTAATGCCTATGAAAGTATAGTTGCAGGGGGAGAGAATGCCCTTGTTTTGCACTATATAGAAAATGACTGCGCACTTAGAGACGGAGACCTGATCTTAATTGATGCCGGCGCCCAGTTTAATCTCTATGCCAGTGATGTCTCACGAACTTTTCCTGTAAGTGGCAAATTTTCTAAAGAACAAAGAGAGCTCTATCAACTGGTATTAGATGCCCAGAAAAGCTGCATCCAAATGGTAGGCCCTGGTAAGACTCTCGGAGAAATTCATGCCGAGGCGGGAAAAGTTCTTCTCCAAGGCTTAATTGAATTAGGTATACTGACGGGAACACTAGAGGAACACCAAAAAGACGATTCTTTAAAGCGCTACTATCCCCATGGTACCAGTCATTGGTTGGGACTCGACGTCCATGACAATGGCCCTTACCGCGACTCTAAAGGCGAAGAAATTGGCTTGGCCCCTGGCATGGTCTTAACTGTTGAGCCGGGACTCTATTTTCAATTAGATGACGATACCGTTCCTTCAAAATATAAGGGGATTGGTATCCGAATCGAAGACGATATTTTGGTTACAGAAAAAGGCTACGAAAACCTAACTGCAGCTATTCCCAAAGAAATAAAAGAAGTAGAAGAGGCCTGTGCCAGCGAGGTAACATTATTTTGTTAAAGGCCTTATATATTTTTTGGTTAGCGGTTATTCCACTCGCTAACGCCAATCAAAGTTATACCTTCACCCATCGCGATTGTATTATTCGCTATAAAGCTCCACTACCGGATGCCCCTGAATTAACTAATACCCTTGTTGAGCATCTGACTAAACATGGTCTGAAGCCAGCCCCTCTTTTAGAAAATAAGCGATTATTAGAAGGAGAGCTCTATATTTTGGTTAAAAAACACTTGGTTCAAGATAAGATTATTTTTAAGGATTGCATCGTAAAAATAAGTATTCATAAATCTGAACGCAATCGGATTCAAAAATCAGACAGGGTAATTTACCAAAAAGAATCAAAGAGAAGCTTCCCTAGAGTGACTGCCAAAGGTACAGAGCGCTGTGTAAGGGCCTTAAAAGACGCCTTTGTTCACATCCCCTATTGCCGCCGGCCATAAACAAAACGGTCAAGTTTAAAGCAAAATTTCCCTCTTATCTAATTATTAACTATAATAATTTTGCCGAGGTATTTTTGAAAATAGAAAAAAAAATTTATACCGAAGATTCAACCCCTGAAGAAATCAAATTGCTTAGGGAGCGAGTCACAAAATTAAAGTCAGGAATCTTGTACTATCAAGAGGCCCCGACCATATCTCTTTTTCAATTAGATATTATGTGGGGAAAAGTTCAAGAGCTTTCACTCGATCTTCCCAAGTTTGATTTTATAATCGACCTAACAGGTATTGAGCGACCTAATGCCGAAATAAGGGATCATATAAAGAAAAAATTATTGGCCTATAAGAGCCGTTTTGATCAGATCTATATAGTTTACGGCAAAGACCGTTTGCTACTATTTACGGTAAAATTTATTATGCATTATACCGGCCTAGAAAATGTCAATCTCAAGCCAACCATGGAAGAAGTCATGTTAGAAATTGAGGCAAGGGAAAAAAATGGTCAAGGATAGAGGAACAGTCGATATCCTGCAACTTATCGGAGGCCATTTGATGGACCTCCATAAAGGCGAATGCTCTCTGACAGACGACCTGATCGACCAAATAGATGACTCTCAATTGGCCGAAGTTTTAACTTCCATTCTTTTCATACATGAAGACTTAGTCCATAGAAAAGAGAAACAAGACCTCTATCATCAGGATTTATTAGATTCAATAAAAGAAAGAGAGGCCAATTTTAATAATACCTATGATGGCATCATCATTCATGACTGCCATGGCGTAATTCTAAATTGCAACCAAAGGGCACTTGATATCCTCCTTTATAGCAAAGAGGAATTGCTCTCAATGAGCACCCCTGAGCTACAGTCTCCAAGAAAAGAGCGAATCCCTAATCCTGATTATAAAATTGAGTTTAAAGGCGATACTCACTCCTTTGAACAAAACTACTACCGAAAAGACGATAGTTTCTTCCCCTCCTTAATTTCCACGACTAAATATAAATATAAAGACCGCAACTTATTTCAAAAAAATATAAGAGACATCACAGAAGAGAGAAAGCTTCAAGAACAATTGGTGATGTCCACCAAATTCGCCTCAATTGGAGAATTAGCGGCGGGTGTTGGCCACGAAATTAATAACCCGCTGATTATCCTTAAGGGTAATCTCTCAATGCTTGAAACTTACTTCAATGACCAAGAGGACAGGCCAAAAAAGATTAATACCGTTTTCGTGAAACAGAAAAGGGCGATTGATAGAATCGCCGATATCGTGACAGGTCTTAGAACCTATGCTCGAAAAAGTGACCAGATTGAGACACTCAATTTAAACGATGTCATTATGGACACCCTCTTTTTAATTGAAAATATCTACCTCAACCAAGGAATTATTATCGAAATGATTTCCGAGGTAGAAGATCCTTATTTTGATGGCGCCTCAGGAAAATTCCAACAAGTATTAATGAATCTTTTAACCAATGCAAAAGATGCTCTTGAAAATGTTAAGGATAAAAAAATAACTATTAAAATTCAAACTGGTGATGATTTTCATTTCTTAAGAGTTTCGGATAATGGCGCAGGTATGCCTAAAGAAGTAATGGCCAAAATTTTTGACAATCTCTTTACTACAAAACCGAAAGGCCAGGGAACTGGACTTGGAATGGGAATAACGAAATCGATTATTGAAGATGCTGGAGGAACAATCCAGGCAGAATCAACAGAAGAAAAAGGCACCACTTTCACAGTCGCTCTGCCTAAATCTAGTTTTAAAGAAAAAATCGAAGTGCTGGAAGACAACTCCTCTCAAAAATCATTGGAAGGCAATGTACTGGTGGTCGACGACGAGGAAGATATTCGCGATTGCTTGGTTATGTATATTGAAAATATGGGTCTAGAAGTTGACCAGGCCTGTAGTGGTCACGAGGCCCTCGTGAAAATGAGCAAAAAAAATTACGCCTATGTCATAACCGACTACACCATGCCAGGAATGAATGGCGACGAGCTAATAGCTAAAATGAAACAGAAAAACTATTCCTCTAAGGTACTGCTAGTCACTGGCGGCACTAATAAAATTTCTAGTGACCAAAATCCTTTTTCCGTCCTTTATAAACCTTTTGATACTCAAGATCTTTTAAACGCCTTGCGAAAACTATAAATTTCTTAAGAAAAAAAATCGTGACTTTCTCGCATATTATAAAAATAAATACCATCTCCAGAGAGAGAATCCTCTCCTACTACCTATCTTTTAGTTTTAGATTATAATTTTAGAAACGGCGTGTTCCTAGATACTCTAGGATTTTATAGATAGGCTTTAGGCTCTGAGGACGATCCCTATCGGCTCCAACTTCTCTAGCAATAACTTCTAATAGCCCTTTTGCAAGGTTGAGGTGATTGAGGGCGCGGCCCTCAATTTCTGAGATGGCCTTATCTAGGTTTGTCTCAACAAAAAGTTCCGAGAGGTCTTCCCCGCCTTGAAATTTTTGCATTAACTCAGGATTCAAAAGCAGCCACTCAAAGAGCACAGAGTTAACTAAACCGTTTTTCAAATCGAGCAAGCAGTCTTTTTGGGAATTATCAGAAAAGTCGAGAGTATCATCCATTAATTGAAAGGCGATACCTAAGTGGACTCCAAATTGTCTGGTGTAATCAATAACCGCGGCGGATGAATTAGAAACATAGGCCGGGGCAAAACAGCACCAGCTCATGACTGAGGCGGTTTTGTGGAGTGCGATTTTTTCTATGACTTCTCTAGTGTAGAGCCTCGACTCGGCCATGTCATTTTGTAGCCACTCCCCTTGTGCCAGGGATTTAATAATGCTCGACATTTCTTGAACTAAATTTAAATTTCCTTCACCTGCCAAATTAAAAATAACGTCGGCCAGTAATGTGTCTCCTGCCAGTACCGCTTTTTTATTTGAGCCAACTATATTAATTGAAGGGATGCCTCTTCTGGTGGTTGCATTATCAACCACATCGTCATGGGCAAGACTAGCAGCATGAACTAATTCTATCGCTCGGGCAAAGGGCCGTACCTTTTCAATACCCAGTCCAAACAAATCGGCCATTAAATGTGTCAATAGCGGACGCAATCGTTTTCCGCCAGCAAGCACTGTCCGGTCGAGCAGTTTTGAAATTTCTTCTTGCCCATTTTTCGAATCCATTTTGAAATCCAAGGTATGGATTTCCTTTAAAATTCTTGGGGGAATACTTGTGAAAAGTTGATTTACCATAGCGTCAAAAAGAACCAGTTAGAATTCATTGATTATTTAACATCCAAAAGAATAAAACACAACATTAAGGCCTATTGCGCCTGGCAGCATTCCTTGAAACCTGGCGTAAAAAGAAGTATGAAAAGGAAGAATTTCCAAAAACTATCGAGGTAAGTCATGAGCACCGCATTGCATCAACGTAAAAGGGAATCTTATAAAATCTTTGACGAAATTGCAGGGACCTACGATTTTTTAAATCGCTTACTTTCTTTTGGAATTGATCGCCACTGGCGAAAAAAATTCTTGGCCCAGCTACCACAAAAACGAAATATGGATGCTCTTGATCTCGCTTGCGGTACTGGTGATGTTCCTCTGGTTTTAGCTGAATCTAAACAGTTCTCTAAAATTCAAGGAATGGACCTTTCAAAAGAAATGGTAGGCCTAGGCCAACAGAAAGTCCTTAAGCTGGGCCTAGAAAATTTAATTCGCCTCGGTATTGGAGATGGCTGTCATATTGCGAGCGAAGACAATTCTTACGATGTCGTTACAATATCCTTTGGAATTAGAAATTTTAGTGACCCTCAAAAATCTTTAAAAGACATCTACCGTGTCTTGAGACCAGGTGGGGTACTCTTAATAATGGAGTTTGGATTACCTAAATTCTTCGTTATGCGCTGGCTATACCTTCTCTATTTTAAGTTTATTTTACCACTCATCGGAAATATTATTTCTGGTCATAAAGACGCTTATAGCTATCTAAACCAGACAGTCGAAGACTTTCCCTATGGAGAAGATTTTACCAACTTAATGTCCGCCGCAAAATTCGAAAATTTAAAAGCGACGCCACTCTCAAATGGGATAGCTTATTTATATCGCGGAGAAAAACTGAATGATTGATCTGAGTTCACTAAAGGCCGATCTTATAACAAGCCTCAAAGGATATTGGGAGGGCCTGACTCCAACCGGGCAGGAATATTACTCCCTTGAGTTAGACCTGCCAGAGCTAGAATTGGCCAATCTCTTTTATCATTTCCAGGCGCGTCCAATGGCCTTCTGGCAGGATCGTTCTGCCAATAGGCAAATTATTGCATTAGGAACTTGTCAAACCTTTCGCTCTCCCTTCTTTTATGGCCAAAGCCAAAAATTACTAAAGGAGAATCGCTCTTTAATTTTTATTGGTGGTCAAAAGTTTTTCACTGATATTCCTAGTACCGATGAATGGATAGGTTTTGATAAAACCTATTTCTTCATCCCTATTGTGGCCTTTAAAAAAGTCGCCAAAAAGCATAAAATAATTTTAAACTTTTCTAAAAAAGTTTTAGACAGTGGCATTGAGCAGATGAATTATCTATTAGAATTAGATCGCCTGCTAAATTTTAAACCCGCTACTCAGTCCCCTCCGTCCTTACATTTTAATCAGGCAATTCCCGAAGAATCAGAGTGGAATGCAAATATTAATCATGCCATTTCTCAATTAGATGAAGAGAAGAAAGAAAAAGTTGTACTCGCTAGGAAAAAAATATTTAGCTCTGCAAAAAAGATCTCCCCAATGCAAATTTGGAGTCACTTGCGAGAGGGACAAGATGACTGGGGGTGTTTCCAGTTCTTCATGCAAATTGATCCCAATAAGGCCTTTATGTCTTTTAGCCCAGAAAGGCTCTTTAAGTGGGACTTAGGAAAAATTCAAGTCGACTCCTTGGCCGGCACTCGTCCGCGAGGTGAGACTAACGAAGAAGATATTAAACTAGAGAAGGAATTATTCTCTAGTTATAAAGAATTATATGAACATCGAGTTGTTACAGAAGAGATTAAAAAACGCTTACTTCCTTTTTGCAAACAATCCCAGGTCTACCGTTTGGAAAAAGTCCTTAAGCTATCCCATGTACAGCATATACATACTGTTATTACAGCTGAGCTTAATGGCCAACCAGACATAGAAGATATAATTGCCAGACTTCACCCTACTCCTGCAGTTGGTGGTCAACCCTGGAACTCGGCCGAAAAACTAATTAGAAAATTAGAAAAATTTGATCGTGGCTTTTATGCCGCTCCAGTAGGTGTAATAACTAATGACTATATTGAATTTGCTGTTGGTATCCGTTCTGCCTTGGCGGAGGGATCAAACCTACATATTTTCGGTGGAGCAGGAATTGTTCCAAGATCTAAGGCCTCCGAAGAGTGGAATGAAACTGACTGTAAAATGAAAAACTTTCTTTTTTAAAATGAGCGAAATACTTGTAGAAAATTTAAATCGTTTATGGGCAAGTCTAATTGTCGATGAACTCTGTCAGCAAGGCCATATTAACTTTGTGGTCTCTCCAGGCATGCGTAATGCCCCTCTATTGGCTGCCATAATTGATCATTCAAAAGCTGTACTGTTTAACGGAGTAGATGAAAGGGCTCAGGCCTATAGAGCTCTTGGTCAAACGAAGGCGGCAGGCAAGGCCTCTGTACTTGTTTGTACCTCCGGAACCGCGGTTGCCAACTACTACCCCGCTCTTTTAGAGGCCCACCAATCTAACCACCCTTTGATTGTACTTAGTGCCGACCGCCCTCCTGAAATGGTCTGGGGCCATGCCAATCAATGCTTACCCCAGCAGCAATTATTTAACTCAGACTTAGTGGCAAACTTTAATTTACCGGTACCGACTGAGGAAATCCTCCCCAATATGTTACGACGCCAAATAGTCAGTCTTCTCAATGCCAATCGACAAAGTCCACTGCATATCAATCTGCCTTTTAGAGGTTCTCTAGATGCCAACGGTCCCGCTCCAAGTAAGTCCTATATAGACTTGGCCGAGAAAAGTTTTGGCCAGGCATCGCAACTTGAATTTTCTTGCCTAAAAGAATTAACTTCCGAATCAATTGAAAAACTAAAAAGTATTTTTTCTAATGAGAGAGGACTTTTGGTAGTCGGTTCGCTTTTACCTTGGCAAGAGAAGACACCCCTCGAGAATTTTTGCCAGCAATTTAAAGGCCCAAAATACCTTGACGTAGAATCTGGTTTAAAATACCAATTCCCACTGAGCAGTGGCAGCCTACCTACCTTTGATCATGCAGAAGTGTTTAATGCAATTGACAAGAACCCCCCGCAGTATATTTTGCACCTTGGCGGGAAATGTGTCTCTAAACACTACTATCGCTTTCTAGAAGAACATCCAGAAATTACCCTTATATCGGTCAATACCAGCAGCTTAAGAGAAGACCCATCTGCTGGCGTTAATTTTCACATCCCTCTGGCACCCTCCACCTTCTGCGCCGCCTTGTCCGCAACTTTCAAAGAGCTCAATTCTAAAGATTTAGGCCTTGAAGAAGTTTCTAAGGCAGTCGAAAAGAAACAGCAGATCATCGAGAACTCTCCTGCTAGTTACCCATACCTAACAAAATACATTATAGAAAATTTTCCAACAGACCACGATCTCTATATAGCAAATAGCACTGTCATTAGGTCATTCGACTCCTATGCCCACCAAGACGGTCAAAAAAATATCAAAACCCTGGCCCATAGAGGAGTCAGTGGTATTGAGGGCCTTATTTCAGCTGCCTTCGGCTACGCAGAAATTTCAAAACGCCCCACCTTACTAGTCCTCGGTGACCTTAGTGCCCTTCACGATTTAAGTGCCCTTCATCAGCTGACTAATTCAAAAGTGCCCCTAAAAGTAATTATAGTTAATAATTCTGGTGGCGGAATTTTTTCGCTGCTACCAATCGAAGGCAAGAGTGAACTTAAAGAGGCGATGATTATGCCCCATAATATAAAGTTCTCCCCCATGAGAGAGGTACTTGGACTAGATATTCTGGAAGCACAAAATAAGCTCTCATTTGAATCCGGTTTTCTAAAATTAGCAAGAAGTGTTGGCCCGGCGATAATCGAAGTCTTTCTGGATAACGAAGTTAATTGCCAGATTTATCGCCAATTAAAAACGGTAGAGCTGTGAATTCCCTTCTGCTGGCCACTCGCCCCAAAACGCTATTGGCAGTTGTTGGGCCGATTATTATAGGTCTGTCGCTAAGTAGAAATCCTATTAAGATTGAAATTGCATTTTTAACTTTAGCTTGTGCACTATTATTACAAATAGGTACTAACTTAGTTAATGATTACTACGACGGCATAAAAGGAGTCGATCGAGATCGCATCGGTCCGGCCCGTGCCCTAGCGAGTGGATTGCTTAATGCAAAAACCTTAAAAACCGCCTTCCTGGTTTCTTTTTTACTTGCTGCGCTTTTAGGAATTGCACTTATGTTTCGAGGCGGATGGCCCATCACTACTATTGGTATTTTCTCACTAGTGACTGCATATGCCTACACAGGTGGTCCTTTTCCTCTTTCATATTATGGTCTCGGTGAATTTTTAGCACTGATCTTTTTTGGCCCTGTCGCGGTTTTTGGCACTACCTACCTGCAAGATCTCAGCTTTAGTTGGCTGCCTATTATTGCGGGACTTGGTCCTGGTTTTTTGGCGGCAACTCTAATGGCGGTCAATAATCTTAGAGATCGCGCAAATGACTCCCTTCACGGAAAAAATACTATTGCCGTTTATCTCGGGGAAGGAAAGGCCAGGATTTTCACTATCGCGTTGGTACTTGCGGCCGCTATAATTCCCTTTATTCTATTTGCAATGGGGGCCAGCATAAAAACCCTCTTTGCCAGTGGAGTTTTACTGATCTTTCTACCAATGTGGAGAAAAATTTTGAAAGACCCAATCGATCAGAAACTAAACAAAACACTGAGCAAAACTGGTCTCTGCCTTTTCCTCTACTCACTTACTTTTAGCCTTGGATACCTTTTGTGAGGGCCTGCTTTTTACAATTTAAAATTGACCAATTTAAAAGTGAGTTTAAAAAACCACTGCATATTGAAGATCAGGAAATACTGACAAAAAGGGGTGTCTATCTCACGCTAACAGATGAGTTAGGAAAACACGGCATCGGTGAATTATCTAACCTTCCTGGTTACCACCAACAAAGCTTTGAAGAAGACCTGGTTCAACTTGAAGGTCTACTGGCAAAAATCATTGACGAGCCTTTCCAATTCCTTCATTTTGACAAGAGCAAGCCACTCTATAACCTGTTTAGCCTTGATTCATTTGGTGACTGCAGCACCACCGTAAAGTTTGCTCTCGAGTCGGCCTTATTGGATTGGTATGAAAATCGAGCGCCTGAGTTTTTCCAAAAGAAGGTTGGTTTTGACCCTCGCGGGTTAAAGTTAAAAATGAATGCCCTCTACGTACCAGGGGAAGAAAGTCATTCAATAGAAGCACTGACCCAGTATTGGATAAAAAATAAAATCACTACCGTTAAAATTAAAATTGGAAGGCAGGACCTAGCAAAAGATATCGCTTTAATTCAAGAAATTCAGAAATTTGGACAAGGAAAATTCAAACTGCGCTTAGATGCCAATCGTGGGTTAACCATAGAGGGCCTAACAGAGCTCTGCCGCAATATAAAAACTAGCTGGGTAGAGTACTTTGAAGAACCTTTCGAAAGTTATGGCGACTATTTTTCTTATGAC
>JABGVH010000174.1 GCA_018646195.1 Halobacteriovoraceae bacterium
CTCCCACAAATTTTTCCGGTGAAAACCTTCCAATCGGGCTTTTTAAGGCCAATTGAATCGCCTTGGCCACCAGCGCGGCTCCCTCAATAGAGACACTTCCAGGATGAGTGACTTGGCATTGCCTAGTGACGAGACTTCTAAGTTCTCCGTCGCTTAATTTATACCCTAGCAAACCTATGGGAGCGATTCTCATGGCGCAGCCATTACTTTCATAGACCATACGATTTTTTGTCATCACGATTTCTTTCCAATCAGCAGGTCTTTCTTTTAGTTTTTTTAGAAGCTTTGAGGTCTTTGAGCTATAGCCATGATTAAAGCGAAAATGCTGTCCCAAGCTCTTCGCCAAATGCTGCTGATCAACCCAACCGCGGTTTTCGACTAAGCTATTTAAGAGCGCGATCATCTCCTCGGTATCATCGGTATAGGTTCCCGCGGGTTGATAACCATCCAGACCAGGGTAGCGTGAGTCGCGGCGCTCTTCCATTTTAATAATACTGCGATCAACGTAACTCTTTGGCGCCTGCTCCGGTCTATGCCGGTAAACATATTCAACTCCCTTACCGAGAGCATCTCCTAGGTAAGTTCCAAGAGTCGCCCCTCTAAAGCGGTCCTTCATTTCAAGGGCATTTGGCCCGCCTCCGAAAGGAGCGCATGATCCAAGTAGGAAGCTCATCATAAAAAAGGGGATGAAATAATTCATGCCCCTATTTTAATTCTCAATAGAACAAGTCAACAAGAACTATTTTTCTTCTAGGTCATCGACGGCATCCTCAAGGGCCTGGGATTTTTTACTTTTACGACCCCCCTCCGTTCCACTGTGACCAGTTGCCACAACATGGCCATCCTGATTGATCAGTTCCGCGCGAATGACTTTATCACCATCTGTCTGTTTGACTTTGGTATATCTAATGTCGAAAGCGCCAACACTGCTGGAGAAAATTGCCATTGCGAAGATTGCGATTCTGATCATTGTATTTTTCATAAGCACCGTCCTAGTGTTGGAAATAAATAATTATATTTCCTACTTCTAATTTGGCGTTAAATAGAGAATTGGTAAACTGGTGCAAAATGCCTGGACGACTTTCTGCCAGATTGTAAGATTATATTTAAAATTAAGGTAATTTATAGCGCTGCCCAACTTTTACAATAGTCACTTTAGAAGTATCGAAAAGACTGGCAGAGCGTTCCCCTATTACTTTAAGCCACTTTCCCTTGATGCTAACCGCAGTTTCCTCATGTAGGGCCAAAATGGGAATCCCATACTCTTTGACGAATTTTTTTATTTCACGATTTTCTGATCTCTGATAATGACAATGTATCCCCCAATTCCCCAGCAGATTCAGCCCTTGATAACTAATAACTCCCGCAAGATTTTCATCTCCAGAGTGACCGAAATGAGCCGTTTCAATATGACTGCCAAGAACTACCGCCCCTGCGCTATCTCCATTGATAACGCCACCATGGTGTAAAAAGCGCTGCAAAAGTTCAAACATATGAGTATGGCGAATTTTTGATAGAAGCTGAAATGTATTGCCACCATCAAAATATACGGCATCATATTTTTTTAATTGCGACCAAGTAAGTTCCGCTAGATTAATGCACATATCAATATTTTTAAAATGAATGGTGGAAAAAGTTTCGCTAATCCTCTCAAGTCCATTCTTCCAGTTTTTTCTCTTGCCTGCGAGTGGAATGAAAAGAAGAGAAGGATTGTTTTTCAACAATTTTATAAAGTGAGAATCTATTTTGTGAAAATGGGAGGAGTCTCCTCCCCCGGTTAGAATTAATTGCATAATTTTTGCTATTGGCTCAATGGAACTTCTGGCGATTCTTCTTTGGCCTGTGGTCCAGTAGGTAGCTCATTTAAATCGGTCTTTTCAGTTTTTGCTTTGGAACGCGACCAAAGAGAGGGCTCAATTACACGGTTTACGAAATTTATCCATTTGGCGGTCGCTCCATCCATTTCGGCCAGCAGACCATCTTGGCGGAAACGAAGGTTCCCATAGATCACTCGCCCATCTTGATACGCCAGGTACCACATACAAATTTTATTAAATAAAAGATAGGCATGGGAAAAGAGGAAACCAAGCAGCCCCTTTCTTTTTGGTGTAACCACAATAGGGTGGACCTGATTCTTACCTTTTTCTGTAAAGGTATGGGAGAAAATAAAGTAACCACGAGGAATCGTCCAACGATTAAATAATTTAATATCAATACCAGTTGTTAAAAGCCCTAAGTTTCCATCTTCAAACAAGACAGAGCTACTATAGCGGTCCCCTAGAAAAAATTTATGTATTTTACCTACCAAGGTGTCGGTCAAAACAGGCCCTGAGAAGCCATTAAAGAAACGAGTTCCTTTTTCCCAATTTGTGACTTCAAGACTAACTGAAAGTTTATGGACGGTTCTCATATGCTGCTCATCAATTGAGTTCATCATGGTGATATGCGGATGGGCCACTCGATTAAAAGGCTTCATATGGGTGTAGAGAATTTCTTGTCCTTCCAGTTCTGGAATCTCGAAAACAGGATGGGGGGCAACAGTATCGGAGTAAACCCATACCAACCCATATTTTTCTTCAACCGGGTAGGCCTGAACTTTATAGCGGTTACAAGTACTTTTCTTGACCGTTCCCTTCACCGAAGGAATATCAGTGCATTCACCTTTTCCGTTAAAGGTCCAAAAGTGGAAATGACAACGAATATCTTCGCCAACAACTTTCCCATCTTTAGCGAAGTTCATTCCCATATGCGGGCAGAAAGAATCGAGCGCCTTTACTGAGCCACTCTCTCCTCTAAATACTACAATTTGATGACCACATATTTTTTTTGAAAGGGGTTTCTTAGTTTTTAACTCACTCGACTTACAGGCGACGTACCAACCTTTTGGTACTACCTCCCAATTATTAAAAACTTTCATTGGTCGTATTGGCTGTGTCGATTGATTCAATTCATGCAGCATTTCGCTCATCACTATTCCCTTAGCTATAAACCCCACAGAGGAGGCCAATGCCAAAAATTGTATCATTTAAAAAAGCTATTTTCCAAGGGAGCAAGAAGAGTCCGAGGCATTTACTCAGGTGGCTAGGCTTTCTTAAGAAAATCAGCAACTAAGACAATGCGAGTGCCGTTGACTCGACCTTCGATATGCTGGGGATTGTCGGTGAGGGTAATATTTTTTACGGTTGTTCCTCTTTTAGCGGTAAAGCCTCCGCCTTTTACAACCAGGTCCTTGATAAGCGTAACGGTGTCACCGTCGGCAAGTTCGGCTCCATTACTATCTAATGTTTTAACCGCATTCTCATCAGGTAGACCAGCCTCCGCCCATTTGCGAGTCTCATCTTCGAGATAGAGCTGCTCTAATAAGTCTTGTGCCCAGCCCTCGCTAGTCAATCGTTTCAAAATTCGAAAGGCCATGACCTGAACAGCTGCATGCTCACTCCACATACTTTCATTTAGGCAATGCCAATGATTGATATTCATTTTTTCTTCATCTTCAATTTGCAGGAGGCAATCAGTACAGACCAGTAGTGCTCGATCGGCACTTTCCTCTTCAAGAGGAGGAACCGAAAAGACTTTTAACTCTTCAACAGAAGAGCAAAGTTCACATTTATTTCCACTGCGTTCTTTCAAGCTCGCTTCGATACTCATTGCACACCTTTTTTTATTTTTTCAATATAGAGGTCAATATCCTTAAGACAGCATTTGCCACTTGGGTTGGCCGTTTCACAAAAACAACCGGGATCGCTCATCAGGGCCTTCACTTCTTCGATAAACTGTTGCTCTCGCCCTTCCTCAACCGCCTGCTCTAGCTGCTTCTTGCTTCGTTTAAAACAATAACAGATCATGAAAGTCCTTTTGAGAAATGGCCCACTCGAAAATAATAAACTTCCAATGGGGCCTTGTAAAATTAACTATCGATGACCCGCCATGGCGTAGATAGGAGTATAGGGAACGATAATCCACCCCTCGTTTCCATCTCGATACTTAAAGTAGGTGCAGATGACAATATCATGCTGGCCCATTAGTTGACCTATGTCTTGATTATCAAATTCAGTCATCTCCGTCATATCAATATCTGGCAAAAATTTTTTCCAGGCAGTTTTAAATCCCTCGACAAAATCATCTGAAATATTTACTCCAAATGAAAAACTTGATTCACGTAAGATTGAAAAGACCTGAAGCTCATTTTCATTTTTTTCTATGAACTCACCAAACTTCATTAAATCGGTGGAAATTAAATCGATATCAGTTTCAATAGCAATATGATCTTCATAAATCGTTCTAAGAACTGGAATTGAATAAGCCGTTCTACGGAATTTATCATCCCCTGCGAGAGTTCTCATTTTCATACTAGACGGCGCTTGTTCCTCTAAACAAGTATATAAATTACCATTGCACCCCTCAAGCATCTCTAATAAGTGCCGGAGGCGGGGAATCGTTTCACTCTTAATTTCCGCCACCTCGGTCTCCCGCTGCAGAACATTGATCAGTATGTCTTTATGACTCGAATCCTTTGACTGATTGAGGTCGAGAATTTCTTTTAACTGAAATCCCAATCCCTGTAGTTCTTTTATCTGAAGCGCGATCTCAATCTGTTGCGAGGTATAGGTGCGGTAGTTATTTTCCGCTCTGGAAGGCACTAATAGCTTTATCTCCTCTAAATAGCGAAGCATACGAATCGAAAAACCGGATTGCTTTGAAAAGTCTTTTATCTGAATCATTACTATCTCCTGTTAACCATAGTATCGGCCCTGACAGCGTGTTAGCCTCAAGGATTTTATTCTTCTTAAGTACCTGTTTTTATTTATATACCGAACGAGTTTTGGGCCTTCTGAGAGAGAAAGGTCTCTCCCTCTCGATTGATGACGACGCCAAAGAGCTCATTTTGATTGAGGTACTCTCTACCTTCATCACCTGAGAGATTCATTACGACAGTGGCGGCGGTGTCGGACTCAAGACAGTTGTCCGCTAATATTGTTGAGGCGATAATACCGTCTCTCGAGCGCCCAGTCTCTGGGTCGACAATATGGTGATCCGGTTTTTCATCTGAGTTTTTTACCTTATGGACGTAGCCGCCAGAGGTTGCAACCGCCCCATTGGCCATTTGAATGACCCCAACCGACTTCGAAGGGTCACTTGAAAGAGGATTGCGAATTCCTATTTTCCACATTCGAGGAGCACTAGCGCTTGAGTGCACCCGGATATCTCCAGAACCATTGACGTAAAAATTATAGAGACC
>JABGVH010000051.1 GCA_018646195.1 Halobacteriovoraceae bacterium
CTTAGGCGATGTTAAAAAATCTCGCAATCACCGCCCTGACCCTGCTCTTTCTGCTCACTCTCGGAGAAATCTCTTGCCGCCTCTTTCCCTACAGCTATGAAAGTAAAATTAGCGTCTCCTTTCCTCCCCACTTCGGGCATTGTTATTCCAGTCCCGGTCACTCTGCACTCCAAAACTATAAAAAAATTATCCCCCCTGATCTATGGGATCAGAAAATTTTAAAGCACCCCCACTGTCTAATTTACGACCAGCAAAAACGAATGCGCGGAGGCCATCCCAAGGCCTTAAAGCAGGTACTACTAGTGGGAGACTCCTTTACCTTTGGAGAGGGAGTTAGCTTTGAAGAAAGCCTAGGTCAACAATTGGCAAGGAGCAATTCCGATACTAACTTTATGAATTTTGCCTACCCCGGCGCCAGTATTTATCAGGTCGCAAGAAAAATACTTCCCCTATTAAAAGATGCACCCTTTCAAAGAGTTCTCTATTTCTATAATCTCAATGACCTCTTCCCACAGTCCCATCCATTTTCTAAAGGAGTCGACTGGAACACCCAACAGCAGCTGCCCTGGCCGCGCATTTCAAAAGACTCTCCCCTGCTTAAACAAACTTTTTCCGAGTTACTAAAACTACTGATAAATAGCTATAACAAGGGCGCCACTACCCATAATTCAATAGCTCTCTATCGCCAGCATTACTTAGACGAAGTCTCACCACTCTACCAAAAATTATTTGAGAAATTGGAGACTATCAATCAACGGGTACTGGGTGCTGGAAAAAAGTTTGAGTTAGTTATTTATCCCCACCTACATAGAGACTTTTGGGGCGCCTACCCCTTTCAGAAAATCCATCAAAAGATATTAGTGGACTGCCGACGCAGGAACTTGAACTGCCTGGACGGACAAAGGGCCTTTGGCCAGCAGCAGATGGCGCAGTTAACGGTTCACCCCGCCGATCAACACCCCAATGGACAGGCCAATCAGTTAATGGCAAAATTCTTAACTAGTGTATGGAAAAAATAAACTCAGGTGATATTCAAATTGAAGCCGCCAAACTGGATGAGGGACCTTTCCTCTCCGAGCTGGCACTGCGCTCAAAATCAATTTGGGATTACTCGGAGGATTATTTAAAAGATTGCCGTCAGGCCTTAACCGTCGAGGTCAACACCATCGTCAATTGGCCGGTCTTTGTCGCCCGCAGAGCTGGCCGGGAATTGGGTTTCTACTCCTTGATGCAAGTTAAAGGTGAACCGCGCTTAGATAATCTTTGGATTGAACCGCAGTATATTAAATGTGGAGTGGGCTCGCTGCTTTTTAAACACTCTGTCGACCAGGCCAAAAAGCTCGGCTGGACTTCCTTCCATATAGTCGCCGACTGTTATGCCGAAAAATTTTATCAGAAATTTGGGGCGGTAAAAGTAGGAATGGTCCAATCAAAAATAAGGGAAGACATACGTCTTCCCCATTATCATTACCTATTTGATTAAGGCCCCCGCAGGGGCATTAAAGCTACTTATTTTCTAAATGATCTTGTTCTTCTTGGCTTAAGCGAAGGTCAAAAGAACGATTCATGATTGCGTTGTGAGCGTGGCGAAGAACAAAGTAGAGACGGCTCAACTCGATTTTGCCAAACTTAAAATCAACTCTTTCAACGTCATCAGCTTGCATCGTAAGAGTTAGCGCCATATGTTTCTCAAGCTCTACGGTGGTTAGTTTTTCCGCGATGAAAGCAAATCCAACTTTTTGGAAAACAAAATTATTTCGAAGCTCCATTAGTTTTTCTAAGCGATCTTTACCACTCAAACTGCCATTAGAAACTTCAAATAGAATCTTAGAGGCCTTCTTAAGTTGGCTTTTTTCAGTTAGCCATTTTGGATTAATAACATTCCAAACATTTTCAAGAAGTCCATGAAGAGGATCGGCATACAGTTCTTTTCGCCCTTTATAAAAGGCCTTTAGCTCTCTGCGGATTTGTTTCTCTCTCATTCCTGAAAGGACATCGAAAGCCGTTTTCTTGAGGATCAAGCGGAAATAAACATGGGAATTTCTCTTGCCATTATAGCGTTCAAAGTCCTTTAAATCGATTTCTGAAAAGATGTCTTTATGCAGGTGATTCTTTAAAAATTCTATAAAATTGGCCTGTTCAGCACGGCGAAAGATCTTATCTTTTCTCTCGTAGGTAAAACCAAAATCCTTAATCTCAGCTCCACTATCTTTTCCATCCCTATCGGTAGGAACCAGACCAAACATACTCTTTTCGATTTTTCCTTTAGTTCCAATCGATCCTGTTCCTAGTTTGGTTCGGACATAGTGATTGTAAACCGGGTAGTAGAAAAATTGCTTCTCACCATCTTGTTTCTCAAAAGAGATGCGATTTTTAGTGAAGGTTTTGTCTCTTTTAAAGCTAGCGATTAATAAACTAAGTCTTAGGTTGCGGGCCCTTTGCTTAAATTTGTTAAAGCCTTTAAAGAGTCGATTGACCCGTTTCTTCTCTGACAAACGGTCTTCTTGAAAAACTTTTTCGGCAAGTTCATAGGTTGAAACCATACGGTTTCCAAGTCCATTAGAGTGGATAAATTCTTGAAAGAGCGAAAGGTCTTTAAATTTATAAGTAGAGCTCATGATTTGGTCATAGGCCTGAGCCGCTTTAGGAGCGTTTAAGTCAAAGATATAATCAATGATGAATTGCTCACCTTTTTTACGATTCGAAGAGAATTTTAAGAAGTCGACATTAAAAATTTTCTCAACCAATTTGTCAGCAATACTGACACCAAAGATTGAAAGATCTCCCTTTACTCTAGCGCTGGTACCGGCAGTTTTTGAAGTCTGGGCGATCAGCTTAAGGCGAACTTTATTATCTTTCATACGGTAAACTTGAACTTGAAAGCGACCAGAGAGAATATAGTAAACATTAGCACTGGCGCTAATTCCGTACATGCCTGAAAGGTAGCTAGTAGAAGCTTGGGCGCCAAAAGCGACACTCATATTGGCCGGAATACTAACCAAGTCTCCAGGCTTTAATCCCTTAAGTGCTTTCTTAGCAGTCAGAGGAAGTTGCTTGAGGTGATAAGGCATCGCCAGCAGCGCCTTCTTCTTGGATTTAAACTGGCGGACAAAATAAACTTCTTGGTTGCGGTCGATATTAAAATAAAGCGGGGTATCGGCTTCTAGGATATCTCCGACATTTAATTTGGCGCGAATTCTCCAACGGTCGATACGAGTATGGAAGTCTGCAAGGTACGAGTCCTCCACTTCATAACGGTAGCGCGCCGAAAGTCCAATCCCTTCAAAAAGGTCGAGGTCAAAAAGGTTAGCACCAAAACTGACATCGAGGTCGGCAATGCGAGAGCGCAAGCGACTTTCGACTTCCGTCGGTTTCAAGTGTTCGACTAATGTCGCGTTAGCAATTGAGCTAAACAAAAGGGTCATTAATAAGCTGATTAAAATTGATTTTTTCATAGCGGCTCCGTCTCCAAGGTCCTTAATACGGGACAGTTATATCCCGGCCTGCTCCCTTTGTGTTGCATTGGGCTGACAAGATGTCCCGTAAACTGTCAAATCGGGACAGTAAGAGTTGACAACTTTCCTCGGGTTTCGTCAATTATTGATAAAAAGCCGCTGTCCCGAGTTAATCTTGTGGGAATAATAGAATTTGCGGCAGGAATTTGAGAGACCATGCGATGACCGCTCCCATAAGCAGCAGGGCCGAGAGACCCAGCAGGGTGGCGTAGTGATCGGCCAGGTAAAAGGCACTGACCCGAACCAGCATCGCCGAGGTAGTCAGCGCCATAGTCAAATACAGCACTGGGCTATTTTCAAGTTCTTTGACCTGCCCGCCATGGGATTGCAGCACTCGAGTCCCTACCAGCAAGGCCATGCTGGTAAAAGTACCTATAAAGAGTGCGTGAGTCAGATGGATGCCGGCCTCAGTGACTAATACCGCGCTGCCAAAACCAAATAGCATAAGC
>JABGVH010000106.1 GCA_018646195.1 Halobacteriovoraceae bacterium
AGGCTGCTAAAAATTAGGCCAAAGGCCAGAATTAGGCTCTTCATATTGGTCTCTCTCCTCAAATGATTAGCTTTAAGAATACAAGATTTAGGCCAAAAAAGAGGCCGTAAGTGCCTGTATTCAGGCGATTAGTAAGGGGGCAATTGAATAGGCAATGTTAATTGTCATAATTTTAGACAGGCAGGTAACTGTTACAGGATGGATTGAGAGAAAAGGCCTATAGACGAGATAATGTCCCGGTCCCACCACGACTTGCCACTGGAGTTCCTATGATTAAGAAAAGCCTGCTTTTCTTTGTTTTACTAATGCTAGGCCATTCAGCCTTTGCCATGCAACCGAATAGCCCTCAAGACTTAAAAAGATTAGAGCAGAGTAATGCTCGAATTCTTGGGCTTTTGACCTACTCAGAAAAGGCCATAGCTTGGCGCCAATTAGCGGTGGATGCTTACTTTGAAATGATCGATTACGCCTCTGAGCATTCGGGAAAATTCAAGGCCGATCAGCTTCTAAAAATGCATAAGGGAAGTACAGTTTATATCCGGCATATTAGAAGACCCATTGTAGAGATCTTGCGTGAAAAAGAGTTCTTTATGGACTTTAAAGATGCCTTCATTATTCAGACTGAGCATCCTACAACTGTGACTGATAAAGTAAAAAGAGTGATTGATAATAATGCCAGAAGAGGCTTCAATCACAACCGCGGCAATAAGTGGAAAACCGTTAGATATAAACAGTACAGTGTAAATCCACTGGATCTAAAAGGGCAGCTCTACCTGCGTTCTTTAAAACTAGGGCTAGTGTCAGCGCTTACCCTACTTGATAATTTTTCAATCGCCATGCAGCCTTACTTCGATCATCCTCAATTACGCCATAGTATTTTACATGATATTCCTAAGGCCTATAAATCGACTTCAAAAGAAATGAAGAAAGTTTGGACCGACTATATAAAGAAATATAGTCACTCTAAAAAACTCTACCGTGCCATTGATCTATTTAATCAAGAAGCCGAAATTCTAAAAAATAATAAGAGACCGGGAGAGAGTGAGTTTGTTCGCGCCCTCGATATTGCGATCAATACCAGTTTTACTTTTGGCGAAATTAAAAAAGACGATCGCCGGCCAGGTTTCTTTGATCGCTTCGTTGAACAAGTCAAACTTGGTCATAGAAAGAGAAGAGATTTTTATAAGAATGTCGGAAATGGAGCTATGAACGAGCTCTCTAAAGGATTTGGTAATAGTGCCGGCGTCTTTCAATCTCGTCACGGAAAACTTTATGATATGCCTAAAGAAGAACTACAAAACTTAATTGCTGAAATGAAGCCACTTGATGTGGTCATGGAGAAAACTCCTTTTCGACTAACTGACAAGTTTATTCCAGGTCACTACGGACATGCTGCGGTTTGGACTGGAAACGAGAATCAATTAAAAGAATTAAAAGTTTGGAAGGAGCTTCCCAAGCTCTATAAATTGGCAAAAAAATACTACCATTACAAAGGTCCCTCTTTTCAAGAGGCGGTTCGAAGTGGGCATATGATTATAGAGGCTCTAAGACCTGGGGTTCAAATAAATACTATGAAGCACTTTCTAGAAATTGATGACTTAGCGGTACTGAGAGTTAAAGATTGTGCTGGCGACAAGGGCCAGTCATTAAAAGGGCAGCCGACTTGTTATACCTCTAAGCAGAAAAGGCTTTATTTAATCGAAGCCTTTAAGCAAATCGGTAAAGATTATGATTTTAACTTTGACGTGAATACAGAGAAAAAAATCGGTTGTTCAGAATTGGCCTATAGGACTTATGTTAATACTGATTTTGAGACCGATAAGACTCTTGGTCGTCACGCTATAAGTCCGGATCAGGTCGCCAATAAGGCCGATGAAAAACATGAGCCCTTCTACCCTGTCATAATTTACTTTAATGGCGTGCGAGTTGAAGGAGACCTCGACTTTCAACTTGAGATTATGAAAGACCTTTTGAAAACTGATTATCCCAGTGTCGAGCTGAAGACTGGCATTTGCCAATCTTATAAAGAAGAAGAGTGTCTTAAATAATTGGGACTTGAAGCTAGAGGGTTTTTACACCGGTAGCGACCATGCGGTACTCGAGCACAGCTTTTTTGATTTTGCTTGGGTCCTTACCGGCATCACTGGCGTAGTGCTTGGCTTCTTTGATACTCATTTTGTAGGGAGATAAGACTCCTTGAACTAGCACTTTCTTGCCAACCAGGCTCATAGGTACGAAGAATTTATAATCTTTAAAAGTCACTCTTACTGACTTGTCTGTACTTTCAAGAGACATCCAACAGCCTTTGCTCTCGCAAACTTTTCCAACTTTAGCGGTAACCAGTAGCTGACCAGCTTTTTTAGCACTAACCGCTTCTTTCAACGGAATGGCCTTTTTAAGAGTAATGGGTGAACCGAATGAAGTCGCTTTCTTGTCGACTAATTTACCAAAATTATCTTTAGTTCCGCTGGCATGGGCGTTAGTTCCAAGAAAAAGTGCAATGCAAAATAATATGGCTTTCATAGGGGCTCCGGTAGTTTTCTGAATTCTAGGACAGTGCCCTTAAAAAGGCCAGTTAAAGACCTATGAATGGATTGCCATGGGGACGAGCACTGCAGACTGGGCCCTTTTTAGCGTCCTTGATCATCAATTGGGGACCGACCATCAATGCGTGAAATATACCTTTTAATAATCCTGCGAAATTTGTCATTGCTAGCTCCTATTTGCCATTTAATCGTTGAAACCTTTTTAACATGACTTGAACTTTATTCAAGAGTTTGCTAAAAAGTATTAAAATATAGGACTATATATGAAAAAAAGCTCCAATTACCAACTGCTGATGGCAGAGCTGAAGAAAATTCTTAAAAATAAAAGGATTCGTTACTCGAGCCTTTCCCTAAAGCTAGGAATCAGTGAGTCCAGTGTAAAACGCACAATGACCGCCAGTGATGGAGCGCTCTCAAAAATTGAGGCCATCTGCGAGGTAGTGGGAATCTCTTTTTTTGACCTGGCGACTACCATTCAAAAAGAAAGTGCCCACGAGTACCAGCTAAGTCCAGAACAGGACAAGTTCTTTTCGAAAAATACCAATTATTTTTATCTCTTTCATCTGATGTACGAAATGAAAATGACAGTAAAGCAGGTGATGAAAAAATATCAAATTAAAGCGCTCTCAATGACCAAGTATCTTAAAAAGCTAGAGCAATTGGGACTGCTCGAAAGGCATGCTAACGACAAGATAGTTTTTCTTATTGAAGGCTATATGACCGTGGGAGAGAAGTCGGGACTGGGAAAACACCTTATTCAGACTACTGTAAATAATTTATCGTCAATTGTGGGAGATGCAAAGAATTTTAAAGGGGCCAATGATGAAAAAGGTTCCTTTACCATTGGAGAGTATCTTATAACCAAAGAGAGTGCCGATAAGTTTATGCAGTCATTTGGCCATTTGCAGGAAGAATTAAGTAGGACCAATGAAAGAGAAGAGAAAGTGTATAATATAGAAGACTTGATTTTTTATACCTGTATATTCAGCTTTCTCCCTAAACGTTTATACTATGAGGATATACCAAATATTTAAATTATGGAAAGTGAAGAATTTGAATGCATTATTATTGGAGCGGGGGCGGCAGGGCTAATGTGTGCTGCTGAAGTGGGTAAGAGGGGCAAGAGTGTCGCTCTACTGGAACATAATGAAACTGCTGGAAAAAAGATTCTTATCTCAGGGGGGGGCCGCTGCAATTTTACCAATCTTTACACCAGTCCAAAGGATTATGTTGGGAGTGAAAGGCATTTTCATAAGTACGCCCTGGCCGAATACACTCCTAAAGATTTTGTCTCGCTAGTTGAGTCCTATAAGATTAGTTATTTCGAAAAGGAGTCGGGCCAATTATTCTGTGCTGGCTCTGCTAAAGAAATTTTAAATATGTTATTGTCGGAATGCCGCAGTGGCGAGGTCGCTCTAAGGTATAAGGAAAAAGAAATAGAAGTCGTTAGAGACGGAGACTTTTTTCTAGTGAATAGTCAGAAAAACCGTTATCGCTCTCGAAACTTAGTGGTGGCAACTGGCGGGCTGGCACTGACAAGCATTGGAGCGAGCCCCTTTGGTCACCAAATTGGCCAAAAATTTGGCCATTCCCTAGTGACAACTCAACCAGGGCTTGTGCCTTTTTTAGGGACAGACTATTCCAAGCTCTCGGGAGTTTCTATAGAAGCTGAAATTTCCTGCGGCGGAAAAAAAATCAGGCACTATATTCTTTTTACCCACAAAGGATTAAGTGGACCAGCGATCTTAAAAATATCTCTTTATTGGGCGCAAGGAAAATTACTGACTATCGACTGGTTACCTGGCAAGAAAATAGCGCCCCATTTAAAATACTCTGATCGCACTTTAAAATCTATTTTGACTAATTTTTTTCCCAGTCGTTTTGCTGAGTTGATTGCCGGTAAAGTCGGCGTCGATTGGAGTTTGAAATTGGGAGAGATCTCAAACAAGAATAAAGAAAAATTAATTGAATTTATTCACCGAGATAAGTTTAACCCTCTAGGTACTGAGGGCTATCGCAAGGCCGAAGTCACTCTCGGCGGTGTCTCAACAAGTGAAATTGACCCCCAGACAATGCAAAGTCAGCTGCAAGAAGGACTTTTTTTCATAGGAGAAGTAGTTGACGTAACTGGTCAGTTGGGAGGCTATAATTTTCAATGGGCATGGGCTTCCGCCTACTTGTGCGCCCGCTCACTCAAATAGTTTGCGAAATATAAAAAGCTTAATTAAAACACTCAAGTGTTAGCCTCTTCTTTACTATAATCTTAAGAATTTCATAAAAATATATCATAGTTTTCCGATAGGTTAGTTAGGAGAATCAATTGCTTAAAAAATATCTATTCTTATTAACCTATACTTTGATGCTTACTGCCTTATTTACCAGCAGTTTTGCAGACTCAGTCTACTATAGAGTTCGAAGTGGTGATGATCTAAAAGCTATTTCTGGCAAATTTTACGGAAATAATAGCAATTGGAAAAAGATTTTAGAAAGCAATGAGCAGCTTAGAAGTGGTAATGATTTACAGGAAGGGGATATTATTAGTATTCCTAACCCAACCCAGTATCCAAAAATAGTAGTAAAAAAGATTGTACCTGCCAAAAAAATGTTCAAAAGGGAGACTCCAGCGGTTCCTAATAAGCTTCCTTCTCTGGCGAAGGCCCTTAGTAAAAATATAAAGAAAAAAACGAAAGCTAAGATCAGGGTAAAGAAAAAGAAGACTCGTAAAAAACGCGTAGTTAGAAAGAAGAAAAGAAGGAAAATTAAAGAAAAAATAAAAATTAAAGAAAAAATTGTTTTCAGAGAGGTCGTCAAGTTTAAAACTATTAATAAAGTAGTTGAGGTCAATAAAGATTGGAAACAGAAATTTTTAGAAATACAGCATCTTTATCTGCAAGAAAAAACCGCCAATACTCGGTTGGAAGAGAATTTAAGTAAAACGAGAAAGTCTTATCGCAGAGTATCGAAGTGGGATCAGGAAAGGTCCTATTTAATAAATGAACTTGAAACTCTTCGTCAAAAATACGAGGGGATACGAAAACAAAATAAAAGTTTAGGACAAAGAAGTGATTATTTTGCAGCTACTAACCTTACTATGGCACAAGAGCAAATTCTTAAAGAGAAATCTAAAATCTTAACCCAGAGATTATGGATTGAGAAAAATAAGAATATTAATGAATGCAGTATTAAAGTTAGTGAAAACTTGAAGAGTACTAAGACTGCTTTAGAAGCTTACTTTGACAAGTTCCAAGGGGAATTTGGTCCTAAGAGTATAGTCTTTGATACTACAGAAAACTCCATGATCTTAATTCTACCAGGTGACCTCATCCAGGGAATTCTTTCGCCTAGGGTAGTTGATAAATATAAAAAGCATCTCTATGACCTCGGAAAATTGCTAAGTGCTACACCTTATAAGAAAGTTTCGATTTCGAGTAATTACTATAAAGACTACTTAAAGGACGCAAAAGGCAAGACCTTGACCAAGGATCTTTTTTCTCTTATTCAAAGTTCTGAAATTGAGCGGTACCTGAGAGAGGATGGGGACTTGTCGGCTCGCAAAATAGTAATTGGAAGTGGTGCAAATTTTAAGTCAGATAAGAATCAATTAAAATATTTTAATATAAAGGTACAATTTCCTAGTGAAGTGGCCCCAGTTAAAGCATCAAGAGGTATCGCGAGTATAGAAAAATCCTATCAATACCTTGAAGGAATTGCCAGTGAGATCATTGAGCATTTAGGAGAACCGGAAGACACATCGGTTGTTAAAAGCGACGGGAACTTAGAAATTCATATGGGAAGAGCAAATTTCTTCCATGGAGAATCCAGTAAGCTGACTAAAAAAGGAATGCGTTATATCAATAGAATTTTTAATGTTTTTTCTATGAGTACAGATATCGCTTTTCAAGTCCATTGGGTACCAGGAGAGTTAGAGCAGTCGTCCGATCAGAACTACCAAACCGGATATTCCCAAGTTAAGTCTCTGCGAAGTTATATAGGAAGTAGCAACCCTGACCATAAAAAGAGGGTAGGCTATTGGATTTCGACTCGTTATAATGGAATACGAAAAGGGCAGAATGTTTATGGCGATAAGGCAAATAAGAGAGTGGTTTTTAGGATTGTGCCTTACTCTGCCAATGCACGCTATCATAGTCCTTAATAGTTCTTCTTGTACTAAAACCCCACCAAATTACCTAATTAAAGAAGCTGATTTTTCAACTGTCCATTCTATTAGTTTTTATGACCACTTTTTAAAGAATAATTTTAATTCAGAAAATGGTTCGCTTTCACATATCAAATTAAATTATCAATTAGAAAAAAAATTGGTAGCTGATTGGTACCGGGCATTGAGTAAAATCGTAATTGTGAAAAATAAAAGCGGAGGAAAAGCCGCCGGAGTCAAACCTGATTTTCTAAGTATTTTTCTAAAGAAGAGAACTTTGCATATTGTCGGCTATCGAATGGAGAAACTTTCTCTTGTCATTTATAGGGACAATTATTTAGGAAATAAGACTAGTGTAGGAAACAGCGCCGTTAGTCCCAAGTCTTTTTACCTAAAGAACTCAGATTTTGACTTACTCTTTCAGAGCTCTAACTCTTTTCGAAAGAAGAAATTTGATTTTTCTCAATTAGAGAAGGCTGAATACTGGCAAGATGGAGAGACCTACCCCTTAATTGGTAAAACCCTGACGGAGATCGTTAAAATATTAGAAACGTTTAGGGTTTCGAAGTATCTCTATTCTGGAAGCGTAGGCAGGCATAAAATTAAGAAATTTAAAATTGGGGTGCCGATCAATAATACTACCAAAGGCCACTTTAATTTCTACTTTAAAAATAGGAAACTTCGCTTACACTTTGGGAAGCCGATCGCCCATGACCCTGTGCTCAACGTTTGGGAAGAGGGAAGACCTGAAATATTCCAAGGCAGTCTTCCTCAATGGTTCCTGGTCAAGAGGGCCACGGTTAATTTAATTCAGGAAAGATTGAAGTCTAAGGGATCAAAATAATTTTCTTATTTTCTATTCTGTAATTGAGCGGCCCATCTTCAATGGTGATACTGTCTAAGACACCAGGGCTGTTCTGATTTAATTCAATAAGGCTTAATTTCTGACCATCCTTGCAGACGATGCCTTCTGGATGAACTCTCGCCCAAGTGCAAGGCAGCGGGTAATCGAGAATTCTACTAGGGCCAATTTCTCCTGCCACTCGAGAGTCATTCTTATAGGAATAAAAAGCTGTTTTGTTGGCGCTCCAAACGATGACCTCTTTCTCTAGTCCATTTAAAGTCATGCTGGAATCTGAATCCAGTTCTTTTGAAGTTATGATATGGAAGGGCACTATATTTCCATGCCTTCCTGAGTGGAAGATTTTTAGCGAGCAGACCGCAACACAGTCGAGCACAACTAGTCGCTTATCCCTAAATTCTAAATGGACCCGCTTGATTCCCTCAAAAGTTGTTTTTGGGCCAGAGAGAATTCTTCTGACAAAATTATGGCCGGCTTTTTCTTTGATAATGAGAACTTCCTTCCAATAGGTAAAAACGGTATTTCGGATGGGATCAACTTGAGAAAATCCTCGCCCCTCAATGATCTTCATACATCGCCTGTCGAGAGGATTATCGCTGTCGATATTTGTCGCGTTATCAAAGCACTCATTGAGTGTCGGTTGCTCCTGCGCCCGAAGCGTTGTGCTACTAAATAGAGTTAGAAATAATAGAATTCGTAATATCATGGTATCGTTCCAGTTAAATTGAGTACCCTTATCCCGGCGGTACCCCCGGTAATAGTTAATGTTCCAGCTTGTGGCCCAGAGACGGGAGCGCTACCGTTTCCAGTTGCTCCTAAGAAAGTTATTGAAATATCACAATTAGCGGCGGCTCCCAGAGTGACGGTATTGCAATTGTCGACATCCAGGCTCCAATAGCCAGCGTCAGCTGGAGTAAAGACTACGCTCAAGGCGCCAGTTGTGGCATTGCCATCATTTTGAATGGTGAAGGTTCGTTGATCATCGGTTCCAGTGGTTCCATAGGCGCCTGTCTGGCCGATATTATTTAAGATAGCACCATCTCTAGTGGCGGTTAGGCTTAGAATTTCTTGGCCACCGGTAGCACCAGTGACACTTAAGGTGGCTGACTGAGCACCGTTAACAGGATTGGCAGTATTACCGGAGGCACCTAGAAAAGTTATCTGGATATCGCAGGTGGCAGCGCCATTAATATTACTGGTATTACAGGCATCGGAATCGACAGACCAATAGCTAGCATCTGCTGGAGTAAAGACGGTAGTCATGACTCCTGAGTTGGCATTGCCGTTATTTGTTATGGTGAAAGTTTTTTGAACGTCGCTGGCGGTATTTCCCCAACCTGGTGCTGCGCCAGTATTATTAAAAATGGCACCGTCTCTAGTGGCGGTAAGACTTAAGGTGGTAACTCCACCTGTTGCGCCGGTAACTGTTAGAGTCGCGGCTTGGGCACCGTTGGCGACATTTCCGCTATTACCAGTTTCTCCTAGGAAAGTGATATCGATATCACAAGTGGCGGCGGCATTTAGATTTGAAGTGTTGCAGGCGTCGGCATCTACTGACCAATAAGTGGCATCACCAGGAGTAAATACGCTGGCAATGACTCCCGAGTTGGCATTGCCATCATTTCGAATGGTAAAAGTTTTTTGGAAATCTTTCGAGCGATTACCCCATGCTACGGTGTCGCCGATATTATTAAAAATAGCCCCGTCGCGGGTGGCGGTTAAATTGAGGGTCGAAGTGCCATTGGTTGCGCCTATTACAACTAAAGTGGAAGATTGGAATCCGTTGGCAGGGGCATTGGTATTTCCTGTTGCCCCTAGAAAGGTAATTGTAATATCACAGGTGGCCGCGGGGGCCAGGGTATTGGTGTCGCAGAAATCTGGATTCTTATCCCAATAACTTGCATCGGCGCTATTAAAGGTAACCGCCAGGGCGCCGGCATTTATATTTCCATCGTTTCTGATGGTAAAAGTTTTAGAGACATCGAGAGCGGTATTTCCCCAGGCGACCGGGTCTCCAATATTATTGAGTATAGATCCATCCGTCTGCCTAGTGGTAGAGGCCATATTCTGAACGCTGGCGCTATCTCTAATATCAAAAATATCATTGACTGCCACCGTAGTTCCAGGAGTGAAGTCGTAACAATTTCTACCAGCGGTGCAAGAGCCACCTGAATAGGCCAATCCAAGAGTTCCTCCTGAGTTGGAGACACTAGCGGCTGTTGTGAGAGGGGGAACTCCTCCACTGACTTCGAAAGTATAAACTTCACCTGTTTGAAAGTTGGCGCCTGGAGGATTATCGATGGCAAGACTTGCAAAGACGGTGGTTGAAGCGACTGCACAGGCAACCGTTAAACCCCCACCACTAATTTCGGTAAAAATATTTTCGGCGGTGTCGTATTGAAGGGTACCGAGAGTCAGCCTACCGGCCACCACGGTTCCAGTATTATTAGTAAAGGTTCCCGCGCCTGCGATTCCACAAGCAGCATTGGTGAAAGGGGAGAGGGTGACAGGTGTTGCATTGTCGGCAAAAACTCTTGTTCCGGTAGCATCGCGAACCTCGACAATTGCACCGGTGCCAAATGTTTTATTGATGGTTTCGTTGGAAATGGGTTCAGTAATATAAGCGAAGTGGTCTGGAGGACCGGTAAAAATAACGTCCTCGGTATCGAGATTATTCCCCGTTACATTGACGTCATTCATAGAGAGATTGACTGTCTCTGCTACTAAATCGCTAATTTGTATGGTCCCGCTTCCGTTGGCGATATTAACCGTCGTTCCGTGGGTGGCCGAACCATCGGTGACTAGGTCGAAGTCTATCTGATAATTGGTATCGAGGTTATTGTACTGGTCCCGTGCCTGTGCCGTCAGAGTGGTAGAGCTGGCAATAATAGATTCTAGCGGATTTATAAAAAGGTAATCAGATGCTGTTGCCGGTTGCATCGCCAAGGTATTTTGATTGGCCCGCACAATAGTGTTGGTATTATCGGTCACTGTGACCTGACCAGTGGGCACGGTACCCCCTTGATAAAAGCGCCAAGTCAGAGTGCTTGATCCGTTGACAAAGGTAAGGCTTCCGTCAGCTGGATCATTCCCCGCCACTGTTTGGCTGGCGTTAGGCGCATCGAAACTAGCATTAGTAGAGGTAAAGGTGTAGCCAATTGTATTGAGTACGCCATCTTGGCCAGTGATTGTATTGCCGCCACCATCTTGTGCAACTAAGGAAGCCGCAACTGGATCACCCGCTTTAGTTCCAGCTATGTCAAAATTGAGAGCGTATTGCTGGACTGTCGAAGAGACGACGGTGAAGGTCATGTCGTCAGAAGCTGCCCCGGCGGTGCCGCCAGGAACGCTGGCATGACTGGCCAGTAATTCCACCACATGGCCGACGTCGTAAGCGATATCAAAGTAGTAAAGAGAAGAGCTGGCGACAAAACTTGGAGTCTCTGCCGTAATATCGCTGGGAGCCCCACCACCATCGGTAGTGCTAATATTCATAGTTCCGGTGTTGGTGTAGCCAGAGATTTGGTTGAGAGCGAGGGTCACATTTGTCACTGCTGGATCTAAGGTCGGATTGCCGTAGATATCTTGTAATTGGACAGAGATGCGAGTCGCTAAGTCTTGATTTGCAGTGGCATTTGAAGGGAAGCCAGTATTTTGAATATGAAAGTGATTTCCTGCGGCGCCGGCAATAGTCATCGCCTCAGTATTTGTGGCCGAGACGGGGGTGCCAAAATCATCTTGAATATGAATATCATCGGCGACAATACCATTCGCCTTATTAAAAGGGGTGACGTTAAAATTGGCAGTCGCCGTGGTCTGGTTCCATGTAAGGGTTGTGGCAGGGGTCAATGACGCCACACCCGCTTCCGGGCCATTGAGAGTTCCACCAGAGTTATCGCTAAAAGTGAAAGTCCTGGAATCGAGCTCGGCTTTATTTGTCGCCCCGGCCATTAAATTACCGGCTTGGTCAAAAGCGGTGATCCGCCAAATAGTATTGCTACCAGCAACACCAGTAGGAGTGGTCCTGTTTACATTATAACTTTTTAA
>JABGVH010000128.1 GCA_018646195.1 Halobacteriovoraceae bacterium
AGGGGTTCACAAAGGTCTGGCCACCTACAATCCTCGCTATTCTTTCAGCGGTTGGGTCTACGCCATCACTCGCTATAAAGTAATCGACCATTTCAGAAAGGTCGGCAGGGACCAGGCCAAGATAAGCCTAAGTGACCTAGGGGAAGAACTGGCCGATGAAAACTATCAAGAATCTGAAAGCAAGCTCACTAGTCAGTCCAAAATAGGCCAGGTTTTAGAGAGTCTTCCAGAATGTACCAAAAAGGCGATAATACTCACTAAACTAGAAGGACGGTCGATTAGTGAAACATCTCAACTAATTGGCATAAGTGAAGTAGCGCTTAGGAAAAGGATTTCAAGGGCGATCAAATCGATCATAAGGAATTTTGAAAATGATGGATAAAGACAAATTCACCGATTCACTAGTAGGGGAACTGAAGCCGGTTGGCCGCCTTATGCCTCCCCATTACCGTTTCCTGATCTGGGCCTTGGGCTTTTCGCTTACCTCTGGACTTGTAATGACTTACGGTCAGAGTTTCAGAGCGGGTTCACTCTCCCAATTGCTTGCTATCAATTACTTTTCAATGGGCATGTTGATGGGAGTTACGGCACTCTTACTAGCAGGCTACGCCGTCTTCTGTAACGTAGTGCCAGGACAAACTATCTCCCGCAAATTGTCTACCGCCAGCTATATCCTGCCGCTTTTAAGTGTTGGCTTCTTTGTGGCCGATTACTTCAATCCCTCTTTTGAACTCAGTATGGCGGGCAAGCGCGGCCATTGTATCTATGAAAACATAATTTATTCTCTGATAGGAATTGGCCTGGCGCTGGCGATGCTTAGAAAAGGTTTTGTAAGGCCCAGTGGAAAATTTGTCTACGGTCTGACCTTGGCCTCGGGGCTAGTGCCGGCCTTGCTGATGCAAATGGCCTGTGTCTATATTCCAGGCCACGGTCTCAAAGCGCATATGGCACCGGTCTTGGCAGTTATGCTTGCCGCCTTCGCTATCAAGCTGCTCTATCAAAAAATCAGAGATTAATAATTAAAAGAAATGTTATTTCAATAGACCATTTTTACAGGTCTCACGAACGGTGTCGTCACTGGGAGTGAAGCAGACGTGGATATGATTATTGTGGTTAGTGGCACGATTAATTATCCAGTTTTTTTCAATACCTTTTTCGACCTTTGAATCATTGAAGAGAATACTTTTAGAGCCGGCCTTGATCAGCAGCTGAATAAATTTGCGGGTCTTGTCGCGGTCATAGCGGGGATTGTCGCGACTGGTGCCAGGGACATTATAAGTAAGTCCTTTATCGTCATCTGGTTTGATTCCCCCGACGATAGTGTCTTTTCTAAAAGGACGGATATCGACACAGCGACCACTATCATGCCCTTCGTGAACGCCCCAGGCATCTTCGTGGTAGAGGTCACCAAACTGTAATTGGCAACCAGGGTCAGTGCATTCGGCCTGCCACTTTTCAGCTATTCTTTTGAAGACACAGGAAGTAGAGGGCAGTGCCCAAGTATCGGAGGAAAAATGGTCATCGCGCTTATAGTGATACGAGCCGTGAGGGCCCTTATTTGTTTGCGGGTCCACCGCAATTTTTGTCAGGTAGGGCCTAAGCCCTTCACCGACTAAGATATCCAGATTAAAAAGATCAGTTTCAGGATACTGAATACGAGTCGCCTCTACTGCACCTAACAGCGGACTAAGCTCTCCATCTTTAATTGGACGGGCAAAGTCAAAAACATTGCAATAGTCCATGCTGATATACATGTCTTTAAAGACCGAGTTATCGTCTGAACGGCGCAATTCAAATTTATAGGAGTCAAAGCAATGTTCCTGGTCACTGACATGGTCTTTAGAACAACAGCGATTAACAGCGTAACCTTTGCCCTCCTTGACCATGCTCATATAGATCGGAACAGTGGGTTTTGGTCCCTTAGTAAGTAGTAGGGGAGAGTTCTCATTGAGCACGTAAACATACTCTGAGGCGCGCTCTAGCGAGCGGGCATGAATATAACCAATATCGCCTGGCCCACCCCGTCCGAGTCCTTCAATATCGCTCATCAAGGGCCGCAGCCGACGCCTTTGATAACTGCCATCGTCGTCACGGGTAGATTCAGTGCCGCTTAGAATTTTATCTAAAGTAGGAGGTGGAGTGTAGAGCACTTTAACCGGGATTCTTCCCTGGCTGGCACCATAAGTTTCTTTTAATTGCGGCGGGGCATAGACCACCGAACCTATTGGCAGGAATTTTTTCCGCTTATGTTTTTCATTGCCAACCAAACCTCTAAGATTATCCCAGGCGCGGCCACCTTGCTTATAGGTATCGGATATATAAAAAGGAGGTTTGGCGTTAGTGGTTTTGTGGCAGGCGTAGTCTTCTACGTTAACTCGCGCCGCCCAAGCCTGGGAGCAACTCATTAAAAGCAGTATTATTAGACCTATTCTCACAGGTTACTTGTCGGATATTGGGGTTTAGAGCTTTAACTCTTTTACCACCTGATCGATGTACTCACGTTTAATTTCAGCGTTGTAGATCTGCTGTAAAGCGATCGCTTTTTGTTGCTCGGTCAATGGCGCGTAAGTTTTGCGGTGTTTTTTAGGCCAAGCATGACCCCAGTGGCTGGGGTGTTTAATAGGGGAGAGGTGACCCAGTCGAATTCCGGTGTACATCAAGCGCCCTCGCGCTTTTCCGGCGACTTCCGTAACACAGCTCTTAAGCCGCTTATCAACTTCTTTTCGAACCTTTCGAGTTCCGGCCACCCAATAGGCCAGGTCGTGCTTGATACAGCAATGGGCCCATAACATCGGCTCTTTTTTAGTACCCTCAGGGTATCCGGTGCAGAGGTCACTGCTAAAGGTACTCAGTACAATCTCTGAAGCCTGCACCTGATCGCTAGCGTGGGCGATAGATGACATAACAAAAAATGCTGTTAAGAAAAGAAGGTATTTCATAGTGGTCAACATACATCCAATTCTTGTCAGTAGGGAGGAAAGTGTAACTATTTTAGGGTTGCACTCTTGCCCGCTGGATAAGTCCTTCAAGATGGGAGCAGTCAGGAAGCCTGCCAAAAGTCGAAGGGCCTGAGCCAGTTAGACGGGTCTGGCAAAAGAGCTCCGCCCCCGATTTATCTTCTGATTGCCCCAGCATCATATGACTCTGTAAGAGCAGCGCCGTCTCCTCTACAAAAACTCGGGCATTGGAGAGTAAGAGGGCTGGTTTTAAGAGTCCCTTTTTCAACTCTTCAAAGGCCTTGTCATAGTGCTTATTCATTCCGGAACTTTTTGAAAGCTCGCTGACTAGCGCCTCGATGGAGTCGGGTTCCTTTTGCATCGCCCGCAAGACATCTAGGCACATGACATTGCCAGAACCTTCCCAAATGGAATTGACCGGCGCCTGGCGATAGAGCCTCGCTAGAATACTTTCTTCGACGTAACCGATTCCGCCCAGAGTTTCCATCGCTTCGGCAGTGTGCTGGATACTCCTCTTGGTCAACCAATACTTAGAGGCAGCGGTGGCGATTCTTCTAAAAGAGGTTTCAAATGGGTCGTCGAGAGCGTCATAGGAGCTGGCCAAGCGGATTGCCAAGCGAGTGGAGGCCTCACTCTCTAGTATCAGGTCGGCCAAAACTTTCTGCATGATCGGCTGCTCAGTTAGGAGCGCTCCGAAGGCACTTCTTTGACTGGTGTAATGCAAGGCCTGGACAGCTCCTTGGCGCATTAAGCTGGCGGCCGCTAGGCAACAATCAACTCGCGTCAGGCTGGCCATTTCTATTATGATAGAAACTCCGCGTCCTTCATCTCCAATCAGAGTTCCAAAGGTATCCCGAAGTTCAATTTCGCTAGAGGCATTAGAGTGATCACCCAATTTATTTTTTAAACGTTGGATAAAAATATTATTTTTTTCTCCACTGGGTAGCCAGCGTGGAACTAAGAAACAAGATGGCCCGCCGTCGGTATTGGCGAGCATTAAAAAAGCATCGCTCATTGGCGCCGAACAGAACCATTTGTGACCATTAATAAGATAGTCCTTGCCGGCCCCTGAAGTAGAGATAGGGGAGGCGGTACTTGTATTAGAGCGGACATCTGAGCCCCCCTGTTTTTCAGTCATCGCCATGCCGACTGTAGCGCCAGATTTTTCAGCGATTGGCCGGAAGCTGCCATCGTACTCATTAGAAAAGATTTTAGGCAGCCAAGTATCGGCGACTTCTTTTTGGCGCGATATCGCCGGTACACAGCCATAGGTCATAGTGGTGGGACAAATATGCCCTTGATCCACTTGATAGGTCATAAATAATTTAGCCGCCCGTGCGGCATGGGCACCACTTTTTGGATTGGCCCAAGGGTCACTATGAATGCCATTAGCAACCGTCAGTTTAAAAAGCTGGTGATACGAGGGGTGGTATTCCACCTGATCAATCCGGTGGCCGTGGCGGTCGTGACTATGAAAAATCGGCTTATTATTATTGGCCAAATTGCCGTGTTCAATAAATTCTGAACTGCCAAGAACAGACCCTAATTTTTGCAGCTGATCGCTGGCCCATTCGGCATTCGATTTTTGAATACAGTCGGCCAGCACCTTATCGCTGTCATAAATATTATAATTTTCTAAAATACTGGGTTGGTTTTCGATCTTATGAGTGGCGTGAAGGCCTAATCCATTGCTGCTCAATTTTTGCATAAAATCATCCTAAAAATAGACTTCAAGTTTAAGAAGCTTTTTTCCTTAAAACAAAAAGGTAAGTTGGATAACCTCTAAGTCTCAATAGAGGTTGAAATAATTTAGTGAAAAAACAGGCCAGCTTTAAATTGCGACGAAACAATTGAATAAAGGGTGAAAGAAGTCTTGGATCATAGTAGGCCAGCTCTAGCTTACAATCAGTAGGAATCATCTCTGGACTGGGACGAAAGGCTTGGTCAACAGTATTAACTTGGTAAATCACCATGAGTCCATTTTCTTCAAGGCGTGAGCTATAGGCAAGCAAAGCTTCTTTCTGGATTGCCTTGGCCTCGTCTAAGGAGGCAAAGAAATTCCGTGTGAATGGATGAAACTCTCTGATATAAATAAAGTCGAATAAATGTGAAGCAATGGCGTTAGAGTTTAAAGGGGACAAACCATCTGCTTGGAAAACTTCAATTCCAGGAATGCCTTGATTAGTTTCTTTTGAAATATCTATAGCTCCTTGGCAGATATCGAAGCTAAAAACACGGTCCACAAAAGATCTAATAGGCAGAGTAAGGTTTCCAACGGATGAACCGACTTCCAAAAAATTTCGAATTCTTTTGTTGTTAGAAAAATATTCAGTAAGAAATAATGGCAGATAAAGATCCTGGCAAATTCTTGAAGCATCTAGCAAGGTACTATTTTTTATCGCCTGCTGATCGCGGTTTTTATACTGCTCATCAAGCGCAATTACTTTTTCATGGATGGGATATTGTTTAGTCATCAGAGAATAGTATTATATTCCATATAGCCTCACAATTAAAATCGAAGGCCAGGGGACTGTCTCATTATTGTGGGATTGGTTCTACCCCTTATAACTACCATTATGGGGGGTAGTTTTATAATGCTTTTAGGGGCGCTGTAGAGGCATTTTAGCTTATTTCTTAGTGGTTAATGGGAAAAATTGCATATTGAGTTGATAGACTTCGTCACCAGGAACCGCCTCAACCAAACTTGAAAAGCGCACTTGAAATTCGCGGATAAGTTCCTTGGCCTCTTTTAATTTTTTAGAATTGATCGCCAATGTTGAGGCATGCAAGGCGCGCAATTCGATTGGAAGTTCGACAGCACCGGCCGACAATTGCATCAATTCGCGATGGTATTTCTGCGGTTCATTTTTACTAAAGTCACCCTCGGGTCGGATCACTTTTGAGGTTGCTTTGCCACTAGTATCTATCAGGCCCTCACTTTTTAAACGGCTTAGAAAGGATTCTGATGCCCGCTTATCGAGCTTGCCATTGAGTCTTTTTGAAATCCAGTCCGGATCTGCCTTAAAATCTTTTAATCCGCTCATTTCGCGAACGGCATAGGAGCCCCATTGAAAAACTAATTGGCGATGGGGATCGAGCCCCTCACCTATTTTTTCTATTACCTTAGTCTTTTGCTTTTGTTGCTGGCCATTTGATTGGCGGTTTTTTAAGAGCACTAGAAGTTTGGGATCTCCCTTAGAGGCCTTAATAAGCCGGATCATTTCAAGGAAATGCTGTTCTTCTTCCTCAGGAAATTGAAAGAACTCCAGGAATTTTGGAATCATATTGGGTCCCATATGGCGTTGCTTTTTAACAATCATAGTAAGTGCTGAGACGCTTTTTAAACCCAATTTGCGAATCCAAAGTCCATATGACCAATAGTCAGCAGTGGCCTTTTTGAAGACGTAATAGTCCCCAAGGAAGTCCCTGTAGTCGTCGTAATTAAAGATGCTAGGTGCTTTAGTTTTCATAGCTGTACTAACTTGTCGGATGTTCACAGGATTTGTGAAGTAATTATTCACAACACTTGTGAGTGAATCGTTCACAAAACTTGTTAAAGAAATATTGACTTGAATAGTCGTATATTGTTTACCAATTTTTGAGAGGTGGTATGAATGCTCCAGCACAAACGAAACCACAACGGAGAAGAGAAATGAAGGCCCTGACGAAGATCGCCCTAATTCTCACATTGATTCTGACCATAGCACCCCCTACTGCCAGGGCAGATTCTCAAGTGGTTTATTTTCCCTCCTGGACTCAAGTGACTCCAGCAGTGAAGCGCTTTATTAACCGTACTATTAAAAGTTTCTGTGGTTCCGCTGTTACAACCAACTCTATGATTAGAATGGTCGCGGCCCAGTACGGTACCGCCGACGGCACTGAAAGAGGAGATACCACTAGTGGTGATCACCTAATGACCGCTGAATTTGAAGTTGATTATGGCGGAAGTACTTATAAGAAAGATATTATTAAACTAGAAATACTAGACCCGAACGTTCTTGTGCCCCAATACGATCGCCTCTCACTCCGAGGCCTCGAATCCACAGGTGTGTGTACCATTAGAGTTTAATTTTTTGAGGGATTCGTCCCTCACCCCATTTTTTGCTGGGAGATCTTGGAAGTTCCCTCTTCTAAGGTCTCCCACCCCTTTTTTTAACTCCCTAAAATATCTTTTAAGTCATCATCCAGGTCGGGCTCTTCTTGTTCAGGTTCTTCTGGCTCAGGGGCATTGGCCTTATCTGATAGGTTGAGTAGTTTATTGATTTTTTCTAATAACTTAGTTTGGCCAAATGGTTTTTCGAGCATCTCAATTCGCTCTTGGTTCCGTTCCATAAATTCGGGGTTAAGCAGTCCTGAAATTATTAATATAGGAACCTCTTTATTAGGTGTCTCATTGTCTTTGAGGAATTTCAGGATTTCTCCGCCATTTTCACCTTTTAAATTGATATCAAGAATGACGACATCAAATGCGGTGGCCTCTAAGTGAGTCTTGGCCGTCGCTAAATCGGGAGCGGTTCGTATATCGCCAAAATGATCTTCTAGCGCTTCGCAGACTACTTCGCGTATCGCCTCTTCGTCATCCAAAACTAAAACTGAGTCATGTTCACCCATGCAAACTCCTTTGCTTTATTTTTCTTTTTTTCTTTAATTGGTGAAGATCAGGTTTAAGGGGAAAAACCCTTAGGGATCTGCGTACCTATAATATATATATAATAAGCTCTTTTAGCGGCAAATTGCAGCTTAGTTTCCTAAGGCGTCTGAAAATTCTAGATAGAGATTGTGATCGCGAAGATGTCTCGCCAAAACGACGATGATATTTTGATAAATTTTGAGACCTAAGTCTTTGTCTTTTTCTATTAAGTCGAAGAGCTCTTTTTTAGGAACCGATAATGCCTTGGTTTCCATTAGGGCCACCACGTCGGCACAATGAGTTTGCTCGGTAAAAACTCCCATTTCTCCAACAATCCCAGCATCGACTATTTTAGCGAGAGAAATATCACCATTTCGAACCTCAAATGAGCCGCTAATAATAAGCAATAATTCACAACTAGGTTCAGCGTCTCGCATAACCACTTCACCCGAAGCTATAAGTCGTTTTTCAGCGATTAATAAAATACTTTCCACTTGTTGGTCAGTTAAATTATCAAAGATTTTAATGTTTCGAAAATGTTTGGTTAAATCGTCCATCTATTATTCCTTAGCTAACTACTGTATCTCGTTTAAAATTTCCAAAGGCCAGTTTTAATGCATCCAATACTCTTGGGTAAAGTTTTGGCGAAAACATTTTTCCATTTTGCATTTCAATATATTTAATGGCGCGTTTGAATTTCTCAGCTTGAGGTAGCCTTTTATGCTCTTGAAGTAAATTATCAAAGGTATTGGCCAGCGCCACTACTTGTGCCAAATCGTAGATTTCATCGGCCTTGAGACCTTGCGGATAACCGCCGCCATTCCATTGTTCATGGTGCTGACGGATGATAGAAAAAACTTGCTTTGGTACACCACTGGATTTTTCAATGACCTTACATCCCGTTAATGGATGGTCATTTATCGCCTGGGAATACAGACGGTCACCAGAATTTTCAAGTAAGTGTGCCGGAATTTTTGCCTTGCCGTAGTCGTGAAAAATGGAACCCATGTATATATTTTCTAGTACGAATTGGTGGCCATGACCCAAGGCCATTCCAAGATAAACCGCCAAGTTGGCGACATTTACTGAGTGGTCGGCAATTGAGGCGTTTTTTTCCATTAAGGCCCTGATTGCTTTGGCGGCCAGCGGATCATCTTGAATACCCTCGACGAAACTGGCGACTTGCTCTTGTATAACCCCTACAGTTTCAGTTGAAAGTTCTTCTTCTATAAAAACATCGTAGACTTTTTCTTTCATGCCAGCGCTTCTTTCGAAAACACCGCGGTTTTCTTCACCGCCTTCGGCAACCAGGCCTTCAATTTCTTCTTCGGCAGTTTCGCTAATCCACTCCAAAAACATCATGATGTCTTCATTTTTTACGTAGAGGTTCTTAACACCTTTGGAAATAAAGAGGTCAAATTTTTGCTGGGTAATCATGTCCCCTTTTGAGCGGAATTTTATATATTTCTTATCGACATGTAGATAGATATCAGAAGGTAGTGGCGCCTCAGGATTAACCTTACCAAGAATAATTAATGAATACTCTTCACTTTCTGACACTCAAGTTCCTTTATACTAATTCTACCCGAATTATACTGCGATTCCTATGGCCTGGGAGTTTTTCCGGGGTGTCTAATATAGGCCTTTTGACGAAATTCTGGCGCCCAATAAAAAGAAAAAAGAGTGTAGTCATAAATCAAATCATCCAATCGGTCTCGTTCTTCCAAGGTCAATTGATTTTGCCATTGAGTTTTATACTCAAGTAATAGCTCTGATCTATGGTAGAGCTTAATTTGGTACAGCCCTAGCCCAAGAAAGATTAATCCAGGTAATAGAAAGCGCCAAAGGCGTGTTACTTTTTTGAATTTCAAAAGGCCATAAATGAGGGGTGCAAGCCCTATTAAAACAAGTAAGACATCGCTAATTAACGAGAAGAAGTCCCCAAACCAAGTTACAAAATCTTTTTCCATGTTATTATTTTAACATGTTTAAATCTTTCTTCATCACTTCTGTTTTACTTTTTGCTACGAGCTGCGCAATAACAGTCGAAGAGGGAAATGTAATCACTGGCCTTAAAAAAGAAGGCAAAAGCTTAACTTTTAAGGAATGCGCCTTAACCTATAATACTTTTTTGCTGCGAACCTACCTATCAAATTGCCAAGACAAAAGTATCGACTTATAACTGTCTGACCCCTAACTCACTAAGGAAATGGCCATGAACGACTGTACCACTTGGGACAATTCTCAAATTTTTACCTCTCTTAACGACCCTAAAATTGAAAACACTTTAAAGTTAGCGAGAGAAAAAAGCGTGGCACTTACAGCTGATGCGAACCTGGTCGCCGAGTGCTTAACAGACTTAAGGGCAAAAGAAATTGAGGCCATCCCTGCGGTCCAAAATATTTTAAAAGAATGCCAAAGTATAGGGATTGAATTAATGACAGTCAGCACCTATTGCAATTGCCTGGTCTCTGTCGATGCTAAAAACGAGGCAGCAAAGCAGCTCTTGGCGACAGTTTCTAAAATATTCACAGAGCTTGGCAAGCTCTCTACTCCAGTAGATCTTTTTATTACCGGTGCCTCAGAAACCGCTATCACACTTTTGAAAAAAGACTCCGAAATCTTAGATATGAGTTTTGAGATTGATCATAATCGCCAGCTAAGAGACTTTATGCTCAATAATTCCGAGGAAAAATTGACCAAGGGATTGGCAGAAGACGGGCTACACGCCTGGGGCAAACTCTACTTTACCCTGGCCGGAAATCTAGAGTGCAATGTTGATGGAGAAACCTTGGGGTTCGCCAATGCCTCAAGCCTTTTGCGACAAGGAGACCGTCCCAAAAGAGAGGCGGCCTGGAAAGGCATCAACGCCGCTTGGGAGGTCCACAGCGAAACTGTCGCCTCAATTCTAAATTCATTAAATGGCTGGCGCCTTGAAGAAAATCAATTCCGCTCAAGCATCAAAGAGTTTCACTACCTAGACAAGAGCTGCCACCAAAGTCACATCACGCGCAAAACACTAAACTCCTTGATGGAGACTACTTTTGAAAATAGGCAGGTCGGCCAAAGAGCACATGGTGCCATGGCCAAGGCACTTGGAATTAAAACCCTTGCCCCATGGGACATACTTTCCCCGGCGCCAAAAAGAGGAACGGCCGGTAAAAGCTATAGTTTTAGTGAGGCGATCGACACCATCGCTGAGGCCTATAGTGGCCTGGCACCTGAGATGGGCGAGTTTGTACATATGATGCATAAGAAGAATTGGATAGACGCCAAGGAAACTGAGGCCCGCTCCCCCGGAGCTTATTGCACAGGCTTTGCAAAACAAAGAGAACCCCGTGTTTTTATGACTTTCGATGGCAGCATGGGCAATGTTATTACCCTGGCCCACGAACTAGGGCATGCCTATCACTCTTGGGTAATGCGAGACATGCCCATAAGTAAAACTCACTATGCTATGACTACTGCCGAAACCGCCTCTATCTTTGGCGAGACTTTGGTTAGGGATTTTCTCTTTGAGAAGTGCCAAAATGACGACCAGAAATTTGAAATTGCCTGGCAAGATGCCGAATCGGCCGGGGCGATGTTATGTAATATTCCCGCGCGCTTTGAATTTGAGAAATCAATGATCGAAAAAAGAAAGGAGCGTCCACTCTCCCCTAGCGAACTCAAAGAGCAAATGGGACAGGCCTGGAAGCTTTGGTACGGAGATTCTCTTAGTCAATACGATGAAATGTACTGGGCCTCTAAGCTGCATTTTTCTATCAGCCAGCTCGGTTTTTACAATTACCCCTACCTATTTGGATACCTCTTCAGCTTGGGAATCTACGCCCAAAGAGAAAACTTTGGCGACGACTTCAACCAGCTCTATATTAAAATTTTAAGGGATACTGGATCTATGAATGCAGTCGACTTGATCAAAAAACACCTCTCTAAAAGTATTGAAGAGAAAGAATTTTGGCAGGGCTCACTCGATATCGTAGAAAAATCAGTCGCCCGTTTTGAGCGACTGGTTTAACTACGGTTAAACGTTATTCAATTAGTAAGGAAAAACTGGGCCGTTAGGTCTTTTAACAACGCCGGTCATCTGACACTCAATACGAGCGCGTCCGTTACCAGGTCCATTTCCGTAGGTTTGTGGCCCAGGAGTTTTGGTACAAGTTAATGATCCAACTTGTTTTTGAGTTTTTCTAAGTCCCAAGTGATTGCCACCGATAGGGCCATTTCCATAAACTTGAGTTTCAACGACATTCAATGAACGCCAAATTTTCTTCGCTTCGCGACCTGTAGTTTTTACTGTACGCATTTTCTGTCCTGGAAAAGGATTTACGTCAGGAAAAGGAAGTGCAGCAGGAATTGGGTTTCTTGTAAGCTCGATAGTATTACCACCAAGATAAGAACCTGTAGTGGCCTTAACTATTTTTAATGAACCAGTAACAGTTTTCCAGCTATAGCTTGTTCCGCCTGGACGGTTGCTTAGTTGGTTTTGCTCTAATTCATTGATGCTATTATAGAAAACTTCCAATTGATTTTCGCTTAAGTAAGCTTGAATGCGGCAATCAACCTTTGTTCTCAAATTTCCGGCCTGGCCGTATTTCATTTCAGAAACACAGTAAACTCCAGAAACTTCTTTAATTCTAAGAACTGAATTGTGTTGAGTTCTCTCAACTTTAATTCGCACGTTAAGCTTATTGTAAAGCTCTTGTGACGCTTGACGGTCTAAATTTTCCATTTGATTATTCGCCATTGCTGTTGTGGCCAATAGAAATAGAAGTCCAAATAATTTCATACTCTCTCCTCGGCGTTGTGGGGTTATCTGCTCCAAAACTTTTTAATATTCATTCTCTCCACATGAGTAAACTTCATACTCAGTAGTAAAATCCGCTCGATCTTCTTCATTTGCGCCTTGATCTGACCAGCTAAAATCATCAAACATTGTGATAAACATGGTGTGCTTAGAGCGACTGACAGTAAGACTAGTCACAGAAACTTCGTCTGATCCAAACATTTCAGAAAGGTCTTCGCGGGCATCTTTAACTAGTTTTTTAAGGGCATAGATTGAACCACGAAAGCACATTTCCTCAGGGTCAACCATGTCGTAGAAGCCGTCACCGAGAACGTTTTGATTATCAACGTATAGACCGGCCTTATAAAATTTATCATTGTAAGAAGTCGCTCTCTCAGCGTAAGGGAAGCTCATCGCCTTGGCGCTACTGGCCGTAACAAAAAAGTAACCCTTGGCGTAGCGGCGAAGAATTCTTCTCTTGCTCTTGCTTTCTATTCTTTCAACTTCTGTGAAATCGACTGTAATAGGGTGACCGTTTAATTGCGAGGCCTCTCCCTCGAGGTCATAATCTTCAAAGAAACCTTCATGGTCAGCAACAATTCCGTATTTCTTATTTCCTTTACTGACTAAGATCAGGCAGATATCTCCCCAAACCATTGGGTCCATCTCGCCACAGAAAACTTCGTCGACTGTCGCTTTAAGAGTTCCAGTCATGGCCTTATTATTTTTTGCGTAGGTATTAAAAGATAAGACTACCAAGAGTCCTAGTAGGATATGTTTCATCGCTCTCTCCTCGATTTATTAGGGACTTAAATATTCAGAGAGTTTTATGCCATGATCCCAAAAAGAAAATAGGGCCGGTGTAATCTTTACCGGCCCGACTTCGCAATACTGCTGACTGCTTATTCTACTTAAGAGTATTTTTTTGAATATCCTGAGCAAGATCCATAAGCTCTAGGAATTCCTGACGGTAGCCGTGTTTGTCGGCACCTTTTGCGCCCTGTGCCAAACCTCGAATTTTAGAGAAATTGAACTCTCCGAGGTTTTTATCGCGCTTAAGCATCATGCCAAAGCTCGCCACCGCGACAGCGTGACGAAAATCATCAGAGGCCTTACTCAATTCCACGCTACTATCATTGAGAGGAACAGAGATTTTGGTACTGACTGTTGCCTCAGGTTTTTTGTAGCGAAGCTTAACTGTTAAAAGCTCATTGGAATACTTGCCAGCAACTCCAGGAACTTTTTTCTTCGCCTTATTTTTTTGGTATTTAAGCTTATCAATGCCTGGGCCACTGTAATCGACACCCACTGGAACTATTTCGTAAAGTGCTGTGACTGTGTGCCCGGCACCAATCTCCCCAGCATCCTTCTTATCATTATTAAAGTCCTGGGCCGCCATCACGCGATTCTCATAACCCACCAAGCGATAAGCTGAAACCTTTGAGGGATTGAACTCCACCTGAATTTTGACGTCCTTGGCGATTGTAATCAGAGTACCAGAGAGGTCGTTGACAAAAACTTTCTTGGCCTCGTTCATATTATCGATATAGGCGTAACTTCCGTTGCCCTTATTGGCGATCGCCTCCATCCGGCCATCCTTATAATTGCCCATTCCAAGACCTAGAACTGTTAGAAAAATTTTGCCAGCAGCGCGCTTTTTAATCTCCTCTAAAAGCCCTCCCCTACTGGTAATTCCGACATTAAAATCGCCATCAGTCGCCAGAATCACCCTATTAACACCACCTTTAATGAAGTTCTTCTTGGCGACGTCATAGGCCAGCTGAATGCCAGCACCGGCGTTGGTAGAACCTCCGGCCTGCAACTTATTAAGTGCCGCCATGATTTTCACCTTATTGTTGGCGCTTGTTGAATCGAGAACCATTCCTGAGGCCCCGGCGTAAACTACAATCGCCACTCGGTCGCGCTCATCGAGCTTTCTCAACAGAAGCTTCATACTCTCCTTTAATAGGGGAAGCTTATTGGGAGCACTCATAGAACCGGAAACATCTAACAAGAAGACAATATTAGAAGCTGGACGCTCATGCGCCGCCACTTCGAACCCCTTGAGTCCAATCCGAACCAATTTATGGCCCTTCTTCCAGGGAGACTTGGCGATTTCAAGATTAACTGAAAAAGGCGCTTCACTCTTTCCAGGAATCTTATAATCGTAACTAAAGTAATTAATTAATTCTTCAATCCGCACACTATCGGCAGGAGGCAATGTCCCCTGATTTAAAAAACGCCGCATATTTGAGTAGCTAGCGGTGTCGACGTCGACGCTGAAAGTACTGAGCGGTTCATTGCCCACTTCCTTAAAAGGATTAACCGTCAGCTTGTCATACTGCTCAGTACTACTCTTCTGATCGTAGAGTGCTGGAACGGGAGGCTCAACTGGTGGCGAAATCAAAAGCGAACGCGCCACCTTGCTCTCCACTAAACCTTGAGCACCACCCATTCCTGCCGCCGAAGGCACAGGCATATTGGATATAGCAACTTCTTCAGCTTCCATTACACGGCTTACTTTCTTCAAGGCCCTTCGTTTGCCGAGGCTAAAATTATCCATTTTTGCTTTGTTCTTCTTCCCGCGCATAAAGGAGTTAGGTCTTTTTGGACTAGCAGCTATTTTTTCACTAACTACCGTTTTCCCTGGTTCTTGATTCAAGTCCGCGTCTTTATAACCAACTCTTTCTAGCTTATCGCCAGCTGCTTTGGCCGTCGTCGCTTCTTTTTTTGCATCAAAGCTTTTAGCGACCTCTTGCATGGCATTTTTCTTTTGGGTAAGCTGCTGGTCGAGAATGCTGGTGACATTGAGGCCGACGAGCACCAAGGCCGCCGTGGCGGTGGAGAGGCCTGAGACTAGTTTCCAGTTCTTTGACCAGAAAGATTCCTTGGGGCCTTTGCCGTAGATCTCTTCCCTTTGACTGGCATCTAAGCGTTCACTTTTTTCTTCGCTGAGCCCACCTTTTAAAAGGTTGGCGGTTTTTTTGATTTGTTCGACCTCGCGTTGGGCCTTTTGATCGTCTTGCAATTCCATTTCAAACTCCTTGATTTCGGTTTTTGGGAGTTCTCCAAGTGCGTAGGCGGTCAGCCGAGGATCGTTAATTAGTTTACTCATTTTGACCTCCTTCATTGAGAGTCTCTCGCAAGACTTTCATGCCTTCATGTATTAGAAGGCCCACATTGGATTCGGAATGTCCGGTAATTTTGGCGATTTCTTTATAGCTCATCCCCTCTTGAAATTTGAGGAGCAGCACTTCCTGGTGCTTGCTTGAAAGTTTGGCAATTTCAGAAAAGACCTCTTTCTTTTGCAGTTCTTGTTCTGGATAACTTTCATAGCTGATTAAATTGTCGTCCAATTCGGTCATGCCCTTGTCCCTTCGTTTGAAGTCGATGGCCTGGTTACGACAGACGGTATAGAGCCAGGGGGCGACGTGCCCTCTAATCTCTGCGAGATTTTGCTTCCACAGTTTTAAAAGGCTTTCTTGAACCACTTCTTTGGCACTCTCCAGATCACCGGTGATCTTTCGGGTATACCTAAGCAGCGGCCCTTCAAGCCTAATAAGAGTCTGTCGGAACCATTCTCGCCCTTCTGGCGATCTGCGGACCATATTTACTCCGTTTCTAAAGGGATGACGGGGGACGGACTATTTTCTTAGTATTTTGAGGGATAAATGTTGAAAATGCTAGTTATTTTGAAGACTTAAGCAGTTGATCTATAATCGTCGAGGCGGCTTTAGCGGTTATATGGAAGCCGTCGAATACCACTTTGCCAGCGGGGTCTATAATCACCGTCCAGGGAGTTCCCCTTGAGCGGTACTTGTACATCATGATCGATTTCTTTAACCCCTCTCTTGAGCCGTCATCGTGGGCCATTGGGATATTTAGTTTGAAGCGCTGTTTGATGCTTAGAACTTTCTTCACAGTATTGCTTCCGAAGCCTTCAAAAACCGTTTGGATGGCGTAAAAAAGCGCCTTAGAGTTGTCACTGTAATGCTCAGAAACCTCTTTAATGGTCGGTAGCCCGGACGAAAGGCAGCCTGGGCACCAGCTCTGAAAGAAATGCAGATAGATCACCTTACCTCTGGCACTCTTGAGAGTTGGCGCCTTTTTAATAGGCCGGCCCACTTTATCAAACCACACTAAATTGCCAAATTCGGGCGCCATTTTGCCAGTCATTGCGCCTTTCGCCCTTCCTTTTGGAATGGTCAAAAAAAGCAGTAGTAAAATAAAGAAGATTCTTAGACTCATAAAAGTAAGTGTCAGTGTGGGGCTATTTTGTGACAACAATGAATAATTTTTCTATCATCTTCTGACAGGTTACAGGTAACTACTGATAGCTACACAACTTTTGAGAAACTTGCCCCTATTAATTCCTACCATTTTTGTTATACTTTATTTGTAGAGTTAATCAGTACAGGAGGTACCGCGATGACTTTGAAGCCTTTCATTTTAATAGTATTCCTTATCATTTTAGTTTCATCTAACGCCTTCGCCTCAGAAGAGTTTGGCAGCTACGATGCTTCAATCGACAGCGCTCAGACCTTTTCGGATGCCAACGACGCAATAGCGAGGAGCAAGGCGCTTCGAAACGAAATCAGTCTTCAAAACAGAGCTATTGCCAGCTTCTCGGAAGACGATAAAAAATGGGCCGATGAATTTGATTCTCTAATGGAAAATGAATCTGAAATTGATTATCTAGGTCTAGTGGAAAAAGAAAATTTCTAATTTATTTTTAATTTTTTATATTTTTCAATTAAGTTTCCAAAATCTTTTAATTTTTGAATATTCTTCAAGTCGGGATCTTTAAGAACATGTTCCCATTCTTTAAAGCCTAGTTTTAAAGCTTCCTCTAGAGAATGCAGAGCTTTGTTCTTTTTATTCAGCAAGGCATGCACACAGGCCAAATTATAGCAGCCTATTTGATTTTGGCCTCGACAGGCCATGGTTAAGAAGGGTTCAGCATCGGCGACTTTCTTTTCATGTATTAAGAGAACTTCTCCCGCCAATTGGCAGCCATTGATATTGTATTGATCGCAGGCCTTTATGAAATAGAATTTTGCCTCATAGAAGTTCTTCTGGCGTTTATACTGTTGCCCCAGAGCGGTA